>JBGARJ010000005.1:0-202530 GCA_044230315.1 Saprospiraceae bacterium
TTGGCGGACTTGGCTTTAAAAGCAAAGCGATGGCCGATGCCGTGGAGGAAGCAATTCTCGAATCGAGCAAATGGCTTACCGAGGAGAAACAATTGATGCTGGATGCTGTGGCTGACAACGGCGCAAGAAAACCGGCCGGCTTTGGGAAGGGCAATTGCCCGGTGCTTCAATCAGGGAAAGTGCCAACCGTGATGGTGATCATCCCGGAGGTACATATCACGCAGCGCGTGCCCGACCCCGCCGGGGAAACGGAGATCATCCGCAGATTGATCGAAGCGGGATTTAAAGTGCTGGACCCTTCTGTATATAAATCGATCCGGGAAAGCACCCAGATCAACGCAGCGCTTAAAGATGCCAATGCGGCATCCTCGTTAGGAGCAAAATTCGGGGCGGATATCATCATTATTGGAGAGGCATTCAGCCAATCGGCAGGCCAGGCCTCCGGGAATTTGCGCTCTTGCGCAGCCCGGGTGGAAGCCCGCGCGGTACAGACCTCCAACGCCCAAATCATCGCTGCCGACGGCCAACATGCCGGCGGTGTGGATGTCACGGAATTGACGGCTGCAAAGATTGCCTTGCGGAATGCAGGCGCCTTGATGGCCGACTACTTCCTCGAACAACTCTGTCAATTTCAACCGGGGAATACTGCCGGCGGCGGCTCCCACTCGGAAGTATTGCTTTCCAATGTCAGTTTTGCCAAACTGGCTAAAATCGAGACCGGCCTAAAAGGTCTGAAAGGTGTCCAGTCAGTAAAGAAAAGTATGAGCGGCAATACGGGCAAAATCGAAATTACCCATAGCTGTTCGCTCGATGATATTGCCAGTGCGCTCAGCGATGGCAAAACCGGCGTGATCGTAGAAATCTCCGGTTTTGAGAATGGCAAGGTGGAAGGCGTTATTAAATAATGTGAAAGCAAAGGCGCCGGCTCTCAACTGATCATATTAATTGATCTTCTCAATGGCTCACTCCAGATCCTCCGCGACAAAAATCGCGTTCCGGTTCAGGTCATAAAACCCGAATTCATTTGTTTTCCACGGAGTATTCATCCGGAGATCGCCCTGTTTGACCGTGCCACGCTGCAGGAACTCGTCGAACACCGGCCGGATGTCTTTGGTCTGGATACGGACCACGGAACCGCCCAGTAGAGGATCATCGGCCGTGCCGGCGTGCCATTGCAGGTGGAGGGTGATCGCACCCCGGTAAAGCACGGCGTACATATTGTCGGAATAGTGGATGGAAAATCCCGCTTTTTCACCGTACCAGGCCGTGTCGCGGGCGATGTCGGACGAAGGCAGCACCGGGATGATTTGCATGAATTCGGGTTGCATGGTTTTGAATTTATGACGGGAAAGAGGTGCGCCAAACGGCTTTTTTGCAAAATACGTAGCATATTATTCACCACCGGAGCCACGGTTGCGCAGCGCTTTATGCTCTGTGGCTCCGTGGTGGAATAAAATCATTATGGGGCGGGTAATTTTGCCTTGACGGCTGAATTTACCTGCCGATCAATTCGAAGTGTATTGGCGTCACCATCGGTTTCACTTGCGGGAAGCCATTTTTAGCCAAAAGAGGCCGTAAGGTGTCGCCAAATTGCATGAATGCGTCGGCCGATTCCCAAACCGCCACGACCACGATGTCGTTTTCGTTTTGCCCGCCGGCATGGTACAACAGCCCCGGAGGATGGGTATGACCAGAGGCGCGAATTTCGGCCCATACCTGATCGTATTGTTGGAGCGTCGTGTTGGGGAAGTGAAACTGAACCATGATTTTTGCCATGTTCGTATACGTTAGTTTGGTGAAAAGGACGGCATCGGGTTTTGGAGGGATTTGCGTGACTCGCCGGTTTTTTCAGGGTTTATCCCGCCCTACAAACCGCGCTTCCCCGGTCAAAAAACGCATGGCGCGATCCACGTTGCGGTCGACACTCGCTTCCGTTTTCAGAGCGGCCAAATACCGCAGGATCTCCAGCTGACGGGAGGGGCTCAGGCGTTCGAAAGCGCGTGCTGCAGCCGGGTGCGTCTCCAGGGCGTGCCGGAATTTTGGATGCATGGGAACGGTTCGCTCCTGCGGGTCAAATTCCACCTCAAACACGGCCGTGTCGCCCACGTCTTTTCCCGCGGCCTTGCGCATGGGCATGTTGAGGTACAACCGCCAGTGCCCGCTGTATTTCACCAGGGTTTGGGTGAATTCATGCCCGTCGATTTTCATGCGGACCGGGATCTTGCCCCGGTCTTTGCCCGCCTGTTGAAACAGGTTTTGCAGCACGGTGTCGGGTAACAACACATACGGATTGACGCCGATTATTTCGATTTGGGCTTGAAAACGAAGCATTTGCACGACAGGTATCTTTGAAAGGGTGGCTAGGCTGCATGGTCGTTCCCTTCACGGTCGGATTCCGGGAGAAACCGGGTCCAGCCTTTTAGTGCATAATATTTCCATTTCGGCTCGCCGGTCAGTCCGTTGATGCCTTTGCCGGGCAGCCATACTGCGTGGATATAAGCCACGCCGAGGAGCATGATCCCCAAAAAACCAAAAGACCAAACGCGCCCGAGGTATTTTGATGTCAGTACGACGATCAAATTGAACAGTACAAGTTTCAGCACCCGCCTGAACTTAGGCGTATGTTCTTCGAAATGGCCGAAAAAAATACTGCCAAAAGCGGTTATCCCGCAAACGATTGCTATTTCTAACCATAAGGAGTCGGTGTCAAAATCCAGCATAGTCCAACGCGGTTTTTTGAACAGGTAAGGAAAAAGGAAGGTGCGCAAAATACGTTTTTCAGGGAATAAATTGCGAGCACAGCAGTGTCGCTGCGGCGGGATTTGTCACTCCATTTTTGCCGATGCCAGCAATGTTTTTTTCAGCAGCGTGATCTGCCCCAAATGGTAATAACAATGCTCGATCATGCCTGCTATATTCCGTTCGTAACTCCCATATTTTTCATCAACGAACGCTTCATCGAGTTTTTCGTCGGGCATGCGCTCTACCAAAGCGGCGAATTTTTCAGCATTTTCCCAAAAAGAGGCCAACATCTTTTCCCAATCGTTTTGTGATGTAAGCGGTGGAAGGTCAAAGCTGTACTTATCCCTGATATCAAGCGTACCACCCTCCAACACGTTCAATACGCCGGCAACATAGTAATTGATGTGAAAGGTAAGCGCTGCTATTGTGTTTAAAGCGCCGACCTTCGTGGTGGCTAGCTCCCAGCTCAGGTCGGCAAGTTGATGCTTAAAATTGGTATTGGCGATCCAAACGCCATTTAGAATAACTTCTCTGAAACGATTGGCCAGTTGAACGGTTCGTGTCATCGGTCAATTTGGTAAAGTGGATATAAAATTAGACGGTGGGTTCTTCCGATTTCCAAAGGCAGTCCCTTACCGGTTCAAATATACTCCTTCGCCCTAAAGCGCCCAATCGTCCGTTGCCTATTTTACCCCGACCCGGGCCGCCCTGTCCGCTCACGCACACTCATCTGTCCGAAAACGAACAATCGCGTCCATGCGCTTCACCTGCAAGTGTTTGATTTTTAGTAGTATACGTTGCTGGCATGGCAATTGAACTGGGCTAGATCGCATGTTTCGGATAGTTCTCGTCAAGCGCTCCGGGTGTACGCTTGACGAGGGAAATTCTTAATTTGGATATTAAACCTTGCTAAAAAAACGCATCATGCTTCGCTTCCATCTCCTGCTTCTGTACCGCAACATCCTGCGCTCCAAAGGCCAGTTTCTAATCAACCTGACCGGCCTGAGCAGCGGGCTGACTTGCGCGTTGCTGATCTTCCTGTGGGTAAACGACGAATGGCATTTCGACAAGTTCCACCGCAACGATGCGCAACTCTACCAGGTGCTGGAACGCAGTACGGAGAACGGCCAGGTGGTCGTCCACGAAACCACGCAGGGGCCGTTGGCCGAGGCCATGACCAAAGACCTGCCTGAGGTGACGGCAGCAGCATCGGTCATGTCGATGGCCAAGGACAACCTGTTTGTTTCGCTACAACACGGTGAAAAAGCAGTACGCTCGACCGGAATATTTGCCAGCCGCGATTTTTTCGACGTCTTTTCCTTTCCCCTGGCCAGCGGCGACCCGAAGCAGGCGCTCGCCGACCGGAATGCCATCGTCCTCTCGGAAGGACTGGCCAGGAGCCTTTTCGGCGCTCCCGAAGCGGCAATCGGCAAAACGGTGACATGGGAGCTGTTCGGGATGAAAAAACAATCGCTCGTATCGGCCGTATTCCGCCCATTGCCGGCTAATAACTCGATGGTATTTGATTTTGTCCTGACCTATGATCTGCTCCTGAGCGATATCTGGACGGGTGGCCAAAAGTGGTGGAACGAAGGCGCTCAAACGTACCTGGTGTTAAAGGAAGGGACCGACACGGCGCAGTTTAACGCCAAGATCGGCGGCTTCATCAAAAGATACTTTCCGGAGTCCATTTTCACCCTGTTCGTCCGGCCTTATTCCAGCGCCTACCTGTACGGCAAATACGAAAACGGCGTACAGACTGGCGGGCGAATCGCGTATGTGCGGCTGTTTTCCCTGATCGCCTTGTTTGTCCTGTTGATCGCCTGCATCAACTTCATGAACCTGTCCACGGCCAAGGCGACGCAGCGTCTGAAAGAAGTTGGCATAAAGAAAACCGTGGGCGCTACCCGGCAAAGCCTGGTGGTTCAATTCCTGAGCGAAGCGATCTTCCTGTCGCTGGCGGCACTGGCGGTGGCGGTGGCAGCGACAAGCATGTTGCTGCCGGCGTTCAACAGCCTGACCGGCAAGCAACTTTCGTTCGATTACCAACCGGGCTTGCTGGCCGGCGCATTGGGCATTGCGCTGCTCACGGGTCTGGTGTCGGGCAGTTATCCGGCTTTTTACCTGTCGGGCTTCAAGCCGGCGGCGGTGCTGAAAGGTCGCCTGAAAAGTGCGCTGGGCGAATTGCTGGCGCGAAAAGGCCTGGTGGTCTTCCAGTTTGTCATTTCGCTGGTGCTCATGGTGGCCGTGCTGGTGGTGTACCGGCAGGTAGAATACGTACAGTCTAAAAACCTAGGCTACGACAAGGCCAACGTGCTTTATTTTGACAAGGCGGGTAAAGCGAGCCAGCAACCCGAGGACTTCCTGGCGGCGCTGCTCAAGGTGCCGGGCGTGGTCAAGGCTTCGGCCATACAAACCAATATCGTTCAAAATGGCAGCGGCGCTTTTACGTATGGGATTGAATGGCCGGGCAAAACAGAACACGACCTGATCAACTTCGCCATCCGGTCCGTCGATTACGACCTTATCGAAACGCTGGGCATACCGTTGGCCGAAGGGCGCTCCTTTTCCCGCACCTTTGGCGCCGAAGATAGCAAGGTACTTTTCAATGAAACAGCCATCCGGGCGATGGGGCTGAAAGATCCCGTCGGGAAATCCGTCCGTCTTTGGGGCGGAGAAAAAACTATCATCGGGGTGCTCAAGGATTTTCATATCAAGTCGCTGCACGAACCAATTCCCCCTATGATATTTACCTGCCAGCCAACACGAACGGCAATGATTATGGCTAAAATCGAAGCGGGCCGTGAAAAAGAGACCCTCGATCGGCTTCGCGCTTTTTATGCTGCCTATAATCCCGGGTATTCGTTCGACTTCAAATTTCTCGACGAGGACTACCAGGCGCAGTATGTTTCGGAGCGCCGGGTGGCGGCATTATCGCGGTATTTTGCGGGACTCGCTATCCTGATCTCCTGTCTCGGGTTGTTGGGACTGGCGGCCTTTAGCGCCGGGCAACGCAGCAAAGAAATCGGTATTCGGAAAGTGCTCGGCGCATCAGTCACCGGGATTACCCGGCTTTTGGCGACCGACTTTTTGAAACTCGTGGTGATTGCCATTGCTATCGCCACGCCCGTCGCGTGGTGGGGCATGCAGCAATGGTTGGCGGATTACGCCTACCACATCAGGTTGGAAGCGTGGATGTTTGCGCTCGCGGGACTGGGCGCCATCGGCGTGGCCGTGCTGACGGTTGGTTTTCAAAGCCTGAAGGCCGCGTTGGCCAACCCGGTGACGGCGCTCAAGAGCGAATGAACCGGCCCGTTATCCTTTCTTTTTGCTTTTCCGCCACTTTTCGGCGGCTTCGATCTCCTGCATTACATCTTTCCATTTGTCGGGCACGTCCTCGGTAAGGCGGAGGGTGTCGGCATATTCGTTTTTGTCGATTTCGAGGATAGCCACCGGCTTGCTGAGGTACTGTTCGATCTCCTCCAGCATGGGTTTTTCCTCGGGGCTGCAAAACGAAACGGCCTGGCCTTTTTGGGTGCCGCGGCCCGTTCGGCCGACACGGTGCACGTAATTTTCGGCCACATCGGGCAGGTCGTAATTGATCACAAAATCCACATTCGGGATATCGATGCCACGGGCGCTCACGTCGGTGGCGATCAGGATCTTCAGGGCCCCGTCGCGAAACCGGGCCAACACTTCCAGCCGGTCGGTTTGCTCTTTATCGCCGTGAATGGTTTGGGTGGCAATTCCTACGCGTTCCATCGCTTTGCTGACCCGTTCGGCGCGCACTTTGGTGCGAACAAACACGAGGATCTTGCTGTCGGGGTGCTCGCGCACGAAACGCTCGAGAAAGAAGCGCTTGTCGTCCATTTCGATAAAAGCGACAGCGTGGCTAACATTTTTAGATACCGGATCTTTTGGAGAAAGCTGGATCCGGATGGGCTTGTGCACCAACGAATACGCCAGTTTCTTGATCGTTTCGTTGATCGTAGCGGAGAAAAACAGCGTTTGCCGTTTGCGGGGCAGGAATTTGATCAGGTCCCGGATGTCTTTGATAAAACCCAGGTCGAGCATGTGGTCGGCTTCATCCAGTACCAGCACTTCCACGCGCTCCAGGTGGATAAAGCCTTGGCTAACCAGGTCGAACATCCGCCCGGGAGTGGTCACGAGCACATCGACGCCTTGCTCCAGGCGGGCGATCTGAGGGCCCTGTTCCACGCCGCCGAATACGCACAGGATCTTTACCCGGGTGTGTTGGCCGAGGCGCTGGAACACCTCGGTGATCTGCAGGGCGAGTTCGCGTGTAGGCACCATAACCACGCATTTGATGCCTTCCGGCCGGGCTGATTTCTTGCGGTCGTGGAGTAGGTGCAATACGGGAATGACGAAAGCGGCGGTTTTGCCCGTGCCGGTTTGCGCGATGGCCAGCACATCTTCGCCTTTGAGAATAGGGGCGATCGATTTGAACTGGATGTCAGTCGGGCGTTTGAAGCCGAACTCCTGCAGGTTGCGTTTGATTTCGGGGGCAATATGGTAGTCGTCGAATCGCATGCGGACAGCGTGGTGAGGTGCAAAGGTACAACCCCAGCCCACTTGGAGGTGCAGAACAGGACCGTGCTTATTTTTCCGGGCCAGACAACTGACGTTCTTCCTGGACCAGGTTCAACAGGTTGCGGTTCGTTGCCAGGAGTTCTTCGTAACGCCGGGTGATTTCTTCGAAAAAAGAAAACTGTAGAAAATTGCGCACCAGGTTGTGCTGCAGGAAACGGCGCAGGCCGGGGCCGCCTTGGTAGCCCGGCCAATCGTTGAGGAATAAAGGTGTGAGCTGTTCGCGCTTGATGCGCAAATAGCCGTCGATACTGACGCGTAACCGGGGGAGGGCTTCCTGGTTGATGTACAGCAGGTTTTTGAGAATGGTCTTGTTTTGGAGGATATCCAGTTTGCCGGTGTTGCGCAGCGCTTCGAAGGCCAGGTTATGGGCTTCGGGGTAAATTTCGCGGAAAAACAGCGGGATTAATTGCAGCAGGGTATCGTCGGGCGCAGGAGCATTGCCCAACACATAATCCCCCAGACGCCGTTGGGCGGCCCAGATGTCCTGGTACCCGTGCAGGTCGCTTTCCAACTCCCTGATATCCTGCTGAAGGTCCTGCTCCAATTGTTCAAGGTAGAACGCTTCGAGTTGTTGGTCGCGTTGCCGGCCGCGCCATTCATCGAACAGCAGCGCCAGGGTCACGCTAATGAATACCAGGACAAATTGTGCGGAAAACCGCAACAAATTGGAAGTGGAGGTGGCTTTTTTTCGCGCCGTTTTTTTTGCCATAATTGTCTTACTGCGGCCTGTGGCCATTCTTCGCCGCTCCAGGCCGCGCGGCCAGTGTTTCAACGAATGGTAATGGTTTTTCCCAAAAAGACGATTACATCTCCGGTCCGCAATTTTTTGCGCTTTTGAGTCTCCAGCACGCCGTTCACCTGCGCTTCGCCGGCGCTGATCCGTTGATTGGCTTCACCTCCTGTGCCCACCAGGTGCAGGCGTTTCAGCAAATCGTTGAGCGGGATGAATTCGTGTCCGTTCAGTTCAAATTCGAGCATTTATGATGGTTTGTGACCAGCGAAGGTATTCGATTTGGCGAATCCGTGCCGAACAATCAGAGTCCGGATTGATGGGTGTCATTTCAATTGATATCAAAAATATGCAGTATTGGGGCACATAATAGCGGGTTTCTGCCCAGTCATCGCAACTTGATTACTCACCAGGCTGGGCACGCTTATTTGGATAAAATACGCCCGGCATTAAAACTGAAAACCATGAAGCAACTCCTATTATTGCTCGCTTTTCTGCCTTTCTCCTTCCCCTTTTTCGCCGGAATGAACCATTGCAGCGCCCAAAGCGGTAAATGGGATGCCACGAATCCGATGCCAACCGCCAGCGCCTATCTCACCGCAACGGTTTACAAGGATAAAATTTATGTTTTCGGTGGCCTGAGCAGTCCCTCTACGACGCTCAACACGTATTATTCATTCGACCTGGTCACGGAGACCTGGGCATTTGAAGGGTATCTGCCCAAATACATTATGGGTGCTGGCGCCGAAACCATCGGCGACACGATTTATCTGATTGGCGGCGGCCAATCCAACTTTGTCAATTATTACAATTCAGTCTATGCCTTTAACCCGGTCAATAAAACCTGGGCGGAACGCAAAAACATGCCAACGGCCCGAAATGCTTTAACCACCAGTGTGCTGAATGGAAAGATCCATGTTATTTGCGGGATCGACTTAACCGGTGTGCATGAAATGTTCGACCCTGCAACCAACAATTGGTTCACCCTGGCTCCGTATCCGAAAGGGCTCGGCTCCCCGGCCTCCTGTGTGTTGGACGGGAAGATATATGTTATCGGCGGCACGGCAGGCGACCCCTGGATGGGAGAAGATTATGTTTCATTTTACGATACCCTGAAGAACAGCTGGAAGCCGGCTACTCATATGGATAAGCCGCGGTGGGGTCTTGTGGCGGAAACGCTAAACGGGAAAATTTACGCGATCGGAGGCGTGTCCGCTCCGGATCTGTCGTATTCCGATGTGGAGGTGTTTGACCCGGGTACGGGCTTATGGACGACCGGCACACCCATGCAGACCGACCGGCGCGCATTTGCGAGTGTCGTTTACAACGGCCGTATTTACGTCTTAGGCGGTATCAGTCAATCGACCGTACAAATGTCTGTTGAGAAATACACGCCCGCTCCTTATGTCCCGGTACAGGAACCAGGCCTGGGTGGACAGCCGATGCCGCTCCTTCATCAGAACGTTCCCAACCCCTTCACACAACAGACCACCATCTGCTATGAAGTAGCTGATGCCGGGATAGTGGATGTTTCCATTTACAACCTGCGCGGCCAGTTGCAAAAAACGCTCGTGCACGGACGCCATGCGCCGGGCGCCTACACGGTCGATGCGAATTCCGCCGGCCTCGAGGCAGGTGTGTATCAATATGTGATCCGGACCGAAACCGGCCAACCGGTGTCGAAAAAGATGGTGATCCTGAACCGTTGAACCCGACAAAGGGAACATTAGTCAAAGACCGATTTATTATTTGAAACGAGCTCTTGGTCCGTTGTTTGGCTTTTGGTTAAAGTGGAGCATCCCGTCCCTTGTCCGGCATTGTTACTTTTCTTTTGCTCGCCCAAAAGAAAAGTAACCAAAAGAAAAAGGCTGTCCTTCCGGCAGTGCCAACGACCTGCGGGGATTGCGCTGTTTTTGACAGGGCATGGTGGCCTTTTATGGGACATTGCGTTTCAAATTCCCTGTCAAAAAAGGCGCTCCGCCTGACGGCGGACCATCCCCTTCGGTCGGGCATGCCTCGCGGACGGCAGAAGGCGTTCTGGTTCGGGAAGGTTCCGTAGTCGCAAATACTAAATTGGTTAACCACTAGCGCCGGACAACCAGTTTGCCGCTCACATATCGGGGGCTGTATTGGTCTTTTATCGTGAACACATAGAGGCCAGTCTGCAAGCGGGGCATTGCTATGGTTGGGGCGCCGGAACAGGCGGCTTGAACGACCGGTTTGCCGCTGGCGTCGTATAAAACAAAGTCGGCAGATTCGAACGGATGTGCTACCTCGATTGAACTCCCCTGCGCCACAGGATTGGGGTACACCGCAACCGCCGGGGTCGCATCCAGGTTGACCGCCCGGATAGCGGAATAACTGTATCCAACCCCGCCGGCGTCCGTTTGTTTGAGCCGGTAATAATTGGCGCCCGGTTGCGGGCCGTTGTGCCGGAACGTGTACTCGCTGTCGTTGCCAAGGCCGTCTACTTTGCCGATGGAACTAAAGTGGACGCCGTCGGGGCTGTACTCCACATCAAAGTAAGCATTGCCGGCCTCCGAACCGGTCGCCCAATCCAGCCGTACCTGGTTTCGGGGCAAAACCCGGGCGTCGAAACGGACCCATTCCACGGGTAGCGGGATGGCGGATAGCACGAGGTCCCACACGCCGCGCCCGTACGACGTAAAGCGGACGGTGGTCGTTGACGACAGGTATTCGACACTCTTGTACGTTTGCAACGGAGTAGCGGCTCCGGTCAGGGGATACCATTGGCCCGTGGCAAAAATATACACATAGGGCCCGGCGTCGGTAGCGGCAAACAGGAGCGACTCGGTATCATTCAGTTCCAATTCCGTGACAAAAGTAGCGGGCAAACCGGTGTTCAGTGCCGTGAATGAGACGCCGCCGTTGTTGGAAATATACACCCCGGGATTGCTGTAACCACTGCCGCTGATAAACAAACGGTTGTTGTGTAACCGCGAGGGCAGGATGCAGGTGCCGTACAGAAAAGAATTCCCGGGTCCGGTGAACGACGCGGCTTTCTGCCAGCTGCTTCCGCTGTTGTGCGAATAGAAAAAGGTACCGTCGGCCGTGCTCACATACAGGTGCTGGAGGTTCAGCGGCGACTGGGCGACGGCGGTGATGTAACTGTTGCCGTTGTTGGCGTTTGGCCGGAAGTTATACCCATATTGAAAAACGCTGATGGTGTAAGGGCTGCTGGCGCCGGCGGTCAGTTTGATCAGATACGAGCCGCTGTCGCCCGTAGTCGAACCGCCCCCGACCAGGATGGCATCCACCGCCGGATCGCCCACCGGGTTGCTGGGCACGATCCAGAGCTGGCGGTTGAGGCCGTCTACGCCATCGACGTGATACGATGAATTATACCCGCTTGTATAAGGGTTGTGGTAGTAATGGTACGTGCCGTAGGGATACTCTTCCCACAGGCTTTGGTTGTTGCGCGACAGGTGCATCTTCACATAATCGCCCGAGATAACCTGGCTGGCAGAAATGGCGCCAGTGCCTGTTGAATTGGCAAAGCGCTGCATACCCTGGTCCTGGGTGCCGACAAACAGGTATTGCTGGCTGTTGAACATGCCCGTAACGTGGTCGTAATACTGCCCGACATTGAGACCGTTGGCTCCGATGTTGCTCGTGTTGCTCATATTATCGTAGGAGATATGCAAGCCGCCGTGGTTAGCGATCAACAAGAAAGCGGTTCCCCCGCTGGTGCGCGCAGGCATGAAATTCATGATGTCGGCGTGCAATTTGTTTGTGTTGCTGTAATAGGAGCCCCAGGTATTTTGCCGGGTCCAGGAGCCGCTGCCGTCGGCGCTGTTTTTCCAGAATTCCACTTCGCCGAAATACAGGGTCTGGATGACGAAAGGATTGGCCATGAAGCCTACGTCCCAGGGGTTGTTGGCCAGGGTGCTGATAAGCGACCAGCTGGCGCCGTTGTCCAGGCTGCGGTAGATCTTGTTCGTATCCGTGAGGATGTAAAAGCGGTAAGTGCTGCCGCTTTTATACCCGCTGACCCACAGTTTTTGGCCGGTTGGCACGCCGGATATATTGTTGACGAGGGTCACTGAACTGCCACTCACGGAATAGAGGGCCTGGTTGTTGTCGACCAGGTAGAGCTCGCTCGTTTCAAAAGGTTGCCAGAGGCCCAGCTGCCGGGTACTCTTCAACGGGTAAGCCTGCACCAGCGACCAGGAGGCGCCGCGGTTGGTGGAGCGGTACAAATGGAATCCGCTGCCCCACGGGCTGCTGATCCAGGTGTACACCAGGTAATACAGATCATTGTTGGCGAGCTCGACCAATTGCAGCGGATTGCCCCAGGTATCGTAAAATGAAAACCCGGTCGATTGGGTCCAGGTGGCGCCTTCATTGTCGGAATAGTACAGGATCTTGCCTTGCGCCGCAAGGATGCGCTTTCCGCCCGAGAGGTTGGGCAGCACCTGCAACACTTTGTTGCTGAACTGAATGTCGTCGTTCAGCGGCGTCCAGCCGCTGCCGTCGCGATTTCCACGAAACAGCGTTCCGGAAGACCCGATCGTGTAGATCTGGTCGGAGGCCGGGTAATAGTCGAGCGCAATCACGCTTCCCGCCTGGTTCGTGCTGCCGCGTTCGTGCCAGTCGCCCTGGATCAGCCCGCCGGCAAAGGACTCGGTTTCGGCGCCCGATTTGTGCCATTTTTGCTTGTACGCCAGCGTATTTTGCCTGTTCTGGGCCTCTATGGCGCGCCAGTCCACGCCCGGCGCCGCACGGTGGCTGGCATCCATAAAGCGTTCATAACCATTCTCTTGCTCCTCTTCCTGTCCCACATACACATCCGTAGGCTGCGGAAAGGGTGGAGTAGGGGCTGGGGAGGTGCAAAAACCGAGCACCAGTGTTAAACCGATCAAGCAATGCTGGAACAATAATCTCATGCGTAGAATTTATTAAAACCGAGGTCAGAATAGGAACAGGTTTTGAAGTTCATCACCGGGCGGCAATGAACTTCAAAACCTGTTCCAGGGCTACCAACTTCCGCCACCGCCGCCTCCACTCCCGCCGCCACTGCTCCCGCCGCCACCGCTACTGGAACTGGGCGAGCTGCCAAAAACGGAATTGATGGTATTGATCTCCGTTGAAAAATTGGAGCTGAATGTATCCCAGGAGAACTGCTGCGGGCCGAGCGATTGATTCCGGCTGTAATACCATGCGGGCGGCTGGGTCAGCAAGCCTTCAAATTGCTTCGTCCAGTTTTGCACTTCTCCAAATGCCACCGCATATGGCAGCGTCTTGTCAAAATACTGTGGGTCTTCTTTTAACAGTCGTTCCAGTACGGGCCGGTCAACCTTCACCATAAAACGGCGAAACCCTTCCAGTTTGGTGTAAATCTGGTTGCCGGCCGGATTGCGCTGGTGAAAGAATCTGGACAGCACAAAGATGAGTACGGCTGTACCCAGGAGCCACAAACCGTCGGTATTTTCATTTTTCAGGACCCACAGGCCTGCAGCACCGCACACCAACGCCAGCACCACGGCAATGATCCGGTATTTGCGCTGTTCCGGCGTGTACCATTCCTGTCGGTCGATCCACGATTTGACCGAGCTCCGGATACTGATCATGTGTGTGTAAAATTTATCTTTCAGGTCGTCCAGGTCAACGTCATTGCCGTTCTCAAATAACGCCACCAGAAACTGCCGTTCAAACGGTTGCAATTGTTCATCCGCCGGTTTTAACTGGATAAAATGGATTTCGCGGTGCGAAAACACCCAGAGTTTGACCTCGTCCGAAACTTCCATGCGCAGGTATCCTTTCTCGGCCAACAGCGGGACGAGCGACAGTATGTCGTTGTTGTCCACTGAGTTATCAATAAACCCGCCAGCCACGGCCGGCGAAATATCGAGCGGCGGCTGCAATTCCACCATGATGGCCTGCCGCCGGTTGCGGGAGCGGAAGAGCAGGGTGATGGCCGAGCCCAGGAGCGCCACGGGTAACAACAGGATACCATGCAAACGAAACCAGGTAATCCAGGGATCGGGTTGCGGAAACGCCTCTTTTGGCAAGCGAACGGCCACTGTAACGGCCTCGCCCGGCATAAACACCCTGTTGGTTTGGCCCATCAGGTGGGGCACTTGCTGTTGGTGCAGCAACTGAAACTCCACATCGCCGGTCGTAGTACTGCCCGGCGGGCCGCTGTACACCCGGATGTCGTCGTAACTCAGCGGAATGGATGTCGGGAACTCCAGGTCGAAAGCAAAATGATCCACCGTCACCTCCCAGCCGATGCCCAGCAGGTCCCAGTATAACTCGGCGTGGTCCTTAAAAAAATTAAGGCCATTGGGCACCTGGTAGCGGATCACATAAGTTTGCCGGCCGCCGACCAGCCGATTCGGGTCGCCGATCTTGAGTATCAGGTTGCTGTTTTCCCGGCCTTCACTGAAACGCCAGCCGTCGACGTGTATGTCTTCCAGCAGAAGCTCTTTTGTTTTGCCTTCAATGCGGTTGACCAGCGGTATAGCCCGGAAAATGCCGTGTCGCTCGCTCAGGAATTCGACCTCGATGGTTTCTGTAAAATGCAACACGCCGGCCTGGTCTACCTGTACCCGGACGTCGTAATTCCGGATCACGAAGTATTCCGCAAACCCCGGAATCGTTGCAGCGATGAACAGGCCAAGGGTGAGCCACCACCGCCAGGCGTTAGAAGCGAACTTCGACGTTTTGTGTTTCATTTTCGGGCACATCGAAATACGTCATTTTTTGAAAGCCGAAGGTGGAGGCCAGCAGATTGGTCGGGAAGGACTCGATGGACGTATTCAGGTCGCGCACGGTGGCATTGTAGTATCGCCGGGCGCGTTGAATGCTTTCCTCCAGGCCGGTCAGTGTTTGTTGCAGTTGCATGAATTCCTGACTGGCTTTCAGGTCGGGATAATTTTCGGCCAGGGCAAACACCGATTTGAGCGCGCCGGCCAAGGCGGCTTCGCTGGCCCCTTTTTCGGCCGTTGGCGCCGACATGGCCTGGCTGCGCAGCTGTACGATTTTTTCCAATGTACTGCTTTCGTAGGCCGTGTAGCCTTTGATGGTGTTGATCAGGTTGGGGATGAGGTCGTACCGCTGTTTTAGAAAAACGTCGATACTGCTGAACGCCTCCTGCGCTTCATTGCGCCGGCGAACGAGTTGGTTGTACATGCCGGCCACAAAAAACAAGGTGAGCGCCAGCAAAGCCAATAGGATATATCCGATCATAGTAATAAGAAGATTGTTCCGATAAAGGTACGCCTTCCCTTTTTCTGTTTTGTGTAAAATTCGCGCCGTTCGCCATGGCATACTGTGCATTGCGCTACTTTTGCCGGCATGAACGACTATGTATTTCCCACTCCTTCTACCTTCACCCGCGCTCGCAGCGCTGCTCTGTTTGAGGAAGCAAAACAATACTTTCCTGGCGGCGTGCATTCCCCTGTGCGGGCATTTAAAAGCGTGCAAGGACCGCCCATCTTCTTTGAAAAAGGCGAAGGCTGCCACCTGTACGACGTTGACCGCCAAAAGTTTATCGATTTTTGCTGTTCCTGGGGACCCTTGATCCTGGGGCACAGCCATCCGGCGGTGTTGCGCCAGGTACAGGAAACGGCCGCCAATGGAATGTCGTTCGGGGCGCCTACGCCGCACGATAACCGCATTGGCAAACTGGTGCTCGACCACCATCGTTTTATCGAAATGATCCGTTTCGTCAGCAGCGGTACCGAAGCGGTGATGAGCGCTATCCGGCTGGCGCGCGGGGTGACGGGCCGGAATAAAGTCATCAAATTCGAAGGTTGCTACCACGGCCACGTGGATGCCTTGCTGGTCAAAGCCGGTTCGGGCCTCGTCACGTTCGGCATCAGCACCAGCGCGGGCATACCCGCCTCGTTCGCCGCCGAAACCATCGTGGTGCCGCTCGCCGACCCCGAGGCGTTGGAGGCGGCCCTGAAGCAACATGCGGGCGACACGGCCTGCGTGATCATCGAACCGGTGCCGGCCAACAATGGCCTGCTCCTGCAGGATAAATCCTTTTTGGCCTTCCTGCGCCAGAGATGCACCGAGCACGGCGTATTACTGATCTTCGACGAAGTCATTTCCGGCTTCCGGGTCGGTTTCGAGGGTGCAGCGGGCTATTACGGCATACAACCCGATATCGTGACCTTCGGCAAGATCATCGGCGGCGGGATGCCGGTTGGCGCCTACGCCGCCAGCAAGGCAATCATGCGCAACATTGCGCCGGAAGGGCCGGTCTACCAGGCCGGTACCCTGAGCGCCAACCCCGTGGCTATGGCGGCGGGCCTCGCTACCCTCACCGAATTGCTGCGGCCTGGTTTTTACGAGGCACTGGAACAAAAAACGGCGGCGTTCACAGCCCGGTTGCAGACGCACTGCGATGAGCGGGGCTATGAAGTCAGTTTCCCGCATATCGGCTCGATCTTTTGGCCCGCGTTTACCCGGAACAGGGTCGAACGGGCCGACCAGATCGATCCGGACCGCATGGCTTTTTTCAAGAAAATGCACCTGGAATGCCTGCAACGCGGGGTGTATTTCGGGCCTTCCGGCTACGAAGTGGGCTTTGTCTCGGCGGCGCACAGCGATACCGATCTGGCCAGGGCGGCCGATGTCATCGCAGAAAGCCTGGATGTCGTTTTTGCCGGCAATTAATGGGTATCCGTAAAATCCATGATGGCGGTCCAGATACTCAAGGTACCGCTGTCAAGCCGCGTCCAGATGGGGCGCACAATGCCGGCAT
Source organism: Saprospiraceae bacterium (assembly GCA_044230315.1). Classification (GTDB taxonomy): domain Bacteria; phylum Bacteroidota; class Bacteroidia; order Chitinophagales; family Saprospiraceae; genus M3007. The sequence goes on from JBGARJ010000005.1 coordinate 16,821, forward strand.
GGGCAGAAATGTGGTTGTAATCGCCAAAAAACACAAAACTGTCCGGGGCAAAAGGCGACTTGCTGATCTTTATGTTTTGGAAGCTTGCCCCACCGTCGCGGCTGACCGCCACATACACATCGGTGCGTTCATCGGGATAAGCGCGCCGGTCATAAAATTCGACGTACAGATAGCCTGTGGTTTGATCGATAGCCATCCAGGTGAAAAATTGCTGCCGCTTGGAATCGTCATCGTTAACCCGCACCGGAGCGCTCCATGTGGCGCCGCCATCCGTGCTTTTAGACACCCAAACATCATTGTCGGTCGGCCCGTTGCGCTGATCGACCCAATTGATGTAAAGGGCGCCGCGATTCGGGCCGTCGGATAAATCGCAGACCAGTACGGGCATGCCGTTGCAGCGCTGAATATCCGGGATCTTGATTTCCCAGCCGCCGGGCTGATCGGCCACTTCGATATCTTGCTCCAGCCAGGTTTTGCCGCCGTCGAGCGAGCGATCAAACCAGATCTTGTTGTTCCAGGCCCAGGCGACATATACCTCTCCCTTGGGCCCCACTGCCGGCACGGCGCCTTCGGTGGTGCCGTCATCATCGAGGCAGTCGCCTTCGAACTGGCTGATGGCCTGCGCTTCCGTCCAGGATTTCCCCTCGTCGGTGCTTTTGGAAAACAGAATGCGGCTGTGGTCCGTCGGTTTTTTGCTGTCGTATTTATCAAACTCCGTCCAGCTGCAATACAAGGCATTGGTGGTGGGGTCGGCTACCAGCCAGTGCTTATCCTGGTCTTTGGGCGGCCGGTTGCCGGTAAACGAACCGTTGTCGTATGTTTTGCCGCCGTCGATGCTTTTTTGAACGACGATGCGGTCGAGCAAACTTTCACTGCTCCAGCCTTTGCCATCGGGATCGCTGAGGTGTGCGTAATAAAAATTCCCCTGCATATCGGCAATGATCACCGGGTCGCCGTACACGCCAAAGGTGGACTTCAGTTTGCCGCTTCTCCAGGTCCGGCCGCCGTCCGTACTCCAATAATACCGGTCAAGAATGGCGCCGGCGGCGATATTTTGCGGGTTTTTGGGGTTGACACAAATCGTGGGTTCGCATGGGCCGAAATAATCGCCCTTTTGTCCCTGTGCGATCATGACATTTTCAAAACGCCGCGACAGTCCGGTTTTTTGCCCTTTGAAGACGGAGCAAGCCGATAAAAAAAGCAGAAAAGAAAAGAGCAATAGTGTTTTGGACCGCATACCGGATGGGTTGAATTTGAGAATAAATTGCACATGCGGCGGAAAATTCAGCAAAACCCCGAATTTGCGGCCGCTTTTCGACCAATTTTTTCTAGGCCTGTCAAAACGCCGCATTTCCGGCACCCGATCATGATACCCAAAGTTATTCTTAAACCCGGCAAGGAATTGCCGGTGCGGCGCTTTCACCCCTGGGTATTTTCCGGCGCTATCCAGCGGATCGAAGGCCAGCCGGCCGACGGCGATGTGGTGGAGGTGTTCGACCGTGGCGGGCAATTGCTGGGTGCCGGGCATTTTCACCACGGCAGCATCGCAGTGCGCTTGCTGGCCTTTGGTCCCGCCGACCTGAACGACCCGGCATTTTGGCGAGATAAGTTCCGTACGGCACTCCGGGTGCGTCAAACAGCAGGGTTGGCCGACCGGCCCGACACCGACTGCTTCCGGCTTGTTCACGGCGAAGGCGACGGCTTGTCGGGCTTGATAGCGGACTGGTACCGTTCTACGCTGGTTTTACAATGCCATAGTATCGGGATGCACCGGCAGCGCAACTTGCTGGCGAATGCTGCTCAACAGGTGTTGGGTGAAAAATTGGAGGCGGTGTACGACAAAAGCAGGGAAACCTTGCCGCCAAAATACGCCGAAGCGGTAACGAACGGTTATATTCTGCACCGGGAATCCGGCCAGTTGCCCACGGGCCACGTCCTTGAAAATGGCGTTCGCTTTTTGGTAGATTGGGGCGGCGGGCAAAAGACCGGCTTTTTCCTCGATCAGCGGGACAACCGGCAACTGCTGTCAAATTTTGCCCGCGACAAAACCGTCCTGAACGCCTTTTGTTATACCGGCGGGTTTTCCTGTTACGCCTTGCAAGCGGGTGCCCGTTTGGTGCATTCGGTCGATATTTCCGGAAAAGCCATCGAATTGACACAAGAAAACGTGGCGCTCAATGCGCCGCATTTGGGCCGGCATGAAGGATTCACGGATGACGTATTGCCGTTTTTAAAGCAATCGTCGGAGCCCTATGATGTGGTGATCGTTGACCCGCCGGCATACGCGAAAAGCCTGGACAAGCGGCATAATGCCGTGCAGGGATACAAACGCCTCAACGAAGCCGCTTTACGCCGGGTAGCTCCGGGGGGAGTTTTGTTTACGTTTTCCTGCTCGCAAGTGGTGGATCGCGAATTGTTTTACCACACCATTGCGGCGGCGGCGATGGAAGTTGGGCGGCCGGTGCGCGTGCTGCATCATCTTTCGCAGGGCGCCGACCATCCGGTGAGCATGTTCCATCCCGAGGGGGCGTATTTAAAAGGGTTAGTTTTGTATGTTGAATAGAATAATGCTATAAATTGCTCAAGTCTGCTATCATGAAACAATTGTCATTCCTTGCCTTGCTACTCCTGTTGGCCGCCTGCCAGAACCAGCAATCGATCCCAATGTGTCACGACGCCAATGCCGAATTTGCATCGTTTGCCCGGCAGCAATCCTTCCGCGACGCGCATCCGGCCCCTTTGCCGGTTTCCGTCACCCATCAAGGGAAAGACATTACATTTCCCGTAGCTGGCGGACCCGACGGGCATGGTTACCTCGTAAAAGCCGACGTCAATACCCGTAAGTATCTGTTGCTGTTCCACGAATGGTGGGGGCTCAACGACTATATCCGCAACGAGGCCGCCATGTGGGCCCATGAATTGGGACTCAACGTGCTCGCAGTAGACTTGTACGACGGCAAGGTAGCTACCGCGGCGGATGAAGCCGGCAAGCTGATGCAGGCTTGCGACCCCACCCGGGCGAAAGCCATCATTGCCGCGGCTTCTCATTATGCCGGTGATAACGCCGATTTCCGCACTATGGGCTGGTGTTTTGGCGGAGGCTGGTCCCTGCAGGCCGCACTCCTACTCGGCGAAAAAGCGAAAGCCTGTGTGATGTATTACGGCATGCCCGAAAAAGACGTGAACCAACTCCGCCATTTGTCTACCGATGTATTGATGATCCATGCGCAGCAGGACAAATGGATCAATGCAGATGTGGTGACGGAATTTGAAAAAAATATGCAATCGGCCGGCAAATCGCTGACCGTCAAAGAATACGATGCGGATCACGCTTTCGCCAACCCCAGCAGCCCGCGTTACAACGAGGCGGCTGCTACCGCAGCGCGCGGGGTCGTGAAGGCCTATCTGGCCGGGAAGTAACCCGAAAGCGGGAAATTGAGCATTCCGAATATTTGGCGCCTTCGCGCAGGGTGCTAACTTTGGGTGCAGTAATATGGGTGGTGCAGGGGCTGTGCAATTGCACCCTGTACCACCCTCCGGCTTTCCGGTTTAAATTTTTCCGCTTATGTCCACTCACCAACCCGATACGCCGCACGGCGGCCAAGGCACAGGCGCCATATTCGGCAAGCAAATATTGCTTTTGGCGCTTGTTTGCGTTGCAATCGTTATCGCCTACAAAACCTTTTTCGGCAGCGGGCCGCTGTCCAGTATTTTACAAGACCCCAAGGAGGTACGGCTAACTTATGTGCCATCCGATTTTCAGCCGAACCTGAATGAAGAAGCCACACTGCAGATCCTGGCGCAACCGGAGAAATACCAAAAAGAATTCAGCGATCTGGTGTATAATTTTAACGTTTCGCTGCTCTACCATGTGGCCAACCGGATGAACCTGCCCGATAGCCTGAAACGCCGGCTGGAGCCGGAATACCGGACACACCACGATTACCTGAAAACACTGTACTACAACGACTTTATTGCGCTAAAGGACACTTCAGCCACGTTGTACGAAACCTGGTATAACGACAATGCGAACCAGGCCGTGCAATTATTCAACGAGGTGGCCGGAAAATACACTTGCTTTTTTGTCACACAGATCATGGCAACCCTCCTGAAGGCCACCGATGGTCGGTTTATGGCAAAAGGCAAAAACGTGGACAACCCTTGCGGCATCGCTGTCAATGAAGGCTTGCGGCCAATGGTCGAACGCCTGCAGGCCAAAGCGGCTATTATGGATTTCAGCGCATCGCGCGGATTGCTCAAAGACAAAGTGCGTCAGGGAATTGCTGAATTGGGCACGTACGAATTGCGCAGCCGGATGGGTCTGGATAAAACCTTGTCGTACAAAATATTCGGTATCTCTATTTCTGAAACCGATATCCGGGTAGAGGCGATTAGCGTCGTGAAGGCGGGCTTCAAACTCGATCAGCAGTTCGACGTCACCTTCAGTCCGAAAAAAGGTATCGTGTATGTCACCTTACCCCAGCCGACAATCCTTTCGCACGAAGTGTACCCCCGCGTCGACAAGCTTGATGTCGGCTTTCTGGCGGGGATCAGCGGTGAAGAGATGAACAAGAATTTCAACGACCTGCGTCGCCAGTTCCGGCAGGAAGCCCTGGATAACGAACATGTGCTGGACAAGGCCAAGGCCCGCGCCGATACGGTCATGCAACTCATGCTGGGTCCTGTAGTGAAAAGCATGGGTCGAAACTTCAAACTTCAGTTGCGTTTCCAGGAAACGCCGGAGGTACTGACGGAAGACGAGCTCCGGCGCCGCGGCGAAGCCGACAAGCCCAAACAGCAACCGGCTGTGGATCAGAAAGCAAAGCGCAATTTTGTGCCGCAATAGGCCCGGATGCGGCGCGCTGCCTGTTTATTTTTTGGCCACGGGCTCGCCGCTGCGAAGTACCTGGATGGCTTTTTCAACTGCGGGGTCGTCGTCGTTCAATACCCTGTAAAGGCCTTCATCGCCAAAAACGAGTTTGGCTATCCGCGCTTTCAATTGGTGCCGCAATTCGGTCCGGCAGCGAGTCAGTTCAGCCTCGTTTTTTGCAACGCCCTGCTTGTCCAGAAATTGGAGAAATTCATCAAAAGTTTGATCGGTCACCTGGTATTGCCGCACAAACGCGTCCAATCTGGCGGGTAGGGTAGTGCGGTCGCGTCCTTCCATCCAGCGCGCCGTAAACGATGTAAGCCATTGGCGAGCCGCGAAGAAGAAATCATTGGCAAAGGATGTGTCGAGCGGGATAAATACATCGGGGGTGATGCCGCCGCTGCCGTACACGATGCGACCCATACCGGTGTAGTATTTAGTAGTGTCGGCCGGCTTGATCTGCAAGGTGCCCGCTAACTCGCCGTCTTCCAGGCGGTGTTCAGCCTCCTGGCCATAATCGGCGTTGTTTTTATACGCCCGCTGGATACTGCGCCCACTTGGCGTATAATACCGTGAAACCGTCAGCCGCAATGCGCCACCGTTGCTGAGTGGATACTGTTCCTGTACCAGTCCTTTACCAAAAGACCGCCGTCCGATCACCCAGCCGCGGTCGTGGTCCTGAATGGCGCCGGCCACAATTTCACTGGCCGAAGCGGAGCCCTCGTCAATCAATACCGCCAGGTTATCGATTACAAACCGGGCGCGGCCATTGCTCTTGTAGTCGCGGCGTTCTTCGGTCCTGCCCTGGGTGTACACCAGTAGTTTGCCTTCGGGGAAAAACTGGCTCAGCAGTTCGGTTGCTTCATTCAAATAACCGCCAGGGTTACCGCGCAGGTCCAGTACGAGATTTTTCAGCCCTTTTTCTTCCACCATAGGGCGGATGGCCTGCATAAACTCTTCGTAGGTAGGTGCGCTGAAGCGGTTTATTTTTATGTAGCCGGTACGGTCGTCGAGCATGTAGGCCACATCCACGCTGTGCACCGGAATGATATCACGGGTAATAGTAAAATACCGCAAGGCGTGTTCGTTGCCGCGCAGGATACCCACTTTCACGGTGGTGCCCTTGGCGCCACGCAGTCGACGGAAAATGGATGCATTATCGATCTTAATGCCGGCCACTACGGAATCAGCGATGGAAATAATTTTATCGCCGGCCAGAATGCCTACCGATTCAGAAGGGCCGCCGGATAGCGGTGTGACCACCTGGATGGTATCGTCCACCAATACAAACTCAACGCCAATCCCTTCAAAATTGCCGTTCATATCTTCCTCCACATGCTGGAGTTCTTCCGGTGTAATGTACACGGAATGGGGATCCAACTGCCCGAGCATGTGGTTGATCGCGTCTTTGGTCATGTCGCTCGCGCTCACACTATCCACGTATTTGGCCTGGATGTAGCGCATGATCTCGTCCATCGTGCCGTCGGTCTGGCCTGCAGAATAACGACCGGGTAAAAACCGTACGTTTTGATCATTGCGCGGCAATTGCTGGCCGATCAACATGCCGAGGGCCACCATGCCCGCTAACAACAGTGGAAGACCTACCCGGTAGCCGGAAGAATTTTGCTCTGTCATATCGTATAAATATTGGGCAGAAAACAATTGCAGCCGTTTCATGGTTTTCACCGGCGCATATATTCCGGCCCGACTGTAACGAAAACGCCCTAAAAACTTTTAAAATTATTAATAAGATTTTGGTATTATTTAAAATTTCCTAAAATCGCAGTCGTTTTTCTGCAACAAAATCATTTACTGCCTTCTCTTCTTATGACGGAACATCCGGAGATTGACCAGCTGGACAAGCAGATCCTCGCCAAACTGATCGAGGATGGAAAAACGCCTTACACCGATATTGCCAAGCAGCTCTTCGTATCCAGCGGCACGATTCATGTACGCATGAAAAAAATGGAGCAACTTGGGATCGTTAAAGGCTCCAGCCTGACCGTCGATTATCACAAATTGGGCTATGACATCACGGCATTTTTGGGCATCCACCTGGATAAAAGTTCGCTCTACGACGAAGTAACGGAATACCTGAAGCAAATACCGGAGATCGTTGAGGCTAATTACACCACCGGGTTGTACAGTATTTTTGCCAAAATCGTCTGCAAAGATACGAATCACCTTCGCCAGGTACTGCATGATAAAATTCAGAAACTTCCGGGGATACAACGGACGGAAACCTTTATCTCGCTTGAGCAAAGCATCAGCCGGCCTGTGAACTTCGTGGAGCCGGAGGAATAAAAAAGGCACGGCCCAATGGATCGACAATTCGTTCAACCGGGTTGGCCCAGATTACGAAACCGCCTGTCTCCCCGGCAGGGGGAACAGGCGGTTTCTTAGCAAACAAGATTGGAGCAAAACGGCCTACTTGCGCACTAAAGCCACGTCACCTCTGAATTGTTCGGTCTGACCGTCTACAAATTCCACTTCGATATACCAAACATAAACAGCCTGGGCTGCGTCGTCGCCCCGCGCCTTGCCATTCCAGGCAAAGTTGGGGTCGTTGGGTTGAAAATCGTTTTCAACAAAGATGGCATCGCCCCAGCGGTCAAAGATCTGCCAGGTTTTGACCCGGCGCACATCGGTTCCGCCCTGCACCATCAGGAACGAATTGACCGGATCATTGCTGTTCGGGTTGAACGCATTGGGCACATAAATTCGCCGGCTGCGGTCAACTTGGATCAATTGTCTGTCGGTACTCACACAGCCATTGCTGTCGGTAACGGTGATCGTCTGCACGTAAGAATGGGTCGGCAGCGTGTCGTATGTCAGGCAATCGGGCACCGTGCAGGGCGCTGGCGGATTCCACTTAATGGTGGCTATCGGCGTGGTGCCACTCAGTGTCGCCGTGACGCTCACCGCTTCGCCCAATTCCACCAACAAATCATCTTCCAAATCTACCTGGAGTGCGCCCGGAGCGGTGATGACAACTGTAGTATCCAGTTTGCAGCCATGCGCATCGAGCAACTGCAGCATATAGGTGCCTTCGGGCAATTGACTGTATTGCCCGGTGCCGGATAACGGGCCACCGTTCAGCGAAAACTGGAAAGGCTGGGTACCGCCTAAAACCGCATTGACCGATATAGCGCCGTTCAATTCGCCAAAACAGCGAATATTCTTAACGGCAAGGTCAAATCCGGAGGGCACCGACGGATCGTATTCCACTGTCACCGTTCCGGTATTCGTACAGCCGTTCAGGTTGTTGGTGATAAGCAGGCTGTATTGCCCCGGCGCGTCTACTACAGGCGATAACGTATTATCCCCGGAAATGATGTTTCCATTAGCAGTAGACCATTGGTACGTAAATGCCGCGCCAGCAGAACTGTTGTTGCCGTTGATTTGAACAGAAGTCGTGCTGCAATCCAATTTGTTTTTCACAGACAAGACAACTGCCGGTTGAGCAAAATCAGCGGTCACTTCCGCCTGGTATGGCTTGGCGCATCCATTCGGCGATTGCAGTGTCAGCACATAAATGCCGGGTACGGTGACCGTTGGATTCAGCACGGTGGAAGTGAAACCATTGGGCCCCGACCAGGCAAAAGTCGCGCCCGGAGTGCTTACCGTTCCTTTGATCGTGCTTTGTCCGCCGTTGAGACAATTGAGTTGCGTGCCCTCGGCATTCCCGAGGGGCACGGCTGCATCGATTCCGACATTAGCCGTTGCCGAAGCAGTACAGCCATTGGGGGCGGTCACCACTACCGTATAAGCACCCGGATTGCCGACTTTCGGATTTTGCAGGTTCATGGTACCCAGCGTTATGCCCGGGCCCGTCCATGCAAAGGTGGAGCCCGTCAGCGAGCTGGTTGCAGTAATCACCACGTCCAGCGCGGTACAGGTAATCGTTCCGCCGGTGGCCGTAGCTACCGGCGGCGCAGTATCGAGGAAGACTTCCGCTTGGTCGGTGGCCTTGCAACCCGTGATAGAATTGGTGACAGTTACCGTGTAGATGCCGGATTGGCTGACTGTCGGGCTGGATTCATTTTGATTCGTTGCATTGATGCCGGGACCGCTCCAGGTGTAATCCAGCGGCGCATTGCCGGTGGAACCACTTGCATCCAAAGTAACCTGGCCCACGGAGCAGGTGATGGTTTGATCGAGGCCGGCGTCGGCTATCGGCAGGTCTTGATCCAGCCCAACGGTAATCATATCGGAACTGGTGCATCCGTTGGTTGTGTTGGTCACTACCAACGTGTAGGTGCCGGGAGCATTCACCAATGGCTCAACCTGTGAGCCATTCGTTGCATTGATGCCCGGGCCGTTCCATTGAAGGGTAAAGCCGGCTCCGGTATCGGAGGCGCTCGCGCTGATGGTGACGCCAGTCGAGGTGGCGCAGGTCAGGATTTGATTCGAACCGGCATTGGCAATCGGAGGAACTATATCCTGACCGACCGAAACAGCATCCGTGTTCGTACAACCATTGCTGGCATTGGAGACAGTGAGGGTGTATATACCGGGCAAAAATACTTGCGGTGCAGTGGTGGTTGGTCCGTTGCTGATTCCCGGGCCACTCCAGGAATAAGTGATCCCCGGCCCGCTTTGCGACGCGCTGCCATCCAGCAGAAGGGTATCGTTTGCACAAGTCAGTGTAATATCGGTGCCGGCATTTGTCCCCGGAAGGTTCGCATCAAGCGCAACGTACACCTGGTCGGTAGCCGTGCAGTGGTTCTGAATATTGGTGACCGTGAGCAGATAAGTGCCCGAGTCGGCCACTACCGGGTTTTGCAAGTTGTAATTAGAGGTGTTGATGCCGGGGCCCTGCCACAGGTATTCCATCAGTGGACCTGCGCTGGAACCCGAACCATCTATAGCACTGGACTTTGTTTTGCACGTCAGCGTTAAATCCTGGCCGGCATTTGCCGTAGGCAGGTTTATGTTCTGGCTTACAACCACATCATCCGTGTCGGTGCAACCGTTGCCGGTATTGGTGACCAGCAGCGTATATAAGCCGGGTTGATCAACCGTCGGACTTTGATCGTCCGCATTAGCCGGCGAAATTGCAGCGCCAGACCAGGTATACTGAATACCCGCACCTGTCTGCGAACCGCTTCCGTCGAGGACCACACTGGTGGTTTGACAATCCAGCGCCTGATCGATCCCGGCAGAAACAGTCGGCAAGATTTTATCCTCTTTCACCTGGACAGTATCTTTCGTCACGCAGCTATTGGTCGTATTGGTGATGCTTAAAATATAGGTGCCGGGTTGCCCGATGGCCGGTGTCAGGCTGTTCTGGTTGCCGGCGTTGATGTCTGGTCCGGTCCATTGAATTTGGAAATCCACTCCGTTACTCGAACCCGAAGCGTCTAAGACCTGGGATTGGTTGGCGCAGGTCAGCACCAAATCGACGCCGGCATTCACCGTAGGATAAACGGCATCGAGCGTTACGGTTGCATCGTCGGCATCGGTACAGCCGTTGCCGGTATTGGTTACCACCAATTGATAAGCGCCCGCAAGGCTGACGGTTGGTTGTGCGATCGCCTGGTTAGCAGGTGTTATCCCCGGTCCGGCCCAGGCGTAGGTAAAGTTGGCGCCGGCAGACGAGGCGCCGCCAATAGACGTGCTGGTGGTAACACAATTGATAATCTGGTCGGCGCCGGCATCTGCAGTCGGATCAACCTGATCGTCTGCGACATTGACCTGGTCAGTTGCCGTGCAATTGTTTTTGGTATTGGTAACCGTCAATGCATAGAGCCCGGGGGCGGAAACGACGGGTGTCGCTGAATTTTGGTTGCCGGGTGTGATGCCGGGGCCATTCCACAGCAAAGTAAAATTAGCGCCCGCACTGGAAGCCGCGCCATTCAGGGTGTCGGCGCCGTTGTTGTAGCAGTTGAGTACCAGGTCCAGTCCTGCGTTTGCCAACGGAGCGATCGTATCGATAGAGATCACGACGATGTCTGTGTTCTCGCAATTATTCGAAGTATCGATAACGGTCAGATTGTACGTCCCCGGAGCAGACAAACCTGTCGGGCTTTGAACGGCAGCATTGGCAGGCGTGATGCCCGGTCCGGTCCAAGCATACAAGATATTCTGACCTGAAGTAGATCCGGATGCATTGATATCAACAGATGTGACCGTACAATTCAGTTTCAGGTCGGGACCGGCATTGGCATCCGGCACGTTGGCATCCTGTACCACCGTTACAGCATCCGTTTGCGTGCACCCGTTAGCCGGGTCGGTTACCAGCAAATTGTAAACGCCCTCTTGCGATACCTGGGGAGTTTGCAGGTTTTCGTTATTGACTCCGATGCCGGGTCCGGTCCACAAAAAGGTCACTGTACCGGGGGTTCCATTACCCGCGAGTGTCACACCGTTCAAGGTCGTGCAGGTCAGGGTTTGATCGGCGCCTGCATCGGCTGTTGGAATCTGGGTGTTCTCACCGATCAGTACAGCGTCGGTAGCCGTACAGCCATTCGCCGAGTTGGTAACCGTGAGTGTGTAATTACCCGGGGAGCCTACCACAGGGCTCGCCTGATTCATATTGCCTGGCGTTATACCGGGACCGCTCCAGGTAATCAGAAAATTAGCCCCTTGGCTGGTGCCGGTTCCTCCCAGCGCCACGCTGGTCACAATGCAGTTCAGCGTTTGGTCCGCGCCGGCATTAACCCCGGGAGGCGTCAAAGATGCATCCACTTTGGTTGTGTCCGTCATGGTACATCCATTGACCGGGTTGGTCACGGTTAATACATAGGTGCCGGCCTGGTTGACCGACGGGGTGGATTGGCCCTGGTTGGCAGGCGTAATACCTGGCCCCGACCAGTTAAAATTAACATTGGCAGGAGATCCGGTACCGTTTAAAGTCACGCTGCTTTGAATGCAATTGATGGTCAAGTCATTGCCTGCGCCTGCCACCGGAACGGTGGTGTTGGCATCGACCGTAGCCGTCGCGGTATTCGTACAGCCGTTAGCCGTATTGGTTATAGTGACGGTATAATTGCCCGGAACGGTGACAACTGGGTTTTCTACATGTTGGTTGCCCGCATTAATTCCCGGCCCGGCCCAGTTAAAAGCTGGCGTAGTAGTATTGGTAGCTCCGTCAATAGTGATAGTGGGCTGGGTGCATAAAATGGTGCCTCCGGCAGCGGATGCGGTTGGGGGGATGTTATTCGGCGCTACGCTGGCGGTGGCGGTAGCTGTACAATTATTGGCTGGGTTGGTTACCGTCAGCGTATAGGTGCCGGCAACAGCCACCACTGGATTTTGCTGGTTTTGGTTGGCCGGTGTGATGCCGGGACCGCTCCAGCTGTAATTCACGCCGGAAGTGGTAGAACTCCCCTGTAGAGCAACGCTGGTGCCGCCGGGCAGGCAGGTCAATTGCCCGCCCTGCGCTGCAACGTTGGGCAACGCAATATTGGCCGGCACGGTTACAGTCGCCGTATCCTTACAAATGACACCGCCAAGTGAATTCGAAACGATCAAAAAATAATCTCCGGCGGCATTGACCGACTGGGATGTGCCGCTGCCCAGAATAGTGCCGGCGGCATTCGTCCAGCTGTAGGAAACATTGGGACCAGTAGAGGAATTGTTACTGGTCAGGGTAAGCGTCGGGTTGGTACAGCTGATCGCCGAGGCCACAGGTGTGATGTCGGCAGTCACCGGAACTATCAGGATTGTGAATTGAACTATGCTGTCGCAGCCTTCATACGATTCCATCTTCTCCTGGAAAGTGCCCGATTGGCAATAGTTGTTGCCGTTGATGGTAAAACAACCACCCTGGCAAATGTATTTTAAGCCAATATTCTTTGTGATTTGCGACTTTACAACAATGGTCTGCTTGACCAGGCTGTCACAGCCCAGGTAAGAATCATAAGGAATCGAGGTAAGGTTGTAGGTTCCCGGATTACTTACCGGGGTATTGGGCTCTTCCTCCCAAATAAAGGGTAAATCTTCAAAACAAACCGTAATCGGCGCTAAAACCGTGGGTGGAATGGGTTGGTTGATCACGGAGATGCAGGATTTAAGCGGCGGGAAACAGGCATTACCGGCTTCCACGCAGATCTGCCCGCCCAGGCTGCCAAATGTGATGGTGACGGTAGTTCCGTCCGGTGCCGGAACATTCACAATGTTGCCCCCTCCGTTAATGTGGGAACCTGCTGGGGCCGACCATTTATAATATCCGGCCCCATCGACAGCGGGGATAGTATACTCTACAACCGCACCGGGGCACACAACCGTGGGCCCTTCCGGTGCGGCAGGTTGGGAAACCGCAGGGGGTGTTACCGATCCGCTGGTTACATCGATTTCAAAGTTACACACATCGCCGCTGTACCCGTCAATCATCAGGAAATAGGTTTGGCCGGGCACAAATCCGCTGTACGTAAGAGTAAGTGGCGTACCGCCACCGCCGCCAACACCCGGATTACAGTCCAGTGCGGGCGCATTGCACGCGTCGAAAAAGGCCGCCTGCAAGCCATCGCCCGTTTGACAATTACTGGTCAGCACGTCGATGGTAATGCTGGAAGAGCCGGCCACAAACCCAAACCACTGGTCATTGTGAATCGTGATAGCGCAACCCTGAACATTGCCGCCGGAAGGCGTGCCGTTGTTAATGCCGGTGTATCCGTCGAAATTGCAGTACACACAGGCATTGGGGCAGCTTTCAGCCCCTGGAAAAGTATTGGAGGGGCAGGGAGGGGCAACTTGGGCGTTCAGGGAAAAATGCAGGGATAATAGGACAGTTGTGAGCAGGAGTAGTTTTTGCTTCATGTGAAATACGGGTTGATGTAAAAATGGTAGCCGGTTTAATACTGAATGCCGCTCTGAACCATGAGGGCAATGCTGAAAAATCGAACCCTTTCAAGGATACGCCAAACGAGGTAATCGCTTCTTATTAAATTGAAAATTTTGGTAATAAATGACAGCGCCAAAGAAAAAATGCAAGAAGGCGCAAAAAGAAGCGGCAAAAATAACAAAAGTTGTTCTAGTGGCAAAATGCCAACGTGGGATAACGCGCAACTTTATTCCTGTTTATAACATTGGTCATAAAAAATGCCTCCGCCTGGTCCAACCGGCGGAGGCATTGGTATTCGATTCACCTATTGATCAAAATTAGTCTCGCAGCAGGGTGACATCCCCTTTGTATAGCACCGTCTCGCCGTCTTTAAACAAGATCTCGGCATAATAGACAAATACAGCCGGGTTCGCCTTTTCCCCGCGAATAGTACCGTCCCAGGCGGCATCAATGGAATTCGGCGGGAAATTGAAGTATTCGTGTACCGCATTCCCCCAGCGGTCATAAACCCGGAACGATTTGATCTCGACAACATCTTCCCCGCCAAAGATCATAAACAGGTTGTTGTTGCCTGAAGATTCCGGATTGAACACGTTTGGAATATACACGTACCGGGTTTTGTCGACAATGACGATCCGACTGTCCGTAGCCTTACATCCGTTGGAATCCACAACCGTAACGAAATAGCGGAACGAATTGATCGGCGACAATATACCGGAACAGGTATCGCAGAATACACTGTCGAGATTAGTCGGGTCCAGGATCAATTTTACCACCCGGTTCGGGAAGTTGACCGTATTGTCCAGTGAAAGCTGAATGGACTGGCCCAGGTGAATGGTCGTATCCATCCCGAGATTTACCTTCAGTTCCTCCGGTTCGCCGATTTCGATGGTAGTCTGCCATTCACAACCGTTAGCATCCTGGATCACCAGAGAGTGCGAACCCGGTTTCAGCGAGGTAAAGAACGAAGCGGCAACAAAGGGTAGGTTGTCCAGCGAATACAGAAAGGTCGGTGTCCCTCCGATCACATTGGCGACGCCGATAACACCGTCCGTTTTACCGAAACAGGACACGTCCCGAACATTCAGCACCGCGCCAGAGACGGTAGCCGAGTCCACTTTGACGGTCACATCCTTCGTGGACGTACATCCGTTCTGTTGATTGGTCACAAGGACGGAGTATACTGCTGCCGCACTCACGGTCGGATTTTGCGAGAATGCGCCCGACAGGATAGTGCCGGTTTGAGTCGTCCATTGGTACGTGTAATTCCCGGGTGCCTGAACGCCGGCATTAAGTGTTACCTGCGTAGTTGTGCAATTGAGTTGATTCGGAACGCCGGTAACAATATTGGGTCCGGCAGTATCACCAGGAATTTGAACCGTTTTCGAAGCAGTGCAGCCATTCGGAGCAGTCACCACCACGGTATAGTTTCCGGGCACTGTTACGGACGGGCTCTGTACGGTCGAGGTGTAGCCGCCGGGACCGGCCCATTGCCAGGTAGCATTCGGCGTGTTCGACGTAGCGTTAATTTGAACGCTCGTGATTGCGCAAGTCAAGGTAGCCCCGGTAGCATCAACCGTTGGAATGCTCGAGTCGGGAATTACGGCAGCCACGGAGGTAGCCGTACAGCCGTTCGGAGCCGTCACGGTCAATACATAATTGCCCGTCTGATTTACCGTCGGACTTGGCTGCGTCGAAGCGAACCCTCCCGGACCAGTCCACGAATAGGTGACACCGGGTGTCAATGAAGTACCTGTTATGGTATTGGACGGGGTGGTGCACGTAAGGGTAACACCAGTCGTAGCCACATCCGGCGGCATAACATCAGCTATCACATCAATCGAGAAGGATTTTGTGCAACCGTTTTGGGCAGTTACCACAACCACATAAGTGCCAGGCTTGGTCACTTTGGGGTCTTCCTTCGACTTGTTGGACGCATTGATGTCCGGTCCGGTCCATGCAAACTTAGCAAACGATACATTAGTCGTTGCATCCAGCGTAACCGTCGGGGTAGTGCATGTGATGGTTTGTGTTACGACGTTGATATTGGGTTGTGTGAAATCCTCTGTTACATTGGTTACAGCTGTGGCCTTACAACCGTTTGCCTGGTTGGTCAGTACCACGGTGTAGGTGCCGCCAGTGCCTGTTTGCGGATTTTGGAGGGTGGAGGTAAAACCGCCAGGCCCGGTCCACGCATATGTAATATTCGGTGTCGTCGAATTGGCCGACAATGCGAGCATCGGCGTGGTACAATCAATCAAACCGCCGGTTACCGTTACGTTTTGCGGCGTGGTCACGTTCTGCCCAACGGTGACCGTCGGCGATGAAATACAGCCGTTCTGGGCCGTTACCGTGTAGGTATACACGCCAGGGGCCGATACATCTACCGTCGGCTGACTGGAAATTACCGTGCCGCCTGGATTGGTCCACACGCCAGTAGCCCCCGGAGTAGTAATTGTGCTGGTGAGGGTGAGTTGGGTAAGGTCGCAGGTCAGCGTACCGGCTCCCCCTACGGTGACAACAGGCGATGCGGTATTTTCGGTCACCGTTGCCGTTGCCGTCGAGGTGCAACCATTGGCGCCCGTCACCGTTAGCGAATAAATGCCATTTTGTGAAACGACCGGACTCTGCTGGCTCGACGTAAAGTTATTCGGGCCGGTCCAGGCATAGGAAACGCCCGGGGTAGGTGAATTACCCGTTACCGGTGTCTGACCCGTGATACAGTCGATGGTATCGCCCAGGGCTGTTGCGCCTGGCAACGTAATATCCTGAGTAACAGTTACATTGGCATTCGTAACACAGCCATTTTGGGCAGTCACGGCCAGTTGGTATGTTCCCGGGCTCGAGATGGAAATATTTGGCGTAATGCCAATGATGTCGCCATTTGCAGCCGTCCACGAGTACGATACGCCGGGTACGCCGCTACTACCTTGTAATTGCGTGGTTACCAGGGTACAGTTCAAATTATTGGTGGATACTGCCGACGCGTCCGGGAAGTCGCCATCCAAAATCACGGTTGCGGTTGAAGAGGCCGTACAGCCATTCGGACCCGTGACAGTAAGGGTGTAAATGCCTGCAACTGCCACATCTGGATTGGAAACATCAGAAAAGATACCACCGCTCGGATCTTGCCACGAGAAGGTGGCATTCGGAGTGGTAGATGAACCTGTGAGCGCTACAGAGGTGATCAGGCAGGTCAGGGTATCTCCAACGGCACTGGCATTCGGCGTGGCTACGTCCTGGGTGACGTCTGTTGTAACCTGTTTCGTGCAGCCGTTTGCCGATGTAACCACCAGCGTATACGTACCCGGGTCTGTTACAGACGGATCCTCTAAGGCAGAACTGAACGAATTGGGCCCGGTCCACGCGTAGGTTACGATAGGTGAAGTGCTGTTGGATGCAGTAGTAGCGATATCAATAGAGGTGGCGGCACAGGTCAAAACTCCGGTGACCTGTGCAAATACCGTCGGCGCTTCCGTATCGAGTAAAACATCGACAGAGGATTCCGACGTACATCCATTGGGCCCGGTAACGATCAACGTATAGGTGCCTTTATTTTGCACGACCGGATTGGGGTTAGAGGAGGTGAAACCGTTCGGACCCAGCCAGGAAAAGGTAGCGCTGCCGGTCGCAGACCCGCCGCTCAGGGGTACCATCGGATCAGTACAAGTGATTGTATTGCCAGCTGCCGTGATATCCGGGGGGACAATATCCTGCATCACCGTAACCGTGGTAGCTGAAGTACAGCCATTATCGGCCGTAACAGTCAGTGTATAATCTCCTGGCATATTCACCGTCGGATTTTGATCAATCGAGGTGAAGGAATTCGGTCCGCTCCAGGCGTAAGACACATTTACGTTGGCACTTCCATTAAGGGTAAGGTCAACTTTTGAGCAGGTTAACGTTCCTGTAGTAGAGGCCGGTACCGGCAAATTCTGATCGGCAAGAACGGTGGTTGTAGTCGAAGACGTACAACCGTTCGCCCCCGTAACCGTAAGGGAATAATCGCCTGCCGCCATTACAGTCGGATTCTGGACGGTCGAAGTGAATCCGCCGGGGCCCGACCACGACCAGGTTACATTGGTTGCAGTAGCCGAACCGGTCAGATCCAGGCTGGGGTCGGTGCAGGTAAGCGTGCCACCGGTTGCGACTGCGCCGGGTACAGCGTCGTCCAGAATCACATCTGCCGTAGCTATTGCCGTACAGCCGTTGGCCGGATTCGAAACCGTCAAGGTGTACGTACCGGATACGGAGACGGTCGGATCTTCCAGCGTCGACTGAAATCCGCCGGGGCCCACCCAGTTGAGCAAGGCACCGGGGGTGGTCGATCCGCCATTCAACACGACTGAAGCGATATTACAGTCCAATGTACCGCCCATTGCTGTAGCATTCGGCACATTGGCGTCCGGTTGTACTGTGGCGGTGGCGGTGGCGGTACAACCATTCGGGCTGGTTACAGTAAGTATATACGTGCCTACGTTTGAAACAGTAGGATTGGGGCCATTATAAATACCCCCGCTGGGACCTATCCATTGGAATGTGACACCTGGGGTGGTGGAGGTGCCTGAAATGGTGGTGCTGGAAGCAGAACAAGTAATGGTGCCGCCTGTGGCATCGGCATTTGGTACGGCAAAATTGCCGGTCACTGTGGCCGTTGCCGTTTGCGTACAACTGTTGGTACCCGTCACCGTCAGCGTGTAAGTGCCAGGCGCGGAAACCGAAGGGTTGGCGACCGCGGCCGTAAAGCCCGGGCCCACCCAAGCAAAAGTAGCGCCGGGGGTGGTTGACGACCCCATCAGAACAAGATTTGGCGCCCCGCAGGATACTTCTCCTCCCGTGGCAGCTGCCGTGGGTAAATTCGTATTTCCAGTAACGGTAGTAGTCGCAGTAGAGGTACAACCGTTTGCGGGGTTGGTAACCACCAGGGTGTAGACGCCGGCTGTGTCAACCGATGGATTCTGAACGCCGGCGGTGAAACTTGGCCCGGTCCAGGAATACGTGACACCCCCTGTCGGTGAACTGCCGTTCAAGGTGATAGTTGGTGTGACACAACTGATGACCCCGCCGGTAGCGCTGGCCGATGGCGGGGTGGTATTTGTAGTAACCGTGGTAGTGGCTGTAGCCGTACAGTTATTGGTCGTGTTAGTGATGGTCACCGTATATGTCCCTGCAGCCATTACGTTATTCGGATTCTGCTGCGTGGAAGTAAAACCTGCCGGGCCGCTCCATGAATACGTTGGATTGGCAACGTTGGTGCTCGAACCGATTGAAATCGTCGTATTGGCACACGTGACAACGCCACCGGTGGCGCTGGCTGCAGGTGGCGTTGTGTTGCCGGTGACCTGGATGGACGCGGTATTGGTACAACCTGTTACGCCGTCCGTAACCTGGACGGTGTACGTTCCTGGTTGCGTAGCGATCGGGTTGGCAATATTGGTTGCGCTCAAACCGGTAGAGGGGCTCCATAAATAAGTGGGGCCTGTGGCATTTGTGTTGGTACCTAATTGGGCCTGCGCGGCGCCGCAACCCAAGACCCCTCCTGTAGCCGACACGGTTGGCGGCGTGGTATTGCCGGTAATCACCAGGGTATCCGTTTCCACACAGAAGCTCCCCCCCGCTGATGCGGTTACGGTCAGGATCACTGTCCCGGGCTGGGTTATCTTGATTGAGTTGCCCCCCCCGATGACGGTGCCGTTAAGTTTCCAGATTTTCGTTCCTACTGATGGCGACGATGTAAGGGTAATCGTATCATTGTTGCAGGACAAAACGCCGTTGGAGGTGATCTCAGCAAGTGGCTGCAATACGATCAAGGAAAAACTGACTACACTGTCGCAACCCTGGTACGATTCGCAAACATGCGAATACGAACCGCCGTCACAATATTCTTCTCCACAAATGGTGATACACGATCCGGCGCAAACTGTTTGTGGCGCCAGGTACTTGATAATTGGAGGCTTCACGTTTACCGTTATGCGTACGGTGCTATCGCAGCCCTGGTATGATTGATAGACGTGCTGGTAGGTTCCGGTGATATAAACCGGATCGTCCCACGGCAGGTAATAGGGTAGGTCCTCATTACAAACCACCACTGGAGGAAGTGTGGTCGGCGGAATCGGCGCTACATTTATCGTCTTGCATTTTTCAACGCCATCATTGCATGAGTTTTGTGGCAGCACGCAAATGGTTCCTCCATTCGGCCCGATTGTTACCTGTACGGAATTGCCGCCCGGGGCAGCAATCGTAACCGGCGGTTCCATACCATTGATCAGCGATCCGGGCGGCGCTGTCCATGTATAAGCCCCTGCTCCAGTGACTGGCGGAACGGAAAATGTGACCGTTGCGCCTGGGCAAGCGGATGCAGGACCCGAAATTACTCCTACCTGGCCTACATTCGGGGCCTGTACGGCACTCGGTGGCGTCACATTGATCACAAAATCGCATTGGTCGCCGGCATATCCGTCAATCAAAAGATAATAGTTGACACCGGGGGTTAAGGGCGCAGTAATGGTTGCAGGCACAGCAGCGCACCCATTGCATCCCATATAGCAAGCAACGGGGTTGCTGTTGCAGCCCGTATACAAGGCGATCTGGATACCATCGCCGTTCGCACAGTTGGATGCAGTAGCCGTAAACGTCGCACCGCTGGATCCGGCGATAAACCCGAGCCATTGCTCGTTCTCAATAGTGCCGCAGAAACCTGGTGGTGTTTGACCCGAGTATCCGGAAGTACTCCCCATGTAACCATTGAAGTTACAATATATACAGATATCGGAACATAAATCAGCTGCTGGTGTGGTGTTGGAAGGGCACGGTTGCGGCAATTGCGCCAACAGTTCCCAACCAAAAAAGAGCAGCCATGTCAAAGCGAGTAGTTTTTTTACCATGAAGTCCGGTAAGTTTAAAAGTTTGACAAACATTCAGAGCGGAAGATATGCCGAAGCACATAACGATAGGTTCGTGGCATACACCGGGGAAATATTCTGCAAAGGAAGGAAGAATTTTATTCTGAAGACCCCTTTTGGAGCCATTTTAACTGCCTCATCTGGAGTCTTTTGACAAAAAATTTCCATTCCGAATTTATTATTTTAGCCTTTGGCGTTTGGAGAAATTTATAGTTACAAAAAAAATTTAAACCTTAACAAACTAACCTTCAGCGCAATAAAGTGACACCCCCGCTAAATGTTTCCCGTTCACCGTCTATAAATCGGATGAGTGCAAAATAAGCATAAACACCTTGCGGCATTTTTCGACCGCGGAACGTGCCGTTCCATCCGTGGGCAGTGTCATTAGGAAGAAAATGCCCGGCCTCGAATATGCAATCCCCCCACCGGTCATAAATTCTGAATGCCTCAACTTCTACCACATCTGCCCCGCCGAAAACCATAAAGATGTCATTCTGCCCTTTTCCCGGATCAAAAACGGTCGGAAAGTAAACCCTTCGCGCCCGCTCAAGCGCCAAAACCACTTCATCTTGTCCTGAACATCCACTGGTATCGATCACGGTAACCCGGATTTTGCCGGAATGCAAGGGTAGAAACCGCTGAAACAACCGCCCTACTGCCGCCGAATCCAACAAGGGGTTCCAAATCACGGTATCCAAACCACCCATGGGAACAATCCCTCCGACGACAAGATACACTGAGTCGCCTAACGCTGCCTCGATATCGCTTCCAAGGTCAATTTTTATTTCGGGCGGATCTGCGAGCAGCAATGTGTCTGAAGCCCACTCGCACCCCGCAGCGTCCTGGGCGGTCAGCCAATAGGCGCCAGGCGCCAGGTTCGCAAATTGTTGTGCCGCACCGAAGGGACCGCCGTTGAGCGCAAACAACACAGGCGGTGTGCCGCCACTGACTTCCCCAATCTGCAGCGAGCCGTTTTCCTCGCCATAGCAACGCACCGGTTTGACCGTTATTCCCGCCACATGCAGCGTTGGCACCAGTTGTGATACCAGCACAGCGTCGGAATCTGTGCAGCCAAACTGGTCTTTCACCTCCAGCACGTATAAGCCGGGAGTATCAATTTGCAGGTGGGTCATATTCGCTCCCAACAGGGTGTCGCCCTCCAAACGCCATTGATAGGTTTCGCCGTGGCCAGTGCTGGTTGCAGTGCCGCCAAGGATGGTCTGTGGGGCCATGCAGGTCAATTCCTGGTCCAAACCGGCGTCTGCTGTTGGCGGCGGTTGCAGGACAACCTGCACCACCACGCTGTCGTCGGAGCAAGGAAATACACCGGGAACGCGGTAAGAAAATAAATAAGTACCGGGCAGCAACCCTGTCGGATGTACTATGCCACCGACAGCATCCAGTACGCCCGGCATCGGAAGGCCGGGGCTCAGTGCTTTCCAGGCGCCGCCGCTGTCAGCTCCTTTCAAATAAGCATAGAGCCCGATGGCTGCCGTATCACCACTGCAGCGGAGCACTGTGTCCGGCTGAGTTCCTGCAAAAGCCCGGGGGATTACATTCACCTCAACCGTATCCGTCCCTTGGTTGGCGCAACCAAGAGGGCCGGCATCCTTTACTGATGCTAAAACATATAACGTGGAGTTCAACGGGGTGATCGGGATTTCTCTGGCAGTTGAATCCAGGAGCAACACACTGGCAGTTGATCCGGAGTTGCCATCGCGATAAACGACCTGCAACGGGAAGATCCCATTTCCCTGAACGATCAGCCGAGCCGGTTGGCCGGAGCAAATGGTGGTGTCTCCCGAAAGCGACGCTTCCGGCAAGGCTCTCCACTGAACGGGTGTCCCGACAGAGACGGACAAGCACGGGTCGTTCCAATCGATCGCACTACCTGCCAGATTTCCCGCAACGGCTGATATGTAATAGGTGACACCGGTCTTTAAGTTGGCTGCAAACTTAAATTCTGGAGCATCATTTACGGCCAGCACGGTACCCAGCACAGGCCCGGGAAGATCGTGCAGCACAAATTTAACCCCGTCGTCAGGGTCGGGCGCAGCATCGTTATTCCATATAGCCTCAGCGGTCTGATCGGCGCAAAACGACAAACTCCCCCCGGCCATAGTACCAGCATTCGTACTGCACTGGCAATGGTTGCTGCCCGATACCGGCGGTGCGCTGCATCCATTGGCGTCTTTTATAAAGAAAGTATAATTACTATTATTGATCAATGGCAGCGATGCGAACAGATCCCCGTTGAAGGCACCCGCCAAACCGTCCACAGCAAATGGAGGGGTGCCGCCGATCACTTTAAAGGCAATCGTGAAGGCCGTATTGGTGGGGTTGCAGAGGGTCGTCAGATTGCTCAATACAGGTTGCGGATGAAAGGTAACGAACACTTCATCAAAACCAGCGCACTGGCCGTTTTGCTCCGTCCAGGTGAAAATGTACGCGCCGGGGAGGGAAACTTGTACATCGGAGCTGGGCGCGCCAGGCATACCAAACAGTGCATTTCCCGGGCCGGAGGCTAAACTCCAAACGCCCGGGAATGCGCCGGCGCTGGCAGGCAACACCAGGCTCAACCCGCAAAGGACCGTGTCGGGGCCCGCAAATGGCTGCGGGCGTTGCAAAAACTGGACAGGTTGCCCGGGAGAAATGGAATAGCAAGGGTCGTCCGGGTCCGGGAAACCGTTCAGGGCATTTCCGGCAACTTGTGAGATATAATAGGTAACGCCGTATTCCATACCCGGGACGAAACCAAAGGAGCCCGTTGTGTTCTCCGCCAATACCTTGCCTGGCAAGGCGCCAGCGGAAGTGTGCAAAATATAGCTGATTGCATCGTTGCCATCCAACAGTGGGCTGTCAATCGCGGCTACTTTTA
The DNA here is from genome assembly GCA_044230315.1 of Saprospiraceae bacterium. Taxonomy (GTDB): domain Bacteria; phylum Bacteroidota; class Bacteroidia; order Chitinophagales; family Saprospiraceae; genus M3007. Next base: position 40,259 of record JBGARJ010000005.1, read on the forward strand.
CAGTATCGCCGGCGCATACCTGTAGCAATTGATCTGCCATAGCGCCGGCTTGTGTGCCGCAGGCACAAACATGCAATCCGTTAATCGCAAAAGGCGCGCATTTGTTATTATCTTCTATCGTAAAATTATATAGACCGCCATTCAGGATTGGGTTTGAATAAAAAGTATTGTTCGGCAATACCAAGCCATTCACCGTATAGGGCGGTCTCCCGCCAGTTACATCAAAATGTACAATATAGTGTTCATTGGTTGAATCGCACAGGTATGTCGTATTCTCAATAGAAATGCTGTCATAGAAGGTCAGCATCATGTCGTCATTGCCCGAACAGCCGTTCTCCGATACAATCCATCGGAGCAAATAAGTTCCCGCTTTCAGGGCAGAGACAGTAGTAGATGCAGTGTTGGCGTTAAAAAAATCCAATCCGCCTCCGGGAACAGTTGCGGCGATACTCCAGACACCGTCGCCGCCCGAAGCATTCAAGGTGAAAATGCTGCCGCAAACGGCAGTATCGGGGCCTGCATCCGCAACCGGCAAACTGTAAAAAATCGCCGGTTGACCGATCGATACCGCCAGGCAGGGATCAGCCACGTCAAGTTGACCATTCAACTTGTTTCCAACTACGGCTGAAATGTAATAGGTCTGACCAGGAACCATGCCTGGCAGCATAGCAAAGCTACCGGCCGCACTGACTGCCAAAACTTGTCCCAATGAAGCTGTGCTGCCGGTATGCAATACGAAGGCTAGTGTGTCATTGGGGTCCTGGGTCGATCCGCCGAGGTATTGCGCCTGCACGGAATCGCCCGCGCAAGCAGTCAGCAAGGTATTGCTCATCAACCCGGCCTGGCTGATACAGGCGCAGACATGCATTCCATTGATCGGATCGCTGGCGCACCCGTTTTTATCGGTTATCTTCCAGGAAAAAGCACCCCCGTTGGGTATTGGCGCCGATCCGAATTGATTTCCCGTAACGGCGCTAGCATTGGCAAAATAGGGTGGAGTTCCACCGGTAATACCAAATTGGACCGTATAATGTTCACCGACACTATCGCAAACGTAACTAAGCGGTCCCGCCACAGGATTTGAATTGAACCGAACTGTTGTACTGTCCGAACCCAGGCAAATACCCTGCTGCTCGGTCCAGACAAAATGATAAACACCGGGTTGTTGCACCGTAATAGCACAAGTTGGTGAAAGGCTGTCGGTAAATATCACACCGCCCGGCCCATCAGACAAGGACCAATAACCGTGATTAGAAGGATTGCTCAAATTCGCCTGGAGTGCTCCATTCAGGCCGCAAAAAACCTGATCCGGCCCGGCATTGGCGGCAGGCAAGGGCAGAAGGGTTATTTTTTGACAGATCAAGGGCCCGGCCCCGCAGGCATTATAAGGTTGAACGCATACTACACCGGTATCCGCCTTCAAATCCCACAGTACATTCAACCCCGTAGAGTCGCTTGGCCCCAAAACCTTGCCACCGTCGATTTTCCAGGAATATCCGGCGGCGCCGGGTACCGTATCAATCTGGTAATAAGCTGTGGACCAAGCACAGGCTATGTCGGGGCCAGTCAGGGTAGGTGCTGGAGGCGGCTTCATCACTTGCAGCGGCAAACAGACCTTGTAGCTGGTATCGCATGCGTTGAAAGCCTGCACGCACACTTCTGTTGAGCCGGCCACTGCCCAAGCGACCCGGATGGTATCCGTAGTTTGTCCGGAAACCAAAACACCGCCGGTTGGAACATCCCACAGGTACCCGAGCACGCCGGGCAACTTGGCAATCCAGTATACAGCCGTATCGCCCGAACACAGCTGTACCGGTCCGGATGGTATGGTCAGGATAACAGGTGGCGGGAACACCGAAATCGGAAGGCAGACGGAGTCGCTGTTTCCACAAGCATTCCCGGCACTCACGCAGACGGTGTCGCCGGTAGTCATATTCCAGGTCAGGTTGACGGTGGTCGTGCCTTGCCCGGTATTGAGGATTACCCCGATCGGCGTATTCCACTGATATGTCACTGCGCTGGCAATAGGATCAATATGCAAATCCAGATTCTGGCCCGGGCACACGGTATCTGTGCCCAATATTGCTGCCGGCGCAGGCGGCGGGTTTTGGTTAGACTGCACCGATGCAACAGCCGTATCGCAACAGGAAATGCTGCCGGCAGATCGGCAAACCACCAGTTGGTAGCCTCCGGCAGCCATGGCTTTGACCTTATTTTGATTGTTTGGCCCACTAATAACACCCCCGGAGATTGCAGTCCAGGCGTAGGTAACATCGGGTCCGGGCGGCGTTGATCCGCTTCCATCGAGTTCAACAGATGGTTGTGTACAGGAAAGCGGTGCGGGGGGAGCGATAACAGCCGATGCTTCCAGCACAGCCAGGTGTAACACCACGATACTATCGCAACCATCCGATCCGGGATACGTTTGCGTGTAATTCCCTGCCGCGCAATTGCTCGTAAAACCAGCCGTTTGTGCACAGGCGCCAGGGCAAATCGATTCATACAAATGCACCGTGTCGGGCTGTATTACTAATAGGTGTAAGGTAGCGGTATACGGGCAACCGTTTTGCGACAAGGCTACCACGTGATCGCCGCTTGTACAAAATTGCTCACCATAATACGCCAGACAATTGGGTGCACAAATCGTATCAAAGGTCTCAATATTTTCCACCGGAGTTAAAATATTGACATTCACACAGTTGGAGGTTATTTTTCCGCAAAACGGCGGCGTGGAGGAGTTCAGCTGCGTCGCTAATTGCGTAACAGTCAGGGTGCCGTTGGGCGGCGGTATCTTGCTTGAATCGGCCTTGAGATAAGACAGGCCACACACGGTGTAGGAGCCCGGCGGGTAATCGCTCAGGTCGGGGCCCTTTTCATATCCGACGATGACGCCGCCCGAACCGATTATATACTCGTAGGCATAGGTAGTGGCAGGCGGCGGCGTTTGCGGCGGCGTGTAAGCCGGCGTCATGCTCAAGTTTAAACTGCTGTCACCGGCGCATGCCGTGACGTCGGGCTGCAGCAAATTGCCTGCGTTGGCCACGCAGGAAAAGCAATCGATTCCGGTCGGGTCGCAAAAGATGATCGAGTAATCGTAGAAATTGCCGACATCGCTCCCCAACTCGTCTGTCACCGAAAGCGTCCATTGGCCGTTGACCGGCCCGGTATTGAAATTTTCCAGGCAACCGTCAAAAGGGTGATAAGAGCCGGTATAATAACCTAAAATACCCCAGGGTTGTGCATTGCTCCAGGTAGGGGCGAAACCGGGGTCGGGGCTGGCTACGGTGCTACAAGGTACGAACGTTACATCCCAGGTGGTGCCGTCCGTTTCGCCAAAAAATCCGGTGGGTCCTACCAGGGTAATGGTTTGCCCGGCCGGCGAGCTCAGCGTAATCAACAGATCGCCCACAAATTCATGATCGAAAAAGAGCGTCACGCCGCATACCCCTTGCCCGTTCTGGCCGAGCGTTGCATTGGCGGCATTTTGCACCTGGATATAAAAATTGCCCTGAAAAAGATCGTCCATCACTTGCGGACAATTGGTGCAGGCGCAATTGGTTTGCCCGTTCAGGTTGGATGCAGCCCCTAACAAGGTATACCCTGTCAAAAGCAGTCGAAACAGCAGTCCGGAAGAGAAACTAAGCCCGCTTGTCAAATTCCGCATTGCACAATAATTTGGCCGAAGCCCGCCTTGCCTGGCAAATGTTTTACAACAAAATCGGTATTTGCTCTATTGCCAAAAGATGTTTGGCAAGGTCTCGAATCGTATGAATGGGCAAAATACAAACTCTTCCTCAATTGCAACAACCTGGTGCGGGACCGTTTGCCTTAATTGCTGCCAATATCAGCAGATCAATTGCCAAAACATGTCCCAGTCGCCGCTTTGCCCGAAAATCCGACCGCGTTGAGGTAATTTTACGGTGCAGAAACAGGTTGCCAGAATTAGTTTTGCAAAAAATCCTGTTTCCCGCACTCATTTTCGCCTAAGATGAAGATAATCCGTGTTACGCTGCTTCTATGTGCTTTGTTCCAACCCGGTATGACACTGTTGAGCCAAACCGCGCCGCATGTGCCCGGTCAGTTTTTGGTAAGCCTGTCCCCGGAAACCGTGAGCCCGCAAACGCTGGCGGAGCGCTTTGAGGCGGATTACCCATCAATTCCTATCCAAATAGCCGGCAAAGTTTCCGATCTGTTGCAAATCTGGCTCTTTGAGGCGCCCACAGGAACCATTGACGAACGCACCATATTGGCCTGGCTACGGCGGCAACCGGAAGTGCGCCTGGCCCAATTCAACCACCTGCTGGAAAATCGCTCCGCCCCGCCGGGCGCCATACCGAACGACCCCTTATTTGCCCAGCAATGGCACCATATCAATACCGGAAGCGGCGGCGGGTTGCCAGGCGCCGACATGGATTCGGACCTGGCCTGGAATATCACCACGGGCGGACTCAGCCCGGAAGGCGATACCATCGTGGTAGCGGTTATCGACGTCGGGCTGGATGATTCGCACGAGGATCTGGCCGGTAATATTTGGCGAAACACGGCTGAAATTCCCGGCGACAACATCGACAACGACCTCAATGGATATGTAGATGATTTTCGCGGATGGAGCGCCTTCTTGCAGAACGATCAGATCTCGTCTACCACGACTGTCCACGGCACCCCGGTCAGTGCAATTATCGGCGCCAGGGGCAACAACGGACTGGGTGTAGTCGGGGTCAACTGGAATATCAAAATCATGTTTGTCGCGGGGAACAACCCCGAGTCAGTTATCCTGTCTGCATATGACTACGTATGGAAAAGCCGTAAGCGGTACAACGCTTCGCAAGGCAAACTGGGGGCATTCGTCGTAGCGGTAAACTGCTCCTGGGGTGTCACCTATGGCCAGCCGGCCGATGCACCGCTCTGGTGCGCGGCGTTCGACTCCCTCGGTAGCGCCGGCATCCTGACGGTTGCCGCCACAGCAAATTCCCCCATAGATGTGGACATCGCTGGCGATTTACCTACGACCTGTCCAAGCGACTATCTGATTACGGTTACCAGCCTGACTAAAACCGACCAGAAGGCCGCGGATGCTGCCTGGGGCGCCCAATCCATCGATTTGGGAGCCTATGGGAAATATGTAGTCACTGCCGCCGCCGGCAATCAATACGGAACGTTTGACGGCACCTCTTTTGCCGCTCCGCAGGTCAGTGGGGCCATCGGGCTGCTATATTCCGCTCCCTGTTCCAATTTAACGGCAATCGCCAAAGCAAGTCCGGCAACCGCGGCCTTGCTGGCTAAGCAGGCCATTTTAACAGCGACTACGCCCAACGCCAACCTGCAAGGCAAAACGGTCACCGGGGGACGGCTGAATCTGTATAATATGCTTCAAAAATACCAAAGCGAATGTATGTCATGCCTGTCGCCCCTTGCCCTGACAGCCGAGGCAATAGGCGGCAATCAATTGAAATTGACATGGTCCAAAACCGCTGATGTGACTGCCGTCCGGCTCCGGTGGCGGCTGTATGGCGATTCCATTTGGAACCTGCAACCAATAGCAACCAGTCCGTACGTTATCGGCGGATTAAAAACCTGCACTGAATATGAAATTTCACTACAAAGCACTTGTAACAATTCGCTGCAAAGCGCTTGGTCGGCCCCACTTGTATTTCGAACCGGTGATTGTTGCGAGGCTCCGGCTTCCATTGGCGCCATAACCATCAGCGATACCGCTGCATCAATTACCTGGAGCAGCCCGACGATTGCGCAAGGCTACCGGCTCCGGTGGCGAGTTTCTGGCGACGCCTGGCAGGACATACAGTTGCCGACCAACTATATCGAACTGAATGGACTGACCCCTTGTACCGAATACGAGTTGGCAATTCAGACGCAATGCGGACCGGACAGTCTGTCCGCCTCAAATTTCTTTACCTTTAAAACCGCCGGTTGCGGCCCTTGCACCGACCTTTCTTATTGCCCGGCAAAATCTCATTCCGCCAACGATGAATGGATCAAAACAGTGGAAATAGGCCCCTGGAAACACTATTCCGGTGGGAATACCGGGTATCAGGACTTTACCGGCAATCCTGACATTTTGGCCATTATGCCCGGCTCCGATTCGATCCCCGTCTTACTGATCCCGGGATATTCCGGCTTGCCGTATCCCGAATACTTTCGGGTGTACATCGACTACAATGGCGACGGTGATTTTGACGAGCCGGATGAATTGGCATTTGATGCAGGGTATTCCACCACCGATTCGTTGACCGGCAAAATCAAGCCGCCAGCCTTCAACACTAAGGGCCTCAGCCGAATGCGGGTGTTGATGAAATACAAAGGCCCCTCCAGCTCTTCACCCACCCCCTGTGAAACATTTGACTTTGGGCAGGTGGAAGATTATTGCGTCTTGCTGGGTTCCGTTATTAGTACGGAATCGCCGATTGACACCCGGGAACGTGTGCCGGCGTTTCCGCAACCTGCCAGCGAGCGCGTTTTTGTACGCGTGCCCGGCGTTTCCGCCCATCCGCTGCAATGGTTTCTGTTTGACGCTACCGGACGAATGCTGGGGCGGGGTAATGCAGGCGACGGACCGGAGCCGGTGGAAATAAGCATCTCGGGATTGCCCGGCGGCTGGTATGTCGTTCGCCTGCAGTCCCGCGAGCGGGTATTTCAACAAAAAATTCTGGTGGTACGGTAGTGTCAATCGTTGTCGGCAAAGAACTTCTTGATCTCGGTGGCGTCTTTGGCCTTGATGCGACCGGACAGAATGAGCCGGATTTCCCGGCGCCGCGCTGCACTTTCATACAGGCTTTGCTCTTCGCTGGAAAGAGCCAGTACCGGGGGCGCCTCAATTGGCGTCTTTTTGGAATCATCCAGCGCTACAAAAGTGAAATAGGCATGGTTGCAACGCCTGGGATTCTGCCCTTTTATATCATTGGCAAACACCTCGACATACACTTCCACAGATGAACTGAAAGCCCGGGTAACACTGGCTTCCAACGTGATCACCTCGCCAAGCCGGATCGGCTTTTGAAACGAAATATGGTCCACTGCAGCGGTGACGACATGGGCTTCACAATGCCGCCCCGCGCAAATCGCCGCAACAATATCCATCCAGCGCATCAGATACCCGCCCATCAGGTTTCCCATGGGGTTGGTATCATTCGGCATAACCATCTCGGTCATAACCGTGTGGCTTTCCGAGACTTTTTTGGGCTCCAACGAGCGTTTAGCCATAAACAGGGAAGGTTACGGTTTTATTTGTCCTTATTGGCCGGAAACCGGCACCAGGCGACTGCGCATTGCCCAGGCATATCCCCCAAACAACACCGCCGAGAAAAACAAGTCGCCCAACACGGTATTGCCCAGGAAGGGGAGCCCGGCAGCATAGCAACCAAGCAAGCCTGCCGCCGTCTTCGGATACAAGGCAGTTTCTGCCCAGGTGCTAAAATTGCTGACTAAAAAGAAGAGCAGGGAAGCGGTAAGACTCGCCAGGGCCACGCGCTGCGGAGAGCGCTGTTGGCGCAATACCAGCCATCCGGTCAGTATAACCAGGGCAAAGGCTGCGTAAATCCAAATCGACGTTATCCAGGTAAATCCCGCATAGTACTGCCGGTAGACAACATTGTTGAGAAAAAGATCGGTCAGGAACAACGCCGAAAAAGGGACCAGCAACGCCAGCCAGCGCCGATTCAAGTATGCGGCACCAAACAAGCCGATGGCGCCAAGTGGCGTAAAATTCTGCGGGTGCGGCAACAGCCTGGTCAAAGCTGCCAAAATGATCAGGATCAAGGCAATGCGAAATTTCATAGCATCGGATCGATTAAGAACAGCTTTGAACCCGCATCGTCGGGCTCCAAACATGTTCTAATGTAAAGAAGGAGCATTTGCGCCGCAAAGATAGCGCGCTTAAACCTACCCTTGGGCCCCCAGGGGTCGCGTTTTTCCAAAAAACACGTTTGCGTAGTCCAATTCTTGTATAATTGCCCAAAACTTGTCCGGAACACATGAATAATCGCTTCATCCTGGCTTTGCCATTTTTTACCCTCCTTTTCATTCTGTTGCATCAACCACCCCTTACCGCCCAACCGGATCGTTGGCAGCAACACGTATCCTACGAAATGACCATCGATATGGATGCGCAGCAACACCGGTACCAAGGCACGCAACGCCTGGTGTACACCAACAACAGCCCCGACACGCTCGACAAGGTCTTTTACCACCTGTACTTCAACGCCTTTCAGCCGGGCAGTATGATGGACGTCCGTTCGCGCACGATTATAGACCCCGACCCGCGTATCGGCGGCCGGATCGCCAGGCTCAAGCCCAATGAACAAGGCTGGATAAAAGTGCGTTCCCTGCAGCAAAATGAAAAGACGACTACCTTCGAAACCTACGGGACGATCCTGAAGGTCGTGCTGCCGGAGCCCATCCCGCCACACAGCAGAACGGAGCTTTTCATGAATTGGGAAGCGCAGGTGCCTATCCAGATCCGCCGCTCCGGCCGCGACAATGCAGAAGGGGTGGCGTATTCGATGACGCAATGGTACCCTAAAATGTGTGAGTACGACTACCAGGGCTGGCACGCTGACCCTTATGTGCAGCGCGAGTTTTATGGGGTTTGGGGCGATTTTGACGTGAAAATCACGATCGACAAGCGTTATGTGGTGGCGGCCGGCGGGTACCTCCAAAACGCACAGGAGGTGGGTTACGGTTACGAGTCGCCGGCTATGCCGCTGATGTTGCCCAGTGGCGATAAACTGACTTACCATTTCAAAGCGCCCAATGTGCATGATTTTGCCTGGGCAGCCGATCCGGATTATACCCAGAAAATGATCGTGGCCGACGATGGCTCGATCCTGCGTTTTTTTTGGAAAAAAGGCAAAGGGTACGACCGGCAATGGGAACAACTTCCGGCGATCATGAGCCGGGCCCGGGCGATCATGAACCAGCGTTTTGGCCAGTACCCGTACAAAGAATACTCCTTTATTCAGGGTGGCGACGGCGGCATGGAGTACCCCATGGCTACCCTTATTTCCGGCAACCGGGTACTGGCCAGTCTCATCGGCGCAGCGGTGCACGAACAGCTACATTCCTGGTACCAGGCGGTGCTCGGTTCCAACGAAAGCCTGCATGCCTGGATGGACGAAGGTTTCGTCTCCTATTCCGAATCTATTATAGACGATGAACTGGCCAAGGCCGGGCTATCCGGCGGCCGGGCCGTATTGGAGGATCCTTTTGCCGGCAACTATGCCGCCTATCGATCGCTGGTCGCCAGCGGCATGGAAGAACCCCTGACCACGCATGCCGATCATTTCCATTCCAATTATGCCTACCAAACCGCCGCCTACGTAAAAGGCTGCATATTCCTCCATCAATTGGAATACGTAATAGGCAAACAACACATGCGGGCGGGTTTGCTGCGCTATTTTGATACCTGGAAATTCAGGCACCCCAACCCGGACGATGTCATCCGGGTGTTTGAAAAAGAAAGCGGCCTGCAACTGGACTGGTATAAAAACGATTTTGTCAACACGACCAACACCATCGATTACGGGGTGAAAAGTGTGGAAAAAGAGGGTAGAAAGACTACCCATGTCGTTATTGAACGAAAAGGCGATATGGCCATGCCGCTGGACATTGTAGTGACCTATGCCGACGGCGATCAGGAACTTTTCTATGCCCCGCTGGCAGGCATGCTGGGGGCAAAACCACCGGAATCGGATATGCCGCGCACAGTGTTGCCCGATCATCGCTGGGTAGACCTTGCTTATGAATTTGATATCCCGGAGAAAGCAAAAAAAGTGACTAAAGTGGAAATCGACCCTTCACACCGCATGGCTGATGTTGATTTATCCAACAATGTCTGGACCAGGGAATGAACCTTTTGATCGGATGCGCTTATTTGTTGATCCAACCGGACGGGTTGAGGCGTTGCTTTTGGTGCCAAAGTTCAAAATGCAATTCCGAAGCGCCCGTAATGGGGTTGTTGCTCACCCGGCCGATCGCCTGCCGCGCTTTTACCATGTTGCCTTTGGACAAATTGGTTTCACTCAGGTTCGAATACACGGTATAATAGTTCCCGTGTTGTAGAATAACGGTGTATTCATGTCCTGGAATGAACTGCACCCCGGCTACTTTGCCGTCATACACGGCATGTACCGTCGCCGAGGTCTCGGTGCGTATATCAACGCCGTTGTTGGTGATCTCGATATTGCGCAGGGTGGGGTGCTTCTGCCGCCCAAACCCGCGCGCTATGAAGCCGTCGTCGACCGGCCAGGGCAGACTCCCCCGGCTTTGCCGGAAGGCCAGGGAGGTGCCGTCTTCCGGCAGCAAAGAACCGTCTTCTTCTTCGGCGCTTAATGCCTTGTCCGGTTGCGCCGTCGGCGGAGCGGCCGCTGTCGGAGGGGCTGTATTAGTCCTGGTTTCCGCTTTCGGGCGTCTGGATTCCTCCACTTTTTTCCGGATTTCCGCCTGGATAACTTGTTCGATGGCCTGGTTCAGCGCTTCATGGGCCGCCTGCTTTTTTTGCAGGTCTTCCCGCAAGCGCCCCTCGTCTTTTTCAAGCGCCTTCAGCAGCGTTTTCTTGTCGGCCATTTCCGTGCTCAGGGCTTCCTTTTGTCCCTGCAAAGAAGCCAGCAGGCTCTCCTGCCGCTGGTGGGTCTCTTCCAGCAAGGCGATCTTTTTGGAGAGCATGTTTTTAGTGAAAGCGATGGCTTCCGCCTGGGTCTTGCGGAAACGGTCGTATTTGCGCAGGAACAACCAGCGCCGGAAGGCCTGGTTGAGGCTTTGGGCGGATAAGATATAGAGGAGCGGGTTGCTCATCATCTTGCGCCGGAAGGCGTTGCGCACCATCCTGCCATAATCGGCTTGCATGGCCTCCACGTCGAGCGTGAGCGATTTGATCACTTCCGAGGTGCGGGCAATGGATGCTTCCGACTCGGCGATTTCATCCGTTATGGTCTGGATCAGGCTTTCCCGGCGTTCGATCTGGTTCTGGAGGGTGACAAACCGGTCGTAAGTGGTTTCCCGGGTTTTGGTGGTCTTCTTGAGCATTTTATCCGTCACCTCGATATCGCGGATCAGTTTTTTGCGGCGCTCCTCCAAATCATTTTTGTTTTGCGCCTGACAAAGCGCCGACAGCAGCAGCAACAGCGTCGCCAAGGCAAATACGCGCCGGTAGACCCGGATGCAGGGAATGCCAGGGTTATTCGACGCGACGATAGTGGGCCGGAATCTCAAATCGGAATGTATTTCGAACATTGACTTCGACATCGGTAAATTCAATTTCAAGGCGCAGGTTGCCGCTGTCCGGGCTGAAAGCTTCCAGTCGGCGAAGGTACGGAAAGAGTCCGGCGCCCGGCAAATTTTTAAACCGATCGAACTGCAGGTTCAAAATTCGCGAATCACGCTGCTGAACAAAAGTTTCCTGCCGCAAATTAAAGGACCGCTCTTCGATGCGGTAATCGGCCGAGTACCGGTTGTTGGTACCGGTCAGCCGGTGCAACTGGTCTTTGATGTCCGACTGGAGCGCCATGTCGGGCGCCAGCCAGGCCGAGGCCAGCAACAGGTTCTGCAACAGAGGAAAGCCCTCCGGGAGGCTGTACTGGCGCTCCAGGGCCTCGATACTTTGCGCAGTATAGGTGTTGTCAAGCCGGTTCAGCACAATGACCGAATCTTTGGTCACCAATGCGCGGGCAACCTCGATACCAAGTTTCTTCACATTCAACCACAAGGCATCGTCGCGAATCCAGATCAGGTTGGCAGTGGCTTCCGCCGACATGTCGTCGCTTTCAGCAAAGATTTTCGCTTTGGCCGTAAGGGTTTTAACCGCTTCGAGGTCGCGCGCCTGGAGTTTTTTCAATAGAAAGTCGCTCGATCGAACGGTTTGGGCAGGCTCGATAATATCGCCGGCTGCAGCGCGGCGACAACCACTGCGTTGGGCCGATAATAATGCTAACAACAGGAGGACCAGAAGCAGCGGTCGGAAAATCAAACGGTTATACATGCGAATCCGTAAGGGCAGATGTGGTTATAATAAGTTGCTTGCAGGAACAGTGGTTATTCATCCTCATCCGAGTCGTCTAGATCCATGCGGGCCACATTGAGTTCGGAGTAAGCGTGCATGTCGCCGGCCTGTTTGGCCACTTCCATGCCCTGCCGGTAGGTTTGGAGCGCCGAATCCGGTTGCCCGGTTTTTTCGAGTAGTTTGCCCAGGTGATAATAGAGCCCCACATAGCCGGGATCAAGGGCGCGGAGCCGGAGGTAATAGGCCAGTGCCTGTTCGGCATCCTGCAGCCCTTCGTATTCTTTGGCCAGGGCAAAAAGGGCAAACGAGTCGTTGGGGCTCGTTTCCAGCAATTGGTGCAAGCGTTGTAGTCGTTGGCTCATCTTGGCATGAACGAATAGGCGGGTGATTTGTTTCGTCATAAAAATAGCGAAACTTCGCTGCTCACTTGGCGCGCAAATGGCTGTGTATTGCTACTTTTGCGGCGCTTTTATGCGGCAAAAGTATATAATTTAAGGTAAAACCTTGATTTTTAACGCTCTATCTGCCTTTCAACCGCTTAACCATTTCTATGAAATTTCTCGTTTGCATCAGTCAAACGCCGGATACAACGGCAAAAATCTCGTTTAACGCCGACGGTACCGCCTTCAATGCCGCCGGTGTTCAGTTTATTATGAATCCTTACGACGAATGGTACGCCCTGGTGCGCGCCTGCGAATTGCGCGAAACCCTTGGCGGCAGCGTAGTTGTGATCAATGTAGGGCCCGCTGCAAATGAAACGACCATCCGTAAGGCCCTGGCTATCGGCGCCGACGAAGCGGTGCGCATCGATGCCGACCCGCAAAGTGCAGGATTTGTAGCCAAGCAAATTGCCGAATACGCCCGCGCTCAGCAATTTGACCTCATCCTGCTCGGCAAGGAAACCATCGATTACAACGGCTCCGAAGTGGGCGCCATGTTAGCCGAATACCTCGACCTGCCGTATGTATCTTATGCCAGCAAACTGGACCTGAACGGCTCCGCCGCCACGCTCGAACGCGATATCGAGGGTGGGGTAGAGGTGCTGGAAGTGGATCTGCCGCTGGTGCTGAGTGCCGCAAAAGGTATGGCCGAACAGCGCATACCCAACATGCGCGGCATCATGATGGCCCGAAGCAAACCCCTGAACGTGGTTGCGCCGGTGGCATTCGAAGAGCCGGTCCGGACCGTCAAATTCACCCTGCCGCCCGCCAAAGCCGGCGTGAAACTGGTGGAACCCGAGCACATGGACGATCTGGTCCGGATGCTGCACGAAGAAGCCAAAGTGATTTGACCGTTATTTCCCCATATCAGCCCTATTTTTTCACGTATTGTACCCAGTATCTCGAATATCATGGTTTTAGTATATGCAGAAAGCCCGCGCGGGCAATTCAAAAAAGCCACGCTTGAGGCCGTCACCTACGGCAAAAAAGTAGCTGAACTCCTCGGCACTACTTGTGTTGCCGTTACCCTGGGCACTAATGTGACCAACGCCGCCGAGCTCGGCCGGTACGGCGCAGCCCGCGTGCTAAATGTAGCCGATGCCGCCCTCAACCAACTCGACAGCCAGGTGGCCGCCGCCGCGCTCGCCGATACTGCCCGCCAACTGGGCGCCACGGTGGTCGTGCTCAGCCACGGCTCTACAGGCAAGTCCGTTGCGGGTCGCCTGGCCGTCCGACTGAATGCCGGCCTCGTATCGGGCGTGAACGGCTTGCCAACTGTTGGCGCCGACGGCCTGCACCTTTCCAAATCCGTTTTTTCCGGCAAGGCCATCGCCGAATACGCGATCACGAGCCCGGTAAAAGTGCTTTCCCTGATGGGCAACGCCGTGCGCCCTGAAACTTCCGGTAATCCCGCCACGGTAGAAACCCTGTCGGTGCCGGTCGCCAAGGGCCGGGTGCGGGTAAAAGAAGTGAAGACCATAGAAGGCAAAGTGCCGCTCCCCGAAGCCGAAGTGGTCGTTTCGGCCGGCCGCGGGATGAAAGACCCCGGCAATTGGGGCATCGTGGAAGAACTGGCGGAAGCGCTGGGCGCCACGACAGCCTGCTCCCGGCCGGTAGCCGACAGCCATTGGCGTCCGCACCACGAACACGTGGGCCAAACCGGAATTGCCATCCGGCCCAACCTGTACATCGCCATTGGGATCAGCGGCGCCATCCAGCACCTGGCCGGCGTTAACAACTCGAAAGTGATCGTGGTGATCAACAAAGATCCGGAAGCGCCGTTTTTTAAAGCGGCAGACTATGGTGTGGTCGGCGATCTGTTTGACGTGGTGCCCCGGCTCACCGAAGCCGTAAGAAAGTTCAAGGCTTCCAACTGATCAATTGCCCTGATTTTCAGGAGACAACAGCAAACTGATAGCGCCGGCTCCAAACGGGCGCGGCCTCTGTTCTGCATTCGTGGAAAGATTTTGTTCAACGGGCGGTAAAAGGGCCGTATTTTTGCAAGGCAAAAAGCAACAAAAGAACGACCATCCTTCGCTACTTTTGCATCCCCAATAACACAACAGAACCGGTAATGAAACGAATTGAATTAGATATTGTAGCCTTATCGCACAGCGTAACGCAATCGCATAATTACGCCGTAGTGCTGGGCGAACGGCGCGGCCAACGGCGCCTGCCGATCGTAATTGGAAGTTTTGAGGCGCAGGCCATTGCCGTCGCCATGGAACGTATGGTGCCCAACCGTCCGCTGACCCACGATTTGTTCAAAAATACCCTCGATACATTCAGCATCGAATTGCGCGAGGTGGTCATCAACAACCTGCTTGACGGGATCTTTTACGCCCGTCTGGTGTGTGTGAAAAACGGCGAAGTGTTTGAGATCGATTCGCGCACCTCCGACGCCATTGCCATGGCGGTGCGCTTTGACTGCCCGATTTTTACCTATGATTTCATCCTGGAAGCCGCTGGCGTAGTGCTCGAAGAGCAGGAAGAAGAGGAAGGCGCCGTAAGCGCCCAGCAGCCAAGCGTTCCCATTATCGACACCAGTACCCTGGAAACCTACAGCATGGAAGCGCTCCAGCGCCGGCTCCAGGAAGTGCTCGAATTGGAAGATTACGAAACAGCCGCCAAGATCCGGGACGAGCTCAAACGCCGCGAACAAAAGAGCTGATCCCGCCTTTGTCCTCGCCATTTTACACCCCAACCATAGGGGAGTGACTCATGTTTACTTTACCAGGTCAAACTGGTATTCCACGATTTCAATGTAAGGTACGCCGTTGGGGTGCGTGTTCTTGAAAATCACATTGATCGAAATGGTCTCGGAGGCATCCTTTTCGGTGCTGTCAAAGGTGACGTTTAATTGCGCTTTCTGGCCGGGCTCGATCGCTCCCCGCGGGAAGTCCACCTTGGTGCAATCGCAGGCATCCACAATGTCGATTTGAATTTTTTCGCCGGAGGTGTTTGTAAAATCGAACACCATAGAGCGCTTTTCGCCTTTTTTCACGGTACCCAGGTCGATATGTTTTTTCGCCCAGGTGACAAACGGGGGAGGGGTTTGCGCTTTCTGCGCGGTATGGCAGGCCAACAGCAGCACGAACGAGAGCAAAGGCAGGCAAATGGTCAGTTTCATGGCAAACGAGACAAGCGTGGTTTTTAGATATTGTTTGAGTCAATCTACCGGAAGCAGGAATGACTCAAACAATATTTAAGATACTTTTTTGCCCTGCATGGCTGCCCGGATAGTCTGGTCCATGGCACGGTGCGCGAGCGGTGTGGTATAATCGTTGAGGATTTCGATCGCGCGGTGGATAGCGTCCTTGTCTTCGCCCTGCGTTGCTTCACGCAGCGCAGCCAGCAGCCTCCGCGTCGCTGCCTTTTCTTCTTCCGAAAATATGGCCTCGTTCTGGGCTATAAATTTTTCACCGGCCAACAGGAGATTGTTGGCCTCGTTGCGGGCTTCCAGCACGCCGCGCACCCGCATGTCTTCCTGGGCATGGGCAATACTTTCCAACAACATCTGCGCCATTTCTTCCTCGCTAATCCCGTAGGTCGGCCGGATATCGATGGTTTGCTCCAGATCCGAACGCAATTCGCGGGCCCGAACCGTCAGGATACCGTCGGCATTGATAATAAACTGGATATCAATTTTGGGCAGCCCGGCAGGCATGGGTGGAATACCACGCAGAATGAATTCGCCGAGTTTGCGGTTGTGTTCCACCAGGTCGCGCTCGCCCTGGTAAACGGCTATTTTCAGGTTTTTTTGCCCGTCCACGCTGGTTGTGTACTGCCGGCCGGCCTTATTGGGCACTTTAGAATTGCGCGGGATAATCGTATCCATCAGGCCGCCCACGGTTTCGATACCCAGCGACAGCGGAGTAACATCGAGCAGGAGCAGGTCCTTCTGGTTGCCGGCGAGAATGTCGGCCTGGATGGCCGCGCCCAATGCCACCACCTCATCGGGGTCGAGGCTATCGTATACCGTCTGGCCGAAAAACCCGGCTACCTGGCTTTTCACCAGCGGCACCCGAGTACTGCCACCTACCATGACCACTTTTTCAATCTGCTCCGGTGTGCATTTGGCATCCTGGAGGGCTTGTCTGCAGCAGTCGATGGTGCGTTGTACCAAAGGTCCGATCAACGCTTCAAAATCGGATCGGGTGATCCCGACTGCATGACCTTCCAGTACACCGGAAAACTGTTCTGCATTCGAAAGCGCTTTTTTCGCCGCTTCTGCGAGCAGGCGCACCGTCTGCCCGAAGGATTTATTCGTTGTGAACGCCTGTTCGTCTTTCCCTATTTGTTTTATAAAATACCCGGCCAGCAAGCGGTCGAAATCATCGCCACCGAGGAACGTGTCGCCATTGGTCGCCAGCACTTCGAAAATGCCGTCGTGGATGCGCAAGATGGAAATATCGAAGGTGCCGCCGCCGAGGTCGTATACGGCGATGATTTCGGATTGTGTGGTATCGAGGCCCAATCCGTAGGCCAGGGCAGCAGCGGTAGGTTCGTTTACGATGCGCAGTACATCCAAGCCGGCCAGTTTGCCCGCGTCGCGGGTGGCTTGCCGCTGGTTGTCGTTGAAATACGCCGGCACGGTGATCACCGCTTTGGTGACGGTGGCTTTAAGTTCGTGTTCGACGGCATTTCGCAGTGCCGTGAGAATTTGCGCGCTGAGTTCGATGGGAGTGTAATACCGGCCCTGCACCCGGATCTTTACCAGTGATTCCGTATCGTCGTCTAGAATTTTATACCCGAAATACCCCTGCAGGTCTTGCACATCCTTGTATGATTTACCCATCAGGCGTTTGACGGAATAGATGGTGTTGGCAGGGTCGGTGATCAGTTTTTCCTTGGCGTGTTCGCCCACTTCAACACTTCCGCCGGGGGCAAAATAGACTACTGACGGCACCAATGCACTTTTCCCCTCCGTGCGTCTTACACACACGGGTTGACCGTTTTTCATATACGCCACAAGACTGTTGGTGGTACCCAAGTCAATCCCGACGATAATATCCTGCTCTTTTACCAGGGAGCCATCCTGCAGATTGATGGAAAATGTTGCCATGTACAGTGGTAGTTTTTGGAGGGGCCGTAGTCGGTTTTTTGATTTTCAATTAGGTAATGAATCGGCTATTAAAAATTGCAGGTTCGATTCACCCGGCAAATGTAAGCGCTTGTTGCTATGCCCAAGAACTGATTTTACACTCACCCGGAAATTTGAGTATGAACTCTAAACACCTTAAAAAATTTTTGGTTTGAGCGGGTGGAGCCGTTTCGTTTTTTTCAACTTTGAGGCGTCCTGATCGAAAATCCTTTCATGTCAAAACCTTCTGCTGCGTATGCATGCTTTTTTCTCTTCCAAGCCGAACCGACTCTGGATGATACTGTCCGGCTTTTTTATCACCAATGCCCTGGTAGCGGAGTTTATGGGCGTTAAGCTGTTTTCCCTGGAAAGAACGTTCGGGTTTCAAGAAGTCAACTGGTCGCTTTTCGGCCAGCACCACCTGTCGTTTACCCTCACCGCCGGCGTCTTGCTTTGGCCGGTGGTGTTTGTCATGACCGACATCATCAACGAGTACTACGGCCGGCGTGGCGTTCGGATGTTGTCGTACATGACGGCTGGTCTGATCGCTTTCGGCTTCCTGATGTTGTTTCTTGCCATGAAACTCGATCCGGCCGAATTTTGGCGTACGGCGCACATCAAACCATCGTGGACTCCGGAACAACAAGACGCCATGCGCGCCCAGGTTGCCGATTATAATGCAGCGTATTCCGTGGTTTTCGGGCAAAGTTTATGGATCATTGTCGGTTCGCTGGTGGCCTTTCTGGTATCACAAATCGTCGACGTAGGCGTTTTTCACCGGATCAAAGCCATCACCGGTGAAAAACGGATATGGCTCCGCGCCACGGGGAGCACGCTGGTTTCACAGTTTCTCGACAGTTTTGTCGTCGTGTTCATTGCCTTGTATATCGGCCAGCAACTTCCGTTTCTGCAGGTGCTGGCCATTTCGATCATGAGTTATATCTACAAAGGCTTCATGGCGGTAGTGCTCACACCGGTGATCTACCTGGTCCATGAGTGGATTGAACGCTATTTGGGGCATGCGTTAGCAGCGGAAATGAAATCGGTGGCACAGCGATGATTGCCAGGTCACATAAACCGGGGGAAGGGCATTTCTTTTTGCCGGAACTCCAGCCCTTTGATGATTAACGCGCAGACTTCCTCCGCGGGACGCTGTGTAGTGTCGATCACCAGGTCGAAATTGTTCAGGTCGGTACAATCGGCGCCATATTTTTTCAGGAATCGCTCATTTTCGCTGCGTTTGCGGGCGCTGATCTTGGCGATGGCTTCCTCACGGCTTTGATATTGTTCGCTGTTGCGGTTGGGATCGCTCAGAATCCGGTCCACCGCAACATTGATGTCGGTTTTCAGGTATACCTTGAAAGAAGCGGGCAAAAAGAACCAGGCCATCCGGCTGTCGACCACGTAACTTTCGGGATCCTTGCCCAGCGCAACAAAGATGCTGTCAATTTTTTCATCGATAGCGGGGTCGGTGTCGGCGCGGCGGTTCATTTCCAGGGTGTCGAGCCCCATTTCCTGGGCCAGTTTTCGCTGAATGCGGCCCGTTGATGCATATTGAAAGCCGGTGCGGTCGCACAACAGCTGCGACACGGCGCTTTTGCCGCTGCCCAGATCGCCGGTGATCGTAATTTTTGTGCCGGGGCGAAAATGCATGATAAAACCTGTTTGTTTTGGGGCGGCGAAGGTAGATAAGTTTATTTTTTGGAGCGGATTATATTTGCCAGGCATGAAAAACAAGCATCTCATTCTCCTGTTCCTCACCGTTTTGATCCTGGGGCTGATCGTCCGTCACTTTCCTTGGCGGTATCGCTCCTGGTTTCAGGCGGAATTGATCCGCGTGGATACCGCCGATCTCACGCAATGCACCTTGCAGTTGCCGAATCGGCCGGAACTTGTGCTGGAACGTGCCGACAATGGCTGGGTAGCCACCCAACTCAACCGGAGCAGCACCGTCGGCAATTCGCAAATACAGCCGATGTTGCTTTGCCTGCAAGACCTGCATGTGCTGCGCATGGTAAAATCGAACCGGCCGGACACCCTGGGACTGTCGCCGACGACCCGCATCGGCGTCGTGCTGGAGCAGGGCGCGCGCCGTCACGAACAATTCTGGCTCGGCCGCGAAACAATACTCCTGGATACCCCGGCCACTTACCTGCAACTGCCGCGGCACGAAGGCATCTATCTGGTGCCGGGGCACCTGCGGCGGTTATTCGATCGCACCCTGGACGATTTCCGCTCGCACACCATCGCGCCGTTTGCCCCCGAATCAATCCGGCGGATCGGGTTGCAATGGCCCGACTCGCTGCCGGTGTTCCTGGAAAAAAACGATTCTGCTGCGCGCTGGGAATCGGCAGCTCTGCCGGCCGGTCTATCCAACGATTCAGTACAAAACTGGTTGCGGTTTTTTAAAAATCTGGACAACAGCCCGTTTGCCGATAATTTTGACGAAAGCCATGCCCGCCAGACAACCCTCGCCACTATATTCCTGGAACCGGCTTCCGGTGAGCGAGTGGACCTGCAATTTTACTACATCAAGCCGCCCGATTTACCCGAAGATTTGTCGGTGCTGCGCGCAAGAGGCGTGCGGCACCTGCCTTTTTATGTGTTGCATTCGTCGCTCAACCCGGTCAATTTTTTCGCCGTTGCCGACACCAACCTGGTGCGGCGTTTGTGCTTTGGGCTGCTGCCGCCACCCTCCGATTGAATTCTCCGGCCCTCGACGCGTTGCAACCCGCCGGCCTTACCCTATTTTCGCCAAATCAAACGCCTCTGGTAAAAACCATTGCCACAACACATGAAACTGGAACACACCACCGTTGCCGATTGGGGAAATTACCCCAAGATCGCCGGCGCGATAGCCTATCCCGAAAATGTGGCCGATGTCCAAACGCTCGTCCGCAACCACGAACGCCTGATCGCCCGCGGCAACGGCAAATGCTACGGCGATGCTGCGCTCAGTTCGCATATGCTTTCCACCCTGCGGCTCAACAGGGTGCTGCAGTTCGATGCAGAAAACGGCGAAATCCACTGTGAAGCCGGTGTACTATTGGCCGACTTGCTGCCGATGATCGTGCCGGCGGGCTGGTTTTTCCACGTCACACCCGGTATCAAATACATCACCGTCGGCGGCGCTATCGCCTCGGACGTCCATGGGAAAAACCACCCAAGCAAAGGGTGCTTTTCCAACTGGCTGATCTCCTTTGAGTTGATGCTGGCCGACGGCACAGTGATTACCTGCTCGCGCACGCAACACGCCAACCTGTTTTGGCAAACCTGTGGCGGCATGGGCTGGACGGGTGTAATCCTCAGCGCCCAATTTCGCCTCATGCGCCTGCCGGGCATTCATCTGCGTCAACGCGCCGTACGCGCCGCCAACCTGGAGGCCTTGTTTATGGCTTTTGAGGAAGCCCAGAACTGGCCTTATGCGGCAGGCTGGGTGGATTGCCTCTCCCAGGGCGCGGGCTTTGGCCGGGGCGTGGTTTATTTTGCCGAACACGACCAAGACCGCAACAGCGGCCAACCCATGCAATACCCCGAAAAGAAACCGCGCAACGTGCCATTTTATGCTCCCACCTGGCTGCTCAACCCGCTGTCGATCCGGTTGCACAACGCCATGCTGTTTTCAAAAGCCAAAACAGGCGAGCAACACGTCGGCCTCGACCGCTATTTCTACCCCCTGGACAGTATTCGCAACTGGAACAGGCTGTACGGACGGCGCGGGTTTATTCAATACCAGTTTTGCCTGCCGGAAGCACAAAGTTTTGAAGGCATCCGGCAAATCTTGCAGGTGATCCACAACAGCCGGGATCTGCCGTTTCTGACTGTGCTGAAGCGTCACGGCGACCGGCCCGCAGAGGCTGTTCACTCGTTCCCGATCCGGGGTTATTCCCTGGCGCTCGATTTTCCGCGGACACGGACTGTGTTTGACCTGGTCCGGCAACTGGACGAATTAGTATGGCAATACGGCGGAAAGATTTACCTCACCAAAGACGCGTGCTCGGCGGCGCGCATGGGGCGGGTGGACCCTGCCGCTTTCGGCGAACCCAAGTTTTACTCCTTGTTAAAAGAGCGGCTATTGGCAAAGGAATAGATCGGCACAGCAAAAAAACGCAGGGAAGATCAAATGCGAGCAAGACAAATATTGCCAGCATCCAACACTTGATCTTATGCTGTGTTTCGGCGCTTCCAGACCAGTACGCTCGACCACTATTGGGGCATGTTTGAAATTGTTATGTTCGCCTCATGAAACCAAATTGGCAATCGAAAACGGGTTGGCGATATTGTTTTTTCGGCCTTATCCTGGGTTACGGCATTCTGTACGCCCCGTTTGGCATCAATGAAACGGACGGCGGCTTCCTGACTGGGTTGGCCTGGCAGATGATTAGCGGCAAAACACTGTATGCCGATGTAGTGTACGTACGCCCGCCGTTACCCGTTTGGCTTCGGACGTTGGAATTACAATTATTTCCCGATTATGGGTCGATCCTGACTGAACGCTGGATATTTTATGCCAAAGTCGCCCTTTATTCCTGGCTGGGAGCAGCCGTGCTCAGCCAGGGTGTGCGTCGCTGGCAACTGGCCGCGCTGGGGTTTGTCCTGTCGGCGCATTGCTATCCGGCTGCAGCCTGGCATACGGTAGACGGCATTCTGTTTGGCGCCTTGAGCATATGGTGTTGGACCAATTGGCGCGGCTATTGGCCGGCAGTATTTTCCGGCTTGTTTATGGCTTCCACGATCCTCTGCAAGCAATCGTTTTATCCCATGCCCCTGGTTGGGGCTTTATTGGTGCTGTCTGACCAGACCAGACCGCGGCGCCGGACCGAATCCTGGATAGCTTTTGCCGCATTCGCAGGCGTTATTTTATTTTTTGCCGCTTACCTGTACGCCGGCAACCGCCTTTCGGCTTTCCTGCAACTTACGTCGGGCGCGGCATCGGGTAATGAAGCCCTTCAGCACGGCGTATTGGATTATTTCCGCATTCAGCCAGTGTTGTTGTCGTTGAGCGTGTTGATGCTTGTTGCGGCAGGCTGGTGGGCTTGGAAGCGACAACGACCAACAGCCGTCTTTTGGGCCTGGTTCGGCTGGCTCCTACTCCTGGCCGGCGCGTATACCTGGGCTATTTTCCGGCGGCAGGAATTCACGGCGCCGTTTGCCCAAACGCGGCTGTTGTTTTGGATGGCTGGATGCTGGTGGGCTTATCGGGCCGTCCGGCAGCAGCGCCACGACGCGTTGTTTGCCTTGCTGGCGCTGAGCTGGTGCGCGTCGGTGAGTTGGGGCTATAATTTACCGGTCTTGTTCGCATTGCCCTGGGCGTACGTCGCATGGGAAATTTCCACGCGCCTCAGCTCGGCCGCTTATCCCGGCGGGCGACTGGGTTGGGCGCCTGCCGGGGCGCTGATTTTGCTGCTTGCCGTATTTCGCTGGGGTTATGCCTTCGTGTATCGCGACGGCCCGCGCGCTGCTATGACCGAACACCTGGGCGCTATTTTCCCATCTTTGACGGGCATTTACAGCACTCCCGAAACAGCGGAAAAATACCGGGAGTTGCGTGACCTGACCGCCCGCTACGGGCCGCATTTCAAAACGCTCCCCGCCTTTCCACTTGCCAATTACCTTACGCACACCCCTCCGCCGCTGCCGCTCGACTGGGTAGTGCAACGCGAAATGGGCCGCGCCGGTCCGCAGGTGGACAGCCTGCTGCAGCGGGAAAAACCGGTGTTGCTGGTAGAGAAAGCGTACTTGCCGCGGCTGGATTCAGACCCTGAATTATGGCTGACACGGAATGCCGTAAAACAGGGGAGGGTAGTGGAGGAAACACAACATTTTGCGGTGGTGCGGCTGTAAGGCAAGCACTACAGCCGGTGTTGCGCATAGCCAAGACGCAGGGTTTCTGCCAGCCGTGTTTTCAGCTCCGCCGGAGCAAAGGCGTGCTCCACCGCATTCAGGTTGCACTTCAGCAATTCCTCCAATCCCCACCCGAACACCCGTTGAGCCAAAGCATATTCCGACGCGAGGGTTACGTTGCAGATCGTCCGCGCATCTGTATTAATGCTCACCGAAATGCCTGCCCGGTAAAGCCGGTCTAAGGGGTGATCCTCGATCCGTTCGTAGACATCAGTTTGGATATTGCTGCTGGGGCATATTTCCAGGTGAATATTTTGCTCAGACAGCGCTGCTAGCAGGCCGGGATCTTCGATGCTGCGTACGCCATGGCCGAGGCGTTTGGGCTGGAAATAGCGCAGCGTCTCCCATACACTTTCCGGCCCCCGCGCTTCGCCGGCATGGGCCGTGCAGGGGATGCCACGGGCCTGGGCATACCGGAAGGCTTCGATATGCGGTTCGATGGGCTGGGCTTCGTCGGAGGCGATATCGAAGCCCACTACCGGCGCGCCCAGAAATTGTTCGACCAGGCGCACCGTCTCCATGCTCTGTACAGCGGAATAATGCCGCAAGGTGCAGAGGATCAGCCCGGCTGGAATACCTGTCTCCCGGCTGCCTTCGCCCAAAGCCGCCGCTACGGCTTCCACCGTTTCAAGTGGCTGTAGCCCGCCGTGCACATGTTCGTAAGGGGCAAAACGGATCTCTGCATAAATGACCCCGTCGGCTTTCAACTGCTGAAACAGGTCGAGCGTGACTAACCGCAGGTTTTCAGGGGTTTGCATCAACGCAATCTGCCGCCCGGCATGCGGCAGGTATTCCGCCAGCCCCCTGAACTTCGGGGGGCCATTGAACGATTGTCGGTACGCCGCTTCCGTTACCCCTGGATCGAGGCGCCGGACAACCGCGTAACTCAGCGAGCAATCGAGGTGCAGGTGCAGTTCTATCTTGGGTAATGCGGTAAGGTTCATTATGTGGTGTTGAGTGGACAGGTATATGCGGCAGGAACAGGATAACAGGGTTCATGATTAATTCAAATTGTGATTCAGATCCTGTTAACCCGTCTATCCCCGATTATAAATCCAGCCCCAGCACCAACCCGGTGCGATAGTACCTGGAGCCGTAAAAACCCGCCGCTATGTCGATATGCAACGGCCGGATCACCTTGATGCCGATATTGTAAAAGCCAAAACTGAGCTCCCAGTAGGGCAGGGTGGTGTCGGGGCGTTGACTTTCCCAGGCGTATTCATCGGCAAAGTACATGCCGACTCCAATGGCCTCTTTCCAGTTCAATTTGCGCAACAGCGGGACCTTATCCAGTATCCAGCCGTTGAAATGGTGGCGCCAGTGCACGAAGGTATAGCCTTTGTCGGTGCTGAACTCGTAGTATGGCAACAAGAAAAAGCCGCGCAGGTAATCCCGTGGGCGTCCGATAAAAGTTTGGTTGCCGAGCGGGTGGTAGAAGTCCATAAACCCGACGCGGTTGTTGCGCCAAAACCACCCGGCGCCGACGTTCCATTCGCTGAAGCCGAACAGGCCCATCGACAGGTTTCTTTGGTAAAGGCGCAGCTGGATCAGGTCGTAATCGACCACGCTGCCGCCCACGCCCGGCACGGCTTTGGTGTAGCGGACGACCAGTTGGGGCCAACCGGAGCTTTCGTACGATCGAAAATTCGGATAGCTGCCGTAAGTCTCGCCGATCTGGAAGCGGGCGCCCAGTTCAAGCAGGAAGGCCCGGTGCTTTTCAAAGAACGGTTCACCAGCGGGGGCGGGCAGCGGTGCATTTGGCGCGTAATCGCGGTATTTTCGGTAAAAACTGTAATTGCTGTGGTTCACCAATGGCCGGCGTTCGGCAAATTCCGCGCTGAAATCCATCCACAACCCGGGAGCCATATGCCGGTTGACGCTGCCGCGAACAAAGGCCTTTTCATACAGTTTTATGTAATTCTGTTTTTCAAAAAGCGCATACAAAAGGTTAGGCAATTCGCCGATCTGTTTGTTGGGGTCGAATTGTTCGTTGAGCACGCCGCCGGACAATGACACCCGGGTGTACTGCACACTTTCGAAAAGACGCGTCAACCGCAATCCGCCGCGAAGTACTTTTTCGGAAAAACCGTAGTTCAGCGCGCCTTCGGCTTCCCAATACCGCGACCGGTACTCGTCATCGTTGTGCCGGAACGTGGGCCGGAAATTGATCAGCCAGCCCTGCACAGGGTTGAACTGCCAACCCTGGAACAAGGAAGGGTACGAGATCGACGTGCGCCGGTATGAATTATTCCAGGTGTAACCCGAAATAAGATTGCCAGGCTTAAAGCGATTTCCCTTATGGTCTACACTGTCGAGGTAAGCTTTTGATTTCCAGATTTGCTCCAAGCTGTCTTTGCGGACGTAGTCGTTCGACTCTTCCTCGGTAAGCGGCACCGGGCGGGTATCGACCCAATAACTGCTATCGCGCTCACTGGCGGCCTTTTCGATCTTAAAGGTTTCCCGCCCAAAGATTTCGGGGCCGAATTTCGGCCGGAGGTCGTAGTTGGACAGCACGCAATTGAAAAAGCCTTCTACTTTGAATCCGAACACTTTGATCTTCAGGCCTGTGAGTTGCGACAGCAAGCACCATTCGTCGGGTTTGTTCACCGGCACAAATTCCTGTTTGATCGTCAGCGTGTCGAGCACAGGTTGTTGAATGGCTTTACCAGTGAGTTTCAGGTCGACACCCGCGAGATTCCACCATTCGTCTACAATGTAAATATCACCCAGGTAGGTGGGGTCTTCGTCGCGTTTCGGGATCACTTCAATTTTATACACGTCGTAGCCGTTCTGGTCTTTAAACCGGCCTTTGAGCCGGAACCGGTAGTAGGAGAAGGCGTTGTCGGCCAGGGGTGAAAGAATTTCGCGGTCGATGGTGATTCGCTCCTCATACAAACTCAGCCCGGTCAAAGTAGCGCGATTGAGACTGAATCCGTTGGTTTCGCCGCTCACCTTGCTGGAGATCATCACCTCCTTGGTGCGGTAGGGTTGGGTTTGGACGTACAGTTTGGACACCGACTCCGACAGGTAAATCACCCCAGTGCGGTTGGAGTCGAGGATGCCGCCCATGTCGCCTACATCCTTGCCGAGCACTTTTTTGGGCGCGTCGGCCAGTTTGTAAAAACCTTTGATGTACACGTCGCAAGCGTATTGCGGCGTCCGGTTTTTGTAGTATTCGCGCTTTTCGATAGCCTTGCGCATGATCGCATAGGCAGGGTCTTCGGTCGTGATCACCACTTCGCTGATCTGCAGGTCGCTCGCTTCCATGCGTACTGTCAGACGTACTGGCTTGTCGGCGATGTTGACCTGCTCGATGCGCTGTTTATATCCAATGTATTGAAACACAATGTCGTGGCGACCCTTTTCGAGCGTCAGTTTGAATTCGCCGTTTCCATTGGCGGCCGTCCCATTAGTGCTATTTCGCACGTACACCGAGGCATAGGGTAGGGGTTCGCCGTTTTCATCGAGTACCTTGCCCGATAACTGGGCAGACAAAGCGAGGGGTAGAAAAAGAAAGATGGAGAGCAACAAAAAGGGGTAGAAAATCCGGAATTTGTTCATCAGGCAGTATTTTGTCGTAAAAGTCTCTCGCCGGCGCAAAAACAAAAAGCCAACTTTGTGTCCTTAACGCGGCTTTAACCGGAAATATGGATTTGTTGGAGCAATTCGAGGCTTTTATTCAGACCAACGCGCTGTTTCGCCTGGACGAGCGGGTGCTGCTGGCGGTCAGCGGGGGGGTCGACTCCGTAGTGCTGGCCCATCTGATGTATCGCAGCGGCCGGCCATTCGGTGTGGCGCATTGCAATTTCCGGCTGCGCGGCGAGGAGTCGGATGCCGACGAAGTTTTTGTGCGCAACCTGGCGGCTCACTGGCAGGCGCCTGTATTTGTGCAGCATTTCGATACCCAAAAATATGCCCAGGAAAACGGCCAATCCATCCAAATGGCTGCCCGCGCACTGCGGTATCGCTGGTTCGAAGTGGTACGCGAAGCCGAAGACTTCGCCTGTACCGCCACGGGCCATCATCTCAACGATTCGATCGAAACGGCGATGTTGCATTTCATCCGCGGAACCGGCCTCACCGGCCTGGGCGGCATTCCGTCCCGCAATGGCTATATCGTGCGACCCTTGCTGTTTGCCTCCCGGAGAGCCATTGAGGCATACGCACAGGCACAGGCGCTGGACTGGCGCGAAGACAGCAGCAATGCCAAAGACGACTACACCCGCAACGCCATTCGCCACCGCATCATACCCGAACTGGAAGCGCTCAACCCCTCATTTCTGGCATCGGCCGCACAGACTCTGCGCCGTTTGCATGGTGCCGATGACAACCTGCAATACCTGCTCCACATCCTCCTGGGACAACCCGACGCAGCCGGTGTGTACCACCTCGATAAGGCCGCTTTGGCCGCAATGCCGGCCCTGCGCGATGCCTTGTTCGACTTGCTGCAACCCTTCGGCTTTCTGTCTGCCCAGGTGCAGGAGATCGCCGAGGCCTGGCAACATACCGGGGCCGAATGGCACAGCCCGGCAGGCTACCGCCTCGTGATCGACCGCACTGAACTGCTGTTGACTAACCGGGACCTGGCAGCACCTACCCTCCGTATCGGTGCCGACGACCTGATGGTGCGCAGTCCAGACGGCTGGCGGCTCATCATCACACCCGCGGCGCCCGACGCGCCATTCCCTGACGGACGGGAGGCCGTGGTAGTGGATGCCGGCAAACTGCATTTCCCCTTACATTTGCGCCGCTGGCAGGCCGGCGACACCTTCCAGCCTTTCGGCATGGACGGTAAGAGCCAGAAGCTGCAAAACTTTTTTACCAACCAAAAATTGTCCCGTTTCGAGAAAGAGCAGCTTTGGGTGCTGGAAAATGGCGATGGGGCGATTGTCTGGGTGGTCGGCCACCGACTCGACGAGCGATTCCGGGTTACTACAAAAACGCATAAACAACTAAAATTCAGTTGGATAAAATAAAAACACCGGGCTGGATTTTGGCCCTCCGTAGCGCAGGCCAACCCGCCTGGTTTGCCTTGCGCCTCCTGGCCTTCTGGCTGCTTTTTTTTACGGTGTTTCGGGTGTGGTTTATCGCCGGGCTGCATGCCGAATGGACCGACAACAACCCATGGCCCGCGCTCTGGCGCGCCTGGCCGCTCGATCTGAGCATGGCCGGATATCTCCTCAGCGTGCCGGTACTCCTCTGGTTCATAGGGTTGCCGGCCGGCGCCAAAACCCAACAGCGGATTACCCGGGTCATCGCCGGATACCATATAGTGGTGTTCGGCATTCTCATCTTCGTCTTTGGCGCCAATGTATTCCTCTACGCCGAATGGCACACGCCGCTCAACAACCGGGCACTGGAGTACTTCCGCACCCCAACGGCCATGCTCGACTCAATGTCGCTGCCATTTAAGATCGGCAGCGTGACTATCTATATCTTTTTTGCCTGGGTGTGGTGGCGCCTGTATCGATGGGTTGTCGGTACGACGGTTTTCCCGGATCGTTTGTCTAACTGGAATCTGGCCTGGTTGCCCGTATTGCTGGGGCTGCTGTTTCTGGCCATTCGCGGCGGGCTCGGCGTGATACCGGTCAACGAAAGCGCGGTGTATTACTCGCCTCAATTATTCAACAACCACGCTGCCACTAACGCTGCCTGGCACGTGATCCACAGCCTGATTGAGACGCGCTCGACCGAAAACCATTACCGTTTTATGGACGATGGCAGTGCCCGCCAACGCGTGGCGCAACTGTATCCGCGCGACAGCGCAGCACACCAGCCCCACAACTGGCTGCAACTGCCGGCTGGCCATAAACCGAATATCGTGTTCATCATGATGGAAAGCATGACCGCACAGGTGGTGGGAGAACTGGGTGGCGTGCCTGGCGTATGTCCCAACCTGGGCCGGCTGGCTGGCCAGGGCCTCCTGTTCGACCGCTGCTACGGGAGCGGCTACCGCACCGATCAGGGCCTCGTATCGGTGCTGGGTGGCTTTCCGGCACAACCGGACCAATCGATCGTGCTGTTGCAAGACAAAGCCGCCAAACTGCCCTCGGTGCCCAAAATGCTCAGGCAGGAGGGCTATGCCACCGCTTTTTTTTACGGCGGCGAACTCACCTTTGCCAATATCGGGGTGTGGTTGACCAACCAAAAGTTTGACCGGATCTTCGCCGAAAAAGACTTTCCCGCCGCAGCCATCACACAGCGCTGGGGCGCCGACGACCGACAGGTATTCAACAAGGCCATCGCCACGCTCCGGGAGACGCCCCAACCGTTTTTCTCCAACATCCTGACGCTGAGTCTGCACCCGCCTTTTGACGTGCCCTATCGCAGCCAATGGACGGGCGACACTGAGCGGGAGCAGTTTCTGAATAGCGCGGCCTTCGCCGATGCCGCCATCGGCGCCTTTTTCGAAGCCGCCGCCGCCGAGCCCTGGTTTGCCAATACTTTGTTTGTGCTGGTGGCCGACCACGGCCATTACAACCCTACAGGTGTGCGGATGGATGACCCACGCTCGCGACAGGTACCCCTCATCATCACTGGCCCGCTCATCCGGCCCGAATGGCGCGGCCGCCGCATCCACACCCTCGGCAACCACCACGACATACCGGCCACCATCCTCGACGAACTGGGCTTCTCCTCCGCGGCTTTTACCTGGAGCAAGGACTTGTTTGATCCGCACACCCGCGACTTTGCCTATTACACCAATGAAAATGGCCTGGGATGGGTGACACCTGCGGGCGCAGGTTTTTACCCCTTTGAAAAACGCGCCTGGCAATGGTTTGCCGGGCCACTACCGGCCGCTGATGGCTTGGATGGGCAGGCGTATTTGCAGGAATTGTATGAAGATTTTTTGAAGATGTGAGTGCGGGGCATCCTCAATAGTACCAGGAAATAACAAATCCATTGTCGCATCTGGCCGGCAAAAAAGAAAGCGCGCCATCCTTTCCGGAACGGCGCGCCTATACAGTAACTGACAGTCCTATTCAAATCGTGTACCCCCAAACGAATGCACTTATCCCATCGAGAATAAGCCCACCACGTTGCCTTCCGAATCGCTGAAAAACGCAAAATGGCCCATGTCCTGGCCGATGACTGTTTTCGGTAACACGATTTTTCCGCCGGCCCCCTCTACCCGGTTTAGCACGGTATTGAGGTCGCTGCCAGCAGAAAGGTACACTTTCGTGCCGTCGGGGCCCGCCGGCTTATAGCCATTGCCCTGGCAGATAGCGCCGCCGACGCCTCCGCCGTCGCGGTCGTGCGGTAAAATGCCCATACGAACAGGCTCCATCACCATTTCCGGCATTTCGTAGTCGAAAATGGTTTGGTAAAAGGCTTTTGCCCGCTCAAAGTTGGCGACGGGGATCTCAAACCAACTGATCGCGTTTTTCGTAAATTCCATAGCGTAATCGTTTAAGTGAATACTGAGGTGTGTTGTCGGAGGCAAAAATACTTTTTTGTTTTAAATTAAAAAACAAAATGTTTTTATTTCAGATTTTGGGATGACCTGCCCGGAAACCCCAAAATCTGAAACCGCCGCCGCATTACTTCTTGCCTCCGAACCGGTATCCGATGCCCAATTTCCCCTGGAACATCACATTGGGCCAATCAATGTCTTGTTGCATGCCGTTTTCTGTATATGAGTTGTTGTCCACCAGGGCCCGTCCGGCGCCAAAACCGATATCGAACACGAAGCCGCTGCTTGACACGACCTTGTAGCCCAGGCCGAAGCCTACGCCAAGGCGGTTGGAGGTGAAGTCGGCGTAATCGGAGTTGGAATCGTAGTTCCACTGGCGGTTGACATAGCGCAGAAACACATCTACGTAGAAGCGGTCGGCGCCATTTTTCGGGTTGAGGTAATACTTGCCCACCAGGTTGACGGGGATGTTGGTGCCTTTCACGTCGTCGATTTTGCTGGTGCCAAAGCCGACGGCGGCTTCCACACTCAGATGCTCTTGCAGTTGAATATCGGCGCCGACGCTCAGGTCGCCAAACAACAGGCCAACCGGGTTGGCCGTGACATCCACCTGGGCTTGGGCCATTTGATTAAAGAAACACAGGAAGGCGAGGGCAACCAACGCCTGGATTGAACGGGTTTTCATAAAAACGTGAGTTTAGTAGTGACAGAAATGTGAATTGACAAGACAGACGCGTCCGCCCCGACACAGGTCGCAGCCTGGGAGATAAGGAAATGTTAAAATGTGCGGGGATTGTTAGGGAAGTGCCGGAACGGCTTTAGCGGTGCAGTAACAAAGCATGGCCGCCGAAGATTATTTTCTTTCGTAACTAGAGTAAGGGGGCAAGAAGAATAAAACAATGGGTATCCTCGCTTCGATGGCAAAAAATTTGTCGAGTTTTGAACAAAGGACCCTTCACCAAGCGCAATACTTTTTCTAATTTTGCCGCGAACGTTCAACCAACGCACGCCTTCTTGCATGAAACGAGAAATTCACCAGTGGGTAAGTCCCCGACTGAACAAAAACATGGAAATCGCCGTCTACGGCCATTACGGGTTCGCCCTGCTGCTTCTGCCCACCGCCGCAGCCGACTTCCTGGAATACGAGCGCTTTCACCTGATCTCGGTGCTGGAGCCTTATATCAACGCCGGGAAAGTCAAGGTTTTTTCCATCAACAGTATCAATTCGGAGGCCTGGCTCAACAACCACATGCACCCGCGCCATAAAGCCATCCGCCACCAGCAGTACAACGGCTATGTGGAAAATGAAGTGGTGCCGTTCATCCGCATGCACTCCAGCGACGACACGCCGATCATCACCAGCGGCGCTTCGCTGGGCGCCCTGCACGCGGCCAATATGTGCTTCCGCCGACCCGACCTGTTTGCCGGCACCATTGCCATGTCGGGCGTTTACGATCTGACCACCTATACCAAAGGCTACTACGACGAAGACGTGTACTTCAACTCCCCCTGCCACTACCTGCCCAACCTCAACGACGAATACAACCTGTCGCGCCTGCAACGCATGCCGCATATCCATATCCTCACCGGATCGGGCGACTACGAAGATCCAGAGGCGTCGAAACGCCTGTCCGGCATCCTGTCATCCAAGGGTATCCCGCATGAACTCGACGTCTGGGGCTGGGATATGCGGCACGACTGGCCGACCTGGCGCGCTATGCTGCCGTATTATGTGGAATCGCGGTTTTAGCGCTTGGTGATCGATGGATTACCATGCCTATATTGAATCCACAACCTAAGACTGCACCGCACCATGTATCGTTTTTGCCTGCCACTTGCTCTGCTGATGACTACCCATCTCGTCCGGGCCGGTCACGTCGACACGCTCGAAATTTACAGCCCGTCGATGCACAAGGCCATCAAGTGCCTGGTCGTTACACCGGATAATTACTCTTTTTTCGAGGCGCCGTACCCCGTGTTGTACCTCCTGCACGGCTGGAGCGGCAACTTTTCCGGTTGGCTGGGCGACGCGCCCCAGTTGCGCCAGCACGCCGATACCTACCAGATGATCGTGGTGTGCCCCGACGGCGGTTATGACAGCTGGTACCTCGACAGCCCGGTGGACTCCGCAGTGCGTTACGAGACACATATCACCCAGGAGGTGGTGCCGTATATCGACTATTACTACCATACCCGGCGCGACCCCGGCGGCCGGGCCATCGCCGGCCTCAGCATGGGTGGGCACGGCGCCCTGTACCTGGCCATCCGGCACCCGGAGTTGTTCGGTGCTGCGGGCAGCATGGCCGGTGGACTGGATTTGCGGCCGTTCCGGAAAAACAACTGGGATCTGGAAGGCGTACTCGGATCGCCCGAAACCCACTGGGATAACTGGGAAGCCAGCTCCGTGGTCAACCTCGTTCCTCTGCTCAAGGGGCATGCGCTGGACCTGATCATCGATTGCGGTGTGGGCGATTTTTTTCTGGAAGCCAACCGCGCCATGCACCTGGCATTGCTGGCAGCCGGCATCCCGCACGAATACACCGAGCGGCCCGGTGAGCACAGCCATGCCTACTGGGCTAATGCCGTGGACCTGCAGGCGGTCTTCTTCCACAAGTTTTTTCAGCGAAACCGTTGAATATCCACCTCGCGGTCTAGCGCCTTGCCCTCCAGGATATGATCGGCCAGGTGTGCCGCCCAGAACGGCGCGAGCAGGGCGCCCTTCGTGCCTAAGCCGTTAAAAATAAAGGCTTTACGTTCAATTGGACTTTCCCCCAGGAATGGGCGGCGGTCTTTTACCGTGGGTCGTACGGCGGCCATACGTCGCACCACTTCGTACTCCACGGCGAGCATGGGTCGGATGCGGGCTTCGAGGAAGGCTTGTTCGGCTTCACTGGGCCCGTCGTCGTCGTAGGCCCAGTTGTAGGAAGCGCCGGCCCAAAATAGCCCGTCACCGAGAGGCGCCAGCAACATCGTTTTTTTGAGCATCTCCGTATGGATGTGGGCAGCTTGCGGCGCTCGAAACCGCAGGATCATGGCCTCGCCTTTCGACAGTTGCCAGGCCAGTCCCGGGAAAAGCGGATTCAGGGCGGCGCGATAGCCTTCGCAAAAAACAACAGCGTCGAAATCGCCCGCCGCTACCCGCGTCCGCGCGGTTTGTGTCGACCACTGCTCCGGAGTCAGCCATCCTTCCTGCAGGGCCAACCGGCGGAATTGCTGCATCAGCATGGAAAAATCTACCCGGGCAGCGTTCCGGATAACCCCTACTGAGAATCCAGGCGCCAGGACCGGCGCCCAGGCGCCCGCGTCTGCTCGTTCGCCCAGCAACGCGCCGTATTCCGGGGTGGCCATTCGCAGGGCCCAATCGTTTTTTTCCTGCGGGGTTTCGAGCAGGCGCAAAATGGAATGATCGTGCCAGATGCGGACGCCCAACGCTTGTTCCATCTCCCGGTAGGCAGATTGCGCCAGGGTGTAGAAGTCGTCGAAGCGCCAGGATTTCACAAAGCGCTTGCCGGTCACAGGGTTGATGATCCCGGCGGCAACGCCCGATGATTGGTGGGGGTGTGCAGCATCTGCCACGTGTACTTGTACGCCGCGTTGGCGGAGCGTCCAGGCCAGCACGGTGCCGGCAATGCCCTGACCAATAACCAGAACCCGCATCAACTATAGCGCCGGCGGACCAGTTTGATGAAATTCTTGGCTGTTTCCAGGTGTTTCTTGTCAGTCCAGCGGTAACGAATCACACAATGTTCGAGCAGGAACGATTTAGCTTGTTCCATACCGGTGAAACCGTTGAGCGCGGTAATGGCGTTTTCAAACGCCTGGCTGTCGCCGCCGAACAATTCGCGCGTGAGCAACAGCCGGTCGTTCAGGGCGATCGCTTTGCGCAGATCGGGCACGGGCAATTCCGACAGTTTTTCCGACAGTTCTTTGGCCTGTTTTTGCTCGAACAAGGCCTCCGCCTCGGGCGGCACAGCCGGAAAACTCAGCGGGGGTGCGGCGGGAGCGGGCGGCTTGATAGTCGGCAGGGGCTCCGGCGGCTTGATCGCCTCCACCACGACGGGCGGCGGCGGCGGAGCGGGAGCAGGCTTTTCTTCCGGCGGCGGAGCGGCTTCGGCCACCGGCGGTTTCGGCGGGACTACTGCAGCGACCGGCGGCGGGGGCTCGGCGGGTTCGGCCGGCCGCGGGGTTGCCTTAACCGGTTCTTTTTTAGCGCCGCTGTTTGCCGACTCCGGGTCATCGGAAAGGATGGCGTCGTACAACTCCCTTATGTACGACAGCATGATGTCGACATCGATCCGCAGGATATTTTCCGGGTCTTTGCTCATCCGCCCAAATTCCCGGTTGATTTTGTCCAGGTAGATTTTCGTTTTCAATAAGTCCATAAGAATATTTTCGTCTGGAGCGCCTTTCGGGCTATTTCCTAATATTGCAGCCGGGAAAAGGTATCCAGTCTGGTAAACGGTTTGGTTTTTCCCCCGGCGAATTTCAATAAATACCTGGAACATTCGCGCATTGCATTTAAAAATTCACACTATGTTTCTCGAACCACATTTTAAGGGGCAGCGCTCCGGCTGGATAGAAGTGATCTGCGGCTGCATGTTTTCCGGTAAAACGGAAGAGCTCATCCGACGGCTGAAACGCGCTACGATTGCCGATTTGAAGGTGGAGGTGTTCAAACCCAAACTGGATACCCGTTTTGCCGAAACCAGCATCGTTTCACACGACACCAGCGCGTTGTGGGCCACGCCGGTGGAGGAAGCTGCCGACATTCTGGATATCAGCCCTGAAACGGCGGTGGTTGGAGTCGATGAGGCGCAGTTTTTTGATGCGGGTCTGCCGGAAGTATGTCAGGAATTGGCCCTGCGTGGGGTCCGGGTTGTAGTGGCCGGACTGGATATGGATTTTCGAGGGAAACCCTTCGGGCCGATTCCGGCTATGCTGGCTATTGCTGAGTATGTTACCAAGGTCCATGCGATTTGCGTGCATTGCGGAAACCTTGCTACCCATTCGTTCCGTCTGGCACATGGTGATGAGGTAATCCTGCTCGGGGAAAAGGAACAGTATGAGCCGCGGTGCCGGTCTTGCTACCAGATGGGGAATATTTTGCGGTTGAAATAAGGTGTTTTGTGCTGGCGCGATCATCGCTTGCGCAGGGTGATCGCACAGATTACCCGGAGTCGCCGCAGAAGACCAGATGGACTGCCACTGGTTTGATTGGAGTTGAACGGATTTTGGCACACCTTCATTCCGGGCCAGTAAACGGTTTTTTAAACAGCCATAGCCACCCTTCCAGGTATTTGCCATACACGCCAAATTGCCGCTCCTGCCGGCGCCATGCCTTGTCTTGCCGGCGCAACGCGGGCGACAAGCGCGTTTTTAGCCAACCCCAACGGGAAAAAACCGTAGATAACAGGCGGGTGGTATGCCAGGGCAGTTTGGCCGGGGCGGGGATTCGTTCGAGTGACTGGGCGGATACCCAGGCAAACCCGGCAGATTCGAACAACGCGCGCCAGTCGGCGGGGTAGGGGAAGCGCTCGGTGGCCTGCACAAGGCCAAAGGCGCGCAGGCATTGCTCATTGATCGCCCTTATGGTATCGGCCCTAACATGTGGGCGCCAGATCGATTCGTTGCAACAAAACCGACCGCCGGGCCGCAGCACCCGAAACAATTCGGCTACCAGGCCGGGCAATTGATCGTCGGGCACGATGGCCAGCACCGATTCACAAAAAACGGCGTCGAAAAAATGGTCGGGAAACGGCAGTAAACCGTCGTACAGTTGCACGGAAACATTCCGCAACCCACACCAGCGCAGGCGCCGCCTGGCAGCTGCCAGCATCGTTTCCGATCGTTCCAGACCAAACCAAGCTGCCCCGGGTACCGTTCCAGCCAGTAGCGCCAGGGTGTGGCCGGTGCCAAAACCCAGTTCGAGTATCCGTTCGTCCGCTTTGGGCGCCATCGCCTCCGCCAGCAATGCAGTGCCGGCCGCGCCACGCGCATGCAGGTAAGGCGTAAGGGTACGGGCAAAAAAATCCAACAACATAGATCAACCGCAGGGCACTGTTCCAATACAGGCGTTGTACTTTTGCGGACTCAACAGCAACACATGGCAAAAGCACAGAAAACGGCTTCCGGAAGCCGCAAAATCCGGTCCGCTCTCATTTCCGTTTATTCGAAAGATGGTCTGGAGCCTATTATCCGCCGGCTGCACGAACTCCATGTCGTGTTATACAGTACCGGCGGCACGCAAACCTACATCGAAAAACTCGGCATTCCGGCTATACCGGTGGAACAACTGACCGGATATCCCAGCATTTTGGATGGGCGCGTCAAAACCCTGCACCCTGCGGTGTTCGGCGGCCTGCTGGCGCGCCGCGAAAAAG
The DNA here is from genome assembly GCA_044230315.1 of Saprospiraceae bacterium. Classification (GTDB taxonomy): domain Bacteria; phylum Bacteroidota; class Bacteroidia; order Chitinophagales; family Saprospiraceae; genus M3007. Next base: position 77,490 of record JBGARJ010000005.1, read on the forward strand.
ATCACCTCGAACAACTGCAACAGTACAATATCCCCGAGATCGACTGCGTGATCGTGGACCTGTACCCCTTTGAAGAAACCGTACTGGCAACCAACGACCCGGCCGAGATCATCGAGAAAATCGATATCGGCGGGGTGTCGCTGATCCGCGCAGCGGCCAAAAACTGGAAGGATGTCGTGGTAGTGGCATCCAAAGAGGAATATGGATTATTTTTCGACCTGCTTCGCGACCAGGACGGCGAGTTCACCTCGTTCAATCGCCGTGAGTTTGCCCGCCGGGCCTTCAAGGTCACGTCCAATTACGATGTCGCCATTTTTAACTGGTTCAACGAAGGCACCACCGATATTTCATTCAAATACTCGATTCACCGTTCCGATATCCTGCGGTACGGTGAAAATCCGCACCAGTCGGGGGTATTTTTCGGCGATTTCGAACAGGTGTTTGACAAACTGAATGGCAAAGCCATTTCCTACAATAACCTGATCGACATCGACGCGGCAGTGCAACTCATGCGCGAATTCCAGCTGGGCAAACCCACGTTTGCCATCCTGAAACACACCAACGCCTGCGGTATAGCACGGCGCCACAGCCTGATCGAAGCCTGGCAAGCCGCACTGGCCTGCGACCCCACATCGGCCTTTGGCGGCATCTTTATCACCAACTCCAAGGTGGACCTCGAAACGGCCCGCGAGATCAATAAGTTGTTCTATGAAGTGCTCATTGCGCCGGATTACGACCTGGACGCGCTGGAATTGCTGCGCAAAAAAGAAGCGCGCATCCTGCTGCGAATCAAGGCATTCGATATCCGCCTGCGTAGTTTCCGGAGCCTGCTCAATGGCGTGGTGGAGCAAGACACCGACCTCAAAACCGAAACGGAAGCCGACCTGAAAACGGTAACCCGGCGCACTCCGACGCCAAAGGAAGTGGGCGAACTCCTGTTTGCCGTAAAATGCGTCAAGCACCTGAAATCAAATGCCATCGCCCTGGTAAAAGAGCGGCAGTTGATCGGCATGGGCTGCGGCCAGCCTTCGCGGGTGGATGCGTTACGACAGGCTATCGCCAAGGCTAAAGCCTTCGGGTTTGACCTGAACGGGGCGGTCATGGCGTCCGATGCCTTTTTCCCGTTCCCCGACTGCGTGGAGATCGCTGCCGATGCCGGTATTACAGCCGTCATTCAGCCCGGTGGATCGGTAAAAGATCAGGACAGCATCGACGCTTGCGACGAACGGGACATGGCCATGGTGTTAACCGGGTTTCGGCACTTCCGGCATTGATCTTGCCGGGTTTGGGAAATTCCAGGTTGGACCTTGGAAATTCACGCTATTCCAATTTGCCCTGCGCTAAAAAAGCGCGCAACAGCCGCCCTGCCTCGCCGTCCTTGATCCGCTTTTGCATGCCTTCCGGATGTTCGAGCAGGGTCTTAGCCTGGTCAAATGGCATTTTCTCGTACATTTTACCGCCCGGAAAATGACAGGGCGTGCAACGGTCCTTTAAGATCGGGAGGATTTGTTGGTCGAACACCACGGTATCTGCCCTTGGAACCTGGTTGGGCGCTGCAGCCAGTGTTGGTTGGCGGTGCGGCGCTAAATAGAGCGTCATCCCACACAACAGGAGGAACAATATTGCCTTCATAGCGAAAAAGTTGTTTTTGTTCCCGGTAAAAATACCTTGTTTCACCACTTCTTGCAATGAAAGCCGCGTGTTTCGGATGGGCTTATGCAATTTTAAGTGCGTTCTGCTATAAACCACTCACCGGCGTTAAAATGGATTTTTCAGGCTTGGGTCCTGGATAAACGTTGTATCGGTGAGGGTTTTGAGGAAGGCCAACAAGTCGCTTTTTTCTTTTGCCGTCAGGTGCAGCCCGCCCTGGTTGACCTTTTTCATCAACGGATCGACCGTCGGGGAATAGTGCACATTTTCGCTGTAAAAATTGATGACCTCCTCGAGGGTCTGGTAACGGCCGTCGTGCATATAAGGCGCCGTAAGCGCGATATTGCGCAACGTCGGCGTTTTGAATTTCCCGTAATCGGAATTTTTCTCACTCACAGCGGCGTAGCCGGGCAATGCAGGGACGGCATCCAGACCGTTGTTGTGCAGTTGGTTGTCGGTAAAAAGCACGCCGCCGTGGCAGTGAAAACAATCGCCGCGCTCCGTGTAAAAAATCAAGGCGCCGTCCACTTCCTCATCGCTTAAAAAAAGCCCGATATCCGCCCAAACGGACATGTCGCGCGTGGAGTGCCCCGACACCAGCGTGCGTTCCCATTGCGCGAGGGCTTTGGCGGCCAGTTCGGCTGTGATCGTTTTGGTGCCGAACGCCTCGTAAAACAGCCGCGGGTATTCTGGATGGTTTTGCAGGCGGGTCAGGTCCGTTTTGAAAAACTGGGTGACCTCAAACAGCATAATGTCTTCCAATGTGCCCCGCACCCGGCCGTCCCAAAGAAAATTGGTACTCCAGGCGAGATTAACGTGCGGCAAAACGGTTGCTGCAGAGGAAAACGATTGCTGTTGCGTGTGACAACCGGCACACGACAATTCACCGGTGGGGTGCAATGCGGTGTCGTAATAGAGCATCCGACCTAGTTTGACGCCCTGTACCGTAGTGGGATTGCCGGCCGGGATCTCCATTGGCGGAAACCAGGCGGGTATTTTGATCTCGTAAGGCGTTGGGTTGTAGGTGTACGGCTCTTCCACCGCCTCGGGCTTACAACCGGGATGGCTTAAAAGGAGCAAGGCAGTGACCAGCAAAGTGCCAAGTTGTTTCATCGATGCTCGGTTTAAATGCTTGAAAACTACAATTATAGCTACGCGATCATTCCTGGTGCATGGATGCCACCCGGAACACGGTTGCGCCGTTTTCCCGGAGCATTTGCTGCGCGGCCTCATTGCCCATGATGGCTGCGCCAAACTGTTCGAAATCGTACGTATGCGGGTTTTGCAGCCACTCATTGAGGTCCATCTCCAACGCAACCATCCAGTTGTTGCCCTGGACAGAAAAATCGGCCAACGGCAGCGACACTTCCACATAATAGGGGTGTTTGTGCGTGGCGCCGGTGTGGAGGTTGAATGCTTTTACCACACCCGAGCCCATCGAGTCGTACTTGCCTTCGAATTTCATGTAGTGGTACCCTTCTTCGCCTGGGATGGGCCACTCCATGTTGATGTTTTGGACCGTTTGGGGCAACCCGAAAGGCTTGTTGACGGTCGAGTCGAGTCCGATAATAAAGGTTAGCAAGGTGTATTTCCCGTCCGGAACCGCCGGCAGGAGCAGTGTTGCCGTCTCGTCGAGACCTGCGTCCCGGTAGTGCGGTGCATCTGCCTGAACGGTCAGGCCATCGTCGCGGTGCAGGGCGAGTGTGGAAATGTAATATTTCAACCGTTCCACGCTGTACACATGGCCGGCCTGGGCCGGGTATTTGATAACGGCCAATTCGAGCGGGGCGCTACCCACCCGGTGATCAAAGCGAAAAGTTACCGAGCCGGTGTTATCCTTTTTGCAGGCGCCTAAATAAAATAGCATACCTGCCGCTAATAAGCCGATGATTAATCCGAGATGTTTCATGCGCATCCTGTTTTTTGCAAATGCAGGTATTTTTTTCCAACTTTTTGATGTCCTGCATCAGCACAAAACATGATTGATTCGGGCTTTATCTCTCTGTCCCTGTGGCGAATGTGATTTTTTGAGCATTTTGCGGCTTCAAACGGTGCAACCCATGACCCTTCAGCAAAAGGCGAACGAAATTGCCGCCATCCTCGACACCCTTTACCCCGAGACGCCTATTCCACTCCGCCACGAGGATGCGTACACCTTGCTGGTAGCGGTGGTGTTGTCGGCTCAGTGCACTGACGAGCGGGTGAATCAAATCACCCCGATTTTATTTGCCCGGGCAGACAATCCTTTCGACATGGTCCGGCTTTCGGTGGAAGAGATCCGGCAGATCATTCTGCCCTGCGGGTTGTCGCCCGCCAAGTCCAAGGCAATATGGGGGCTGTCCAAAATACTGGTGGATCAATACAACGGCCAGGTACCGCAGTCCTTTGAAGCCCTGGAAGCGCTCCCCGGGGTAGGGCACAAGACCGCCTCGGTAGTCATGTCGCAGGCTTTTGGCGTGCCGGCATTTCCGGTCGATACGCATATTCACCGCCTGGCGGCGCGTTGGGGGCTTAGCGACGGCAAGAATGTGGAAAAAACAGAACGCGACCTCAAGGCCTTGTTTCCGGAGGCTAGTTGGAACAAACTGCATTTGCAGATCATCTATTTCGGGCGGCAGTATTGCCCCGCCAGGGCACACCAGCGGGATAAATGCCCAATCTGTTCCAGGTACGGGGTGGGGGAGTGAGGTTTATGAATGGCCGGCAAGGCTCATTGCCCCTCGCAGCGCCGTTTGGACGCGCCGACAATCTTGCGGGCAAATTCCATTTCCGGGTAGATGATCTTGTTCTCGGGGAGGCTCAGGTTGCGTTGCAGGTCTTGTTCGACCGACTCAAAGCGGCCTTCGCTGATAGCCCGCTCATAGGTGAACAAATGGGCGTCGCGGAATTGTTCGAACGCCGCAGTATGGTTGTCTTTGGGCCGGATAAGGAGGTACATCAGGAAGAAAAAGAGCCCGCCGAGAAAGCCGGCAAAGCCGGTCAGCATCAGCGCTTTAAGTCCAAAACCGCCTTTTTGCACCCGCAGGCTTTCGTAGTCGCGTTGCAGTGCGTGCCGTTCTTCATGAAGTTTTTTGGCGATCTGCCGTTCGGCAAACAGGTCATCTGCGTATTGTTGCCGCAATTTTTCCAGTTCGCCAATGTACTTTTGCGCGCGCGCTTCAGCCGCCTGCATGCTTTCTTCCAGGGCGGCAATATGCGCTTCGTATTCCGGAATTGTTTTCATTTTCAAATCCTTATCTGGTTGTCCAGGCAAAAATAACGATGAAGGTAGACATTCTTGCGATTGGCGCTCATCCCGACGATGTGGAGCTGAGCGCCTCGGGCACCTTGCTCCGGCACGCCGCCCTCGGGCACTCGTTTGGATTGCTCGACCTGAGCCGCGGCGAACTGGGCTCCCGCGGCACCGCAGAACTTCGCTCGCAGGAAGCCGCTGCCGCGGCTGAAATCCTGGGCGCCGCATTTCGGAAACAACTCGATGTGCCTGATGGTTTCTTCACCTACGGGCCGGAGAACATGATCAAGATCATACGCGCGCTTCGTACGTATCGTCCGGACATTGTACTGTGCAACGCTCCCGACGACCGCCACCCGGACCACGGCCGCTCGGCCAAATTGGTAGCCGACGCCTGCTTTTACGCCGGCCTGATCAAGATAGAAACCTTTGCTCCCGACGACACCCCGCAAGCCCATTGGCGCCCCCGCGCAGTGTACCATTATGTTCAGGATAAACAACTGACCCCTGATTTTATCGTCGATATTACACCCTATTTTGAACAGAAAATGAAGGCCATCCTGGCGTTTAAGTCGCAATTCTACGGTGAAGGAAACGACAGCGGCCCCCCGACCCCTATCTCGGGGAAACAATTTCTAGAGTTTATGAAGGCCAAAGCACAGGTTTTCGGCCGGCCGGCCGAAGTGCAATATGCCGAAGGATTTATCTGCGCCCGGACCCCCGCGGTGGGTAACTTATTCGATTTGCATTGACCGACGAGGCGTTCAGGGTGTGATCACCACCTTCCGGGCATATAACTTTCCCTCCCACGCGATCGTCACCAACACAAACGGGCTGGTGATGCCGCGCAGGTCCAACTCGACACTCGAGAGCAGGACGCCCGTCTGGAGCAACCTCCCTTGTGCGGAAAACAGGCGGCATACCGCCTCTGAAGTGGGTTTGTCCCGGCTCGAAATAAACAGCGTAGGCCGGGCCGGGTTGGGGTAAATGTCAAATGGCATATCCGATTCGGAAGCGACTTCGACCACTGGCGTAGAGGCCGCAGGCGGACCGACATAAATAACCAGGTAATCGGTATCGCCAAGCCGGAGCGCCGTAGGGTCGCCGCCAACCAGATTGGTGGGCACATACCCAGTCCAGGTACCGCCGTTGGCAGATCGGTTAAACCAAATTCCACCCGGTCCGGTACCGTAAAACCGCAACTCCTGCGGGGTATTGATCATAAAATTGCCGGTCCAGTTGTGCTGTGGATCGGATGGGATATTGGGAACCGGACTGAAATTGATGCCGTTCGGCGATACATAGTGGTAGGCGCCTTGTTGCGGCGCGCCAATGGGTGCAGTATAATGCCAACTGTTGTTAAAATAGATCACGGCCGGATCGATGACGCGGTTGGTGGGGTGATCTACCCGGGCGCCCGTCTCGAAATAAAACTGGACGCCGTCCGTGCTATTGGCAGAATAGGTGTTTATTGAAGAATCGAGACCCATGGCAGGCAGGCCAACACTGGAAGAAAAATACAAACGCAGCCGCCCGTCGGGTAAAACCGCAAGCGCCGGATCGAACGGGCGCTGATAACTGATTGGCAGGTCGTACACCAAGATCGGTTGCGCCGCCGACCAGCTTAGTCCGTTGTCGGGTGAAATGCGGACGGCCACCCGGTCCCAGCTGGGCCCGTTCACCGGTTGGCGAAACCACTGAAACACACAAACCAGCGTATCCCCTTTCCATCGCACGGCCGACGGTACCCCGGCGGAGTCCTGAAACATCTGAGGCGCAGAAAAATGCACGCCGTCGGTCGAATGGGCCATCAACAGCGGCTGGCGCCAGGGCGGGTTCCCCTGAGCATAGGCCTGTTGAATGCTGGCAAGGAGTAGGACAAAAAGAAGCAAGCGGATCATACCACAAAGATAGCGAATCATCGAGGCGTTTCGCGGGGTTTAGAAAACGGAACCGCGGGCAGATTGCTGCAATCCCGCTATATTGGCGGGCCATAACTGACGTTTTTACCGGAACCTTTTACCATGAAAAAAACATTCAGCACCGTCCTGTTCAGCGTTGCCCTTTGGGCTTATGCTGTCGCCCAAACTGCCCGCACCACCATCGACTTCAACAAAGACTGGCGTTTTGCCAAAGGTGAACAAGCCGGCGCACAAGCGCCCGGTTTCGATGACGCCGGCTGGCAAACCGTCCGACTGCCGCACGACTGGGCGATCAGCGGCCCTTTCAACCCCGCAGGGCCGGGCGAAACAGGGAAATTGCCCTGGAAAGGAACGGGGTGGTACCGCAAGACGTTCCGGCTCGACGCCGCCGATGCCGGCAAACGCGTGTACCTGGTGTTCGATGGCGTCATGGCCTTCCCCAAGGTATATGTCAACGGGCAACCGGCGGGTGAATGGGACTACGGCTACAACTCCTTTTACCTGGATATCAGCCGGTTGGTCCGCTTGGATGCGTCCAATATAGTGGCCGTACATGCCGATACCCGACAGCACGACAGCCGCTGGTACCCGGGCGCCGGTATCTACCGCAAGGTACAGCTGGTGCTGACCGATCCGGTGCACATCGGCATTTGGGGTACCTATATTACGACGCAGGACGTATCGGATCAACAGGCGGTGGTGCGCATTCGCACCACTATACACAATACGGACGCCTCGGAGCAGTCTGTTTCGGTGCAGCAGTATATCGTGAATGCATCCGGTGTGACCCAGGCGGTCGATTCGGTTGGTTGCCCGATCCGCGCCGGCGAATCTCATACTTATGAACAACTGATCCGGCTCCCCAACCCGCAACGCTGGGACGTGGATCACCCGAATTTGTACCGGATCAAAACCGTGGTCAGTCGTGCCGGGAAGGCCTGCGACGCGTACTGGTCGACCTTTGGCGTGCGCACCGCGCATTTTACCTCCGACGACGGATTTTGGCTGAATGGCCGGCGCCTGCAACTCAAAGGCGTATGCCTGCACCACGATCAGGGCGCCTTGGGCGGCGCTTTCAATACGCGCGCCATGGAGCGCCAGTTGGAGATCATGCGCGGGATGGGATGCAACGCCGTTCGCACCAGCCACAACCCGCCTGCGCCGGAACTGCTCGATTTATGCGACCGAATGGGATTTGTCGTCATCGACGAGCTGTTTGACAAATACGACGCAAAAGCCGACGTTTTACCCGGCGCCGATTTTGCCGCTTTTGCCGAACGGCAGGTGCGCAATTTCGTGGAGCGCGACGCTAACCACCCCTCAATCATTTTGTGGAGCGCTGGCAACGAGATCGGCGATGTGCAGGGCAATGTCAACGGTGGCTTCGCCAAACTGCAAACGGTGGTGGCAGCTTTCCGGAAATACGACCCCAGCCGGCCCATTACTCTGGTATGCGACAACAAGGACGCCTCGGCCATGCGGCATTTTGACTACTACGATGTCCTGTCGTACAACTACAGCCGACGTTATGCCCTGGCCCGCCAACTGGCGCCGCAAAAGGCGGTGATCATCACCGAGTCGGCATCTACGGTCAGTACCCGGGGATTTTACGAATTGCCCTTGCCCGCTAAAAAAACCGACTTTACCCACTCTCTTCAGGTGAGCTCCTATGACCTGAATGCGCCGTGGTGGGCCGAAGTACCCGAAGACGATTTTAAGTGGCAGCAGGAAGACCGCTTTGTTGCCGGCGAGTTCATTTGGACGGGTTTCGATTACCTTGGCGAGCCCACGCCATACGGCGACAATGTTGCGGAAGACAAGATGTTCAAAGCGGAGGAATTGCCGCGCAGTTCGTATTTCGGGGTCGTCGACCTGGCGGGTATCCCAAAAGACCGCTACTACTTATACAAAAGCGTTTGGAAACCGGAAGAAACCACCGTACACCTTTTACCGCATTGGAACTGGCCGGGGCAGGAAGGCAAGCCCTTCCCGGTGTTTGTGTACACCAACGGCGACTGCGCCGAACTGTTCTTAAACGGAGTGTCGTTCGGAAAACAGTGCAAAAACCCCGCTGCCGAAAATGCCGTGGAGCGGTACCGGCTGATGTGGAACGCCGTTCCGTATGCCCCCGGCACGCTGCGCGCCGTAGCGTATCAAAACGGCAAGGTTATCGGCGAAACAACGGTGAAAACGGCCGGTCCGGCCGCACAAATCCGGCTCACCCCCGACCGGCCAACGGTACAGGCCGATGGAACGGACCTGTGTTTTGTCACCGTAGATATTCTGGATAAAGATGGAAATCTGTGCCCGTTGGCCGATAACCGCATTCTATTTCAGGTAGAAGGTCCGGGAGCGATTGCCGGCGTCGATAATGGCAACCCACGCTCCTTTGAGCCGTTTCAGGCCAACCAGGTGCCGACCTTTAACGGCAAAGCGATGTTGATCCTGCGCTCGGTGGAGGACGGAAAAGGCGCGATCCGAATCACTGCGAGCAGCAAAGGGCTTCAAGCCGGCACGGCCACGGTACAGATGGAATAGGGGCGTTGTCGAATGGTTCAGGGGATAAAGGTCGAACATCCGGGCTTGCCCTCCAGCCAGTCGACATATTCCACCGAGCCGAGGCGGAATTTAAAGGGCACGCGGGTCTTTTTACCCAGCCGGTATTCGATTCGGCAGAAGAAGGGCAACTGCTCCGCCGACCATTCCACGGAATGCCAGGAAGGAGGGGTCGCGTTCGTGGGCGCCGCAAGCGGACCAGCAGGTGGACTAACATCAAAAACTGCAAGTGCCGGTGATTGCTCCCACTGATGAATCTTCCATGCGGCTTGCTGTGCTGCGGGGTTCAGGCAACGGTTCAATTCGGCCAGCGATTTACCCCGGCCCTGCCAATGCAGCAGACCCGCAATCGACTGGGCACCGCCGGACGCGGTAACGATCCCGAAGAAAAGGGCAACAAGGCCATATTTAACCGTGCTTTTTCCCGGCATACAATTCGAATTTTTGAAAATGACACTCCAGTGAACCGTTAAACAAGGTAATTTTGCGCGAGGGACGGAGTCCGAAGCTTTTCCAGGCTTCCATGTTGGACGAGATCAACCACGCATTCCAACCGGCCCAATGTTGTTTCAGCCGGTCGCCGATGCCTTTGTAAAAGAGCGCCACCTCATCTACTTTGATCCGCTCGTCGTAAGGCGGGTTGGTGACCAGCACACCGGGTATGTCGGGCGGCATCAGTTTTTCAAACGGCAATTTTTCCACCTGCACGGCGTGTTCCAGGCCGGCTGCAAGGAGGTTGATAGCGGTAGCGTTGCGCGCGCGGGGGTCTTTGTCGGATGCCAGGATCGGGAATTCGGACAATTGGATACGGGCGTCGGCGGCCGCTTTTACTTCCTGCCAGAGTTGTTTATCAAAGTTTTTCCAGCGGAAAAAGCCAAAGGATTCGCGTTTTTGTTGTGGCGGGATGCGCATGGCGATCATGGCGGCTTCTATGGGCAAGGTGCCGCTGCCGCACATGGGGTCGACAAATGAGCCGTTGCCATTCCAGCCGGTAAGCAGGATCATGCCGGCCGCCAGGGCCTCGTTGAGCGGGGCTTCCACGGTATCGCGCCGGTAACTGCGTTTGTGCAGGGAATCGCCGCTGGCATCGAGCGCCAGTTCGACCTGTGAGCCAAAAACACGCACGTGAATGCGCAGGGTAGGGGATTCGGTATTGACGCTGGGCCGCCGGTTATACCGGTCGCGAAACTGGTCGACGATGGCGTCTTTCGTCAACAGGGCCACGTATTGCGAATGCCGGAAATAATCGCCTGAAACAGTGGCCTCCACGGCCAGGGTGTCCGACACTTGCATGTATTCACCCCAATCCACCTCGCGAACGGCGCGGTAAAATGCGCGTTCATCCGTTGCCCGAAAAGCGTGAAACGGCACCAGCACCCGCAACGCCGTCCGCAACTCGTAATTTGCCCGGTAGAGCAAACGCTGGTCGCCGGTACAGGAAACGGCCCGTTTGAGCGGACGGATATCCGTGGCGCCCAAGGCCTCCAGTTCAGCGGCCAGCACGGGTTCGAGGCCCTGCAATGTTTTGATTACAAACATTTTAGTGGGTGACTTTGGCGGAGCGAGCCCCGTTGGTGATCAGCGTTTGCCCGACGAGATTTTCTGCTCGAGCGCCGGTGTAGAAGCAATTTTTGCGGCTTTTTGCCAGTAATCAGCGGCGGCGTTCCGGTCGCCGAGTTGAAGCAGGGTGTCGCCGTAGTGCTCCAAAATGCCGGCATGCTTGTCGCCGCCTTTGCCCAAGGCTTGCTCGTAACGGGCTTTGGCGCCTGCGTAGTCTTTTTTGCGCAAAAGGGCCAAGCCGATTTGGTCCTGAATATCGAGCCGGAGCCCGATGTTGTTTCCGGCCATCAGGGTAGCCTGTTCGAGTTGGGCAATTGCATCGTCGGTCCGGCCCTTTTCGGTGGCAGCCACACCATAATAGTAATAGGCCAGGGCTTGGTTGGGAAAGTCATCCATAGCCTTCTCCGCCATTTTTAGCAGATCTTCGTAGTTCTTTTGCGCCTGCAGGATCGCCAGTGCATTGGCCCATACGCTGAACACCGATGGGCTGAGTTGGATGCATTTGCGGTACCGGGTCAGCGCTTCTGCGGGACGGTTGGCATAGTAGTACAGATCACCCGAAAGACTCCAGGCCTTGGGATCATCCGGATGGGCTTTTTCTACCAGTTGCGCCAAGTCGAGCAGGCCTTCTACGAGGGCGGGATCGGTTTGGGCATTTAGTTTGTCAAAGTAGGGCAGCAGTTCCTTTACTTTAGCGTCGATGGAAACCGCCGGGTTTTGAAACAGCGGTTTGAGCGCGTTGACATGCGCCACGTCCGACCCGGCTTTTTCAAGCACGGCCAGCTGAGCCACATCGTCGTCGGGGTCGCGCCGCAGGATATCTTCGTATACGCGGCGGGCAGCATTTTTGTCCCCGGCGTTTTCGTAGAATTCGGCCAGCCTGTGCCGGTATTCAAGCCGGCCGGGATACGTATCGGCCAGTTTTTGCAATTCGGCAGCCGCTTTTTTGACATCGCCCATGCCGAGGTAGATCAGGTGTTTTTTGTCGGCGGTTTCTTCGGTGATGCCGGTCAGTTTTTCCAGTTGATCCAGCGCTTTCAGGCCGGCCTTGGGGTCATTGTTGAGCACCGACAGGTAGGCCAGTTTTTGCAAAAATTCGGGCGCGCCGGGGAAGCGTTTGCTGAGGCCGTCGTAAATCCGGACGGCTTCTTTTGTGTTGCCGGTTTTTTCCATCAGATCGGCCTGAAAAATGGTGTACCACTGATTTTCAGGCTCCAGGACAACGGCTTTCCCGGCAGCATCCAGGGCATTGGCAAGATCTTTTGCCGTGTCGTACGTACGCGCCAGTCCGTACCAGGCAGCAGCATTGCCATCGTTGTCATACAGGAATTTCTTGTATCCATCGATAGCCTTGTCGTAATGGCCAAGCAGGCGTTCGCGTTCGGCGTCTATAAACAAGCTCTGGCGGTCCACTTCGGCTTCCGGGACAATCTTGGCTTCGCCGCCGATAGTGTTCTGGGCATCCAGGGCGGGGGCAAACAAACAGAAAAGGAGGGTATAGAAAAGGGTATTTCTCATCATTATAGATACAATTTCACCGTTTTGAAAAATTCGAGTAATCGCCGATGTTCAATTCGTCTTTTGAGCCGATGAATTTACTGGCATTGCCGACCATGGAGTTTTCCAAAAGGGCATTTTTGATTTGGGATTTGTTTTGGATGATGCTGTTGGTGATAACGGTGTTTTCGACGATGGAATTATGCCCCACGCTGACGTATGGGCCCACCACGGCATTGCGAATGACCGCTTGTTCGCCGATAAAGCACGGCGGGATAATGACGCTGTTTTCGATCACGGCGTTGGCCGCAACAAGGCCGTTGTTCCGGTGAAATTCGAGCATGCGTTCGTTGGAGAACAAAATCGCGTCCTTGTTGCCGCAATCCAGCCATTCTTCAATTTCGCCGGTCCGGAAACGGGTGCCTTCATTTTTCAACAATTCCAACGCCGTTGTGAGTTGGTATTCATTCTTTTCTTTGATCTCGTGGGTGATGACATGATGCAGGGCTGTGCGCAGTTTCTCGGCCTCTCGGAAATAATAAATGCCAACGATCGCCAAATCGGACACAAAGGTGGCGGGCTTTTCGATAAACTCGGTGATTATGCCGGCATCATCCAGTTTAACCACTCCGAAAGAAGAGGGGTCTTTTACTTTCTGGACCCATATCATGCCCTCTTCCTGCGGGTTGAAGGCGAAATCGGCTTTAAACAGCGTATCCGCAAACGCGATCATGCAGGGGCCGCTGAGGCTTTCCCAGGCGCAATAGATCGCGTGCCCAACGCCAAGCGCTTTTTCCTGCTGGTAGATTCTCCCTTTTGCGCCAAAGCCTTCGGCGATATTGATCAGCTCGCGTTCCACATCCGGGCCAAAATCGCCGATAATAAAGGCGATTTCTTCCACGGGGCCGTCGTATGAGCTGGCGAGTTCCTCCACCAGGCGTTGGATGATCGGTTTGCCGGCCACCGGGATGAGGGGCTTGGGTACCGTGAGGGTATGCGGCCGCAAGCGCGTGCCTTTGCCTGCCATGGGAATAATGATCTTCATGCCTTTTCCTGATTGGATGATGATGCCGAAATGGGCGCCGGATTACCCGGTCCGTTACGCGTGAGGTAGAAAGGATTAGGTCTTGATTACAGCTGGCAATCGGCAGCGCTTAATGCTTGCCGGTGCTGCCAAATCCGCCGCTGCTGCGTTCGGTTTCTTCCAGTACATCTACTTGTTGCCACTCAATCTGTTCATAGCGGGCGATGATCATCTGCGCGATCCGTTCACCCGGTTCGATGGTCTGCGGCTCTTCCGATAGATTGACCACGATACATTTTATTTCACCGCGGTAATCGCTGTCGATGGTGCCGGGAGAGTTGAGCATGGTCAGGCCGCGTTTGATGGCAAGCCCGCTGCGGGCGCGGATTTGCGCTTCAAACCCGTGGGGCAATTCAATATGCAGCCCTGTAGGGATTAGAGCCCGGCCCAGAGGCATCAGCGTAACCGGCCCTTCGAGGTTTGCCCGCAAATCCATTCCGGCGCTGCCGGCGGTTTCGTATTTGGGCAAAGGGTAGTTGGAGTGATTTACGATCCGAATGGTCAAAGCAAAAACTTTTTTGCTGCAAAAGTAGGAGAATATGCGCGAAACGGTAATTGGACATCACCGAAGCATTATTTTTCGGCCATGAACCGGATACCCAACCTGCTCGTCCGGCAAGTGTTGTTGATTTTGTTGATTTTCGCACTTGGCTGGGCGTTATTCTGGACCTTGCTGCCCTACCTGCCGGCGCTGCTGGGGGGGTACACGCTGTATGTTTTGCTGCGGCAAAGTATGTTTTTCCTGACCGGCACCTGGCGTTGGCCTCGTGTAGTGGCGGCACTCAGCCTGATTGTGCTGGCTTTGTTGGTTATTGGCACGCCGGTGCATTTTTTGGTACAATTAGTGCAGGCACGGGTCATCGAAACGCTGCAACATTCCACCGAGCTCCGCGCCAATCTCGAAGTGCTGGTACACCGGCTGGAGCAGCAATACGGTATTTCCATTTTGACACCCGACACGCTGAAGGATGTTGCCAGTTGGAGCGCCATTCAACTGCGCGCACTGTTGTCGGCAACGCTGGAAGGGCTGACAACGACCCTGCTGGCGGGGTTTATTTTGTTTTTTATGCTGATCAATGGCCGGCAGATGGAGGCCTCTTTTTTTAACTGGTTGCCCCTGCGTACCGAAAATGTGGCTGAATTCAAGCGGCAGTTGAACAACCTGGTATTCTCCAATGCCGTGGGCATCCCGTTTATGGGTATCCTGCAGGGATTGGCGGGTTTGCCGGTATACTGGTTGGCCGGGGTGAACGACGTCTGGTTGTGGTTTGCCATTACCTGCATTTCCGGGATGTTGCCCATTTTAGGGGTGGCGCTGGCCTATGTGCCGATGTCGCTGCTTATGGTCGCCAACGATATGCCCTGGAACGGTTTATTATTATTCGTTTACGGGTTTACGGTCATCGGGTCGGTGGATAATATCGGCCGGATGTGGTTACAGAAAAAACTCGGCGATACGCACCCGGTAATCACGCTGTTTGGCGTCATCGCCGGGTTAAAATTATTCGGCTTTATCGGGTTTGTATTTGGCCCGATCCTGATTTCTTTATTTTTATTGCTAATCCACATTTATTCCAAAGAGTTTGGCAAGGAGTCTCACACGACCCATTGACACAAGATTTTCCCAGTACTTTTGTGCGCCGATTTAAAATACGCATCATGAAGGTCTCTTTTACATTTTTCTTCCTCCTATTCATCCGTTTACTTTCTGCCAAAAACCCGTCCCTGCCGCCGGCGTGCTCCGTCAATCTGGGGCCCAATGTAACGGTTTGCAACAACGCACACTTTACCCTGAATCCCCATCCCGACCCTAATGGCGTGTACACCTGGACCGGCAGTCCGGGGTTGAGTTGCTACAATTGCCCATCGCCTACTGTGTCCGGGCTCACTACAGGCGTATATGTGTACATCGCTACGGTTACCCTTCCGGGTCCGTGTACTGCATCCGATACGTTGTTTGTAACCGTAGTGGGGGGCGAGGCGCCGCAATATGAAATAGCGCCCAGCCAAAATATTTGCGCAGGCGATAGCATACCCTTGGGTGGACAGAATTTTTCGGGTAATTTTTACAATTGGTTTTCCAACCCGGTAGGTTTTGTAGCCGCCACGGCCAATCCGAAAGCGCGGCCACTGGTACCTACAACCTATTATTTAACCGTCTCCCACGGATCTTGTATTGCCCTGGATAGCGTGACCATCACACCCGTGTCGCTTACCCTGCAAGTGACGCCGAAAGACACGACTGTTTGCCAGGGGAAACCCGTTTTCATTACCGCCACCGTCAACCCAGGAACCCAGAAAGTCGACTGGGACCCCGTGACCGGGCTTCAAATCGGTCCGAACGGCGCCACAGCGGTAGCCACGCCATCCACCAGTACGCTTTACACCGCTACGGCATCGCTGAACGGCTGCGTCCGGCATCAACAGGTCAATGTGCGTATTGATAGTTTGCCGGCAAATCTTAAAATTGACCCGGCCTCAGACACCCTGTGCCAGGGTGAAACGGTGCTGCTGACGTCGCCGGCGTATGACTCGCTGGCGTATCCCAATATAAAATTTTACTGGTTTCCACTGACCGGCGCGGTTTCCCCCGACAGTATGCTCAGCCTGACAGTCATGCCGGCCCTAACCACACCTTACCGGCGTGTTACCGTCAACGGCGTGTGCCGGGACACTGCATTATCGACGATCAAGGTTATTCCTAAACCCACGATGGCCATCGCCCCGGATCAAAGCGATATTTGCCCGGGCGATAGCGTTCGCCTGATGCTAACCTACACACCTGGCGTCACGAACATCACTTGGTCGCCCGTAACAGGGCTCTCGTGTGCCACTTGCGACACCCCGTGGGCCAGGCCTGTTGCATCGCAAACCTATACGGCCAGCGGAACCTACCAAGGCTGCCCGGTCAGCCAGATGGCCAAAATCAACCTGAAACCCCTCGCCCCGCTGCAATTTCCGGCAAAGATTCGGCTGTGCCCGGGGCTGCCCGTGACGCTAAACGAAAAATCCGACCCGGCGGCCAACTATGTCTGGACCTCCACACATCCGGGCTTCGGAACCGTTACCGATAAGATGCCGACGTACCTGCCGATGCAAACAGCCACTTATTATGTGACCGCAACGGCCGGCAATGGGTGCATTCGGACAGACTCCGTCAAAATTACCGTTCTGCCGCAGGCCACCCTCGAAGTGGAAGGGGATACCATTTGTAAAAATTTTACGGCCACACTGACGGCGGTAACCTCGATTGCCGGCCTGATCCAGTGGCGCAACGACGACACAGGCCTGATCATCGGTTCAGGGCCGACGATCGACGTGTCGCCACAGCAAACTACCAACTATTCGGTCATTTACACCTACAACGGAGCCGACAGCTGCCAAATCATCAAACCTATTTTGGTAAAAGTATCGGGCGAGGCGCCGCTGTTACAGTTCCCGGACCCGCCAAGTATTTGCGCGGGTGACAGTATTTCGCTCAACTCCGGCCCGGTATTGATCGGCAGCGTATATGACTGGAAAGCCAGCCCTGCCGACCCGTCGCTTGCACCCTATGCCAAATCGGCCAACCCCAGAGTATCGCCCGGTCAAACCACGCTGTATACCGTAACGGCTTCCAAGGATAATTGCACGGTGGCCAAACAAGTGGAGATTGCCGTTGTACAGGGTAGCCTTGCAGTGACGCCGACTCAAAACAGCTGTTCCGGCGACCCGGTAACCCTGGTAGCCACCGGCACATCCCAGTCGACCGGAACATATAAATGGAGTACCGGGGAGACCACCGCCAGCATTACGCCCAAGCCGCTTGTGCCCACCACTTACTCGGTCACGTTTACGTACGGCAACGGCTGCACACTGGTCAAGTCTGTACAGGTGAACGTTGTCCAGGGCTTTGACCTGACCATACAATCGGTGCCCGACACCAGCCAGCTGAACGTCGGCACGCCGGTGACCCTCACCGCCGTGGTAACGCCGCCACAGAACCTGAGCAACTTCACCTTCGTCTGGGAAGAAACCACGGTTGACACCAAAGTACTGCCCGGCAACGGGGAATCCATCGATGGTCACTTCGCCGCAGGGCTGCGTCAAGGTGTTTGAAAAAGTTTTCAAGCTGATCTTTCCATTGGTTCGTTTTCCCAACGCTTTTACCCCGGACGGCGACGGGCACAATGACCGCTTTGGCATGGTGGTGCCCCAGGGATTGGCTTTTGTGGACCGCATGGAAATTTACAACCGTTGGGGGCAAAAAATATTTGAAAGCACCGAACCAAACGCTTCGTGGGATGGTACGGTCGATGGACAGAATGCCCCGTCGGATGTTTACATCTACCGGATATGGTGGCGGCGGGGCGACGGGGCCTTGCAAATGCAGGCTAAGGGAGATATTACCCTGCTGCGATAGTTTCCGTATTTTTGCGGCTCGAATTTGCAGGAGTCATGGTAAAAATAGGAAATGTAGCGTTGGGAGAGTTCCCGTTGTTGCTGGCGCCGATGGAGGACGTGAGCGACCCGCCCTTTCGCAAATTGTGCAAGGCGCAGGGAGCCGATATGATGTACACGGAGTTTGTGAGCGCCGACGGTTTGGTGCATGATGCGGTCAAAAGCCTCCAAAAACTGGACATTTTTGACTACGAGCGCCCGATTGGGATCCAGTATTTTGGCGGCCAACTGGACAGTATGATCGGGGCGGCCGAAATGATCGAGGCCAAAAATCCGGACGTGATCGACATCAATTTCGGTTGCCCGGTAGCCAAAGTCGCCTGCCGGATGGCCGGTGCCGGCCTCTTGCGGGATGTTCCTCAATTGGTGCGGCTCGCCGAAGCCGTAGTGAAAAGCACCAACCGGCCCGTCACCGTGAAAACCCGCCTCGGTTGGGATGAGAGTACGATCAATATCGTAGACGTCGCCGAACGGCTGCAGGATGTGGGTGTTCAGGCCTTGACCATACACGCCCGAACCCGCGTGCAGATGTACAAAGGCGAGGCCAACTGGGCCTGGATCGCCCGGGTTAAGGAAAACCCCCGGATGTTCATTCCGATTTTTGGCAATGGCGACATCGACAGTCCGCAACGCGCGTTGGCGTACCGGCAGCGGTATGGAGTCGACGGCATCATGATCGGGCGGGCGAGCATCGGTTATCCCTGGATCTTTCGCGAGATCAAGCACTATTTTGCCACCGGCGCATGGCTCCCGGCGCCCAGCGTACAGGAGCGCGTGGATGCGGCGCGCCAACACCTGACCGACAGCCTGGTCTGGAAAGGCCCTAAACTGGGCGTGCTCGAAATGCGTCGTCATTATGCGCCCTATTTCCGCGATTTGCCCAATATCAAACCGTTCCGGGCGCGTCTGGTGACCGAGATGGAACCCGAAATGCTCTTCAGTGTGTTGGATGAAATTGAAAACACCTACTCGGAAATGGCGTTGGAAGTATAGGCGGCCTACCGGGGACCGCCTTTGTATTTGTATTACATCGACCTAACGGCAGTATTTGCCACCTGAAAATGATTTTTTCGATAGAACCGCACGAGCAGAAACTGTTTGACCTGATTACCCGCTGTGCCCGTGACATAAATGCGCCGGCCTATGTGGTGGGCGGCTACGTCCGCGACCGGCTGCTTGGCCGCTCTACCAAAGATATCGATATTGTGTGCGTGGGTGATGGCATCCGGCTGGCCGAAACACTTGCCTCCAAATTGTACCCGGCCCCCAAAATAGTCGTGTACCGCCGCTTCGGCACCGCCATGCTGCGCTATGAAGGCATTGAGATCGAATTCGTAGGCGCCCGCAAGGAAAGCTATCAAATGGACAGCCGGAAGCCAGATGTGGAAGCCGGCACCCTGGAAGACGACCAGAACCGGCGCGATTTTACGATCAACGCGCTGGCCGTCAGCCTGAACGAGCCGGATTTTGGCCAGATCCTTGATCCCTTTGGTGGATTGGAACACCTCGAATCCAAGTTGATCAAAACCCCGCTGGAGCCTGGCAAAACCTTTTCCGACGATCCGCTTCGCATGTTGCGGGCTATTCGTTTTGCCAATCAGCTGGGGTTCACCATCGATAAAACAACCCTGGAAGGCATCGCCAAGAACCGCCAGCGCATCCATATCATTTCCAAGGAGCGTATTGCCGGCGAACTGGAGAAGATCCTGCGTACGCCCAATCCTTCTCTTGGGTTTAATTTGCTGTTCGACACAGGATTACTGCAACTAATTCTGCCCGATGTTGCCGCTTTGCAAGGCGTGGAGGATCGCAACGGCCGCGGCCATAAAGACAATTTTTATCACACCCTGGAAGTGCTCGACAACCTGTGCCGGCGCAGCAATAATATCTGGCTGCGCTGGGCAGCCTTGTTGCACGATATCGCCAAACCCGCCACCAAACGCTTCCACCCGGATACAGGTTGGACCTTCCACGGCCACGAATGGCTGGGTGCGAATATGGTACCCCGTATTTTCCGTTTCCTCCGCCTGCCACTGGATGCCAAGATGGAATATGTACAGAAAATGGTACGCCTCCACCTGCGACCAATCAGCCTGACCAAGGAAGAAGTGACCGATAGTGCGGTACGGCGCCTCCTGTTTGATGCCGGCCCCGATATCGAAGACCTGATGAAATTGTGCGAATCGGATATCACCACCAAGAATCCGCGAAAAATGGCCCGCTACCTGGAAGGGTACGAATACCTGAAAGAACGGATGGCCGAGGTCAGCGAAAGCGACCGGCTTCGGCTTTGGCAGCCGCCGATTACCGGCGACATCATTATGCGCACCTTCGATATCCCGCCCTCCCGAGAAGTGGGCATCATCAAAACGGCTGTGCGGGAAGCGATCCTCGACGGCGAAATTCCCAACGAATTCGAACAGGGTTTCACGCGGATGCTCGAAGAAGGGGCCAAACTGGGGCTGAAAGCCAAAAAGACCGCGGCGGATTTTGTGGAGGAGGCCTGAATACTGACCTTTGAGCCTCCGAACCTGCGCATGGAAATTTTCAGAAAAGTTTGGGCCATTTACGCCGTCATCCTGTTCATCCTGCTGTTGCTCATCAGTATGGTGGTATTCTTATTGAACATGGCCTTTACGCCCGGCGGCAAAGCGCTGCGACGCAATATCCAGTACCTGCACCATGTTTTCACGCCTGTTTTTCTGACGCTGATCGGCATCCGGGTACGCGTAGAAGGCCGCGAAAAACTGGACGCCAAACAATCCTATGTGATCGTCGGCAACCACAGTTCCTCCCTCGATTTCATCGCGAACGCCCAAGCCTTTCCCGGGATCTTTCGTTTTTTGGCCAAACAGGAACTACACAAGGTGCCGGTATTCGGCTGGGTCGTGAAAACCATGTGCCTGTCGGTCGATCGCAGCAGCGCTATCAGCCGCGCCCGCAGCGTGGTCAATCTGAAAAAACAATTGGCGGATGGCTGGAGCATCTTCATCTATCCGGAAGGCGGCAGAAACCAAACCGGCGAACCGCTGGCGCCGTTCTACGACGGCGCTTTCCGAATCGCCATCCAGACCAAGGCCCCGTTGGCAGTACAAACCATCGTCAACATGAAGGACATTTCCGCTACGGCCCGGTCGATCGACCTTCGGCCCGGCATCGTCCGCATCGTCTGGGAGGAACCTATCGAGACGGCCCAACTGACCGTGGATGATATCCCGGCACTCAAAGAAAACGTCAAACAACTCATGCTCCGGCATCTCAGCGCCCGATAAGTGGCTCTACCATCAATCCGCTAGCACCTTACAATATGCAATACAAACAGAACATCCTCGAAACGATCGGCAATACGCCTTTGGTCAAGTTGAACCGTGTAGCAGCCGACATACCGGCGCTGGTTTTGGCCAAAGTAGAAACCTTCAACCCCGGCCATTCCATCAAAGACCGCATGGCCGTGAAAATGATCGACGACGCCGAAGCGCGCGGCGACCTTAAGCCCGGTGGCACAATTATCGAATGCACGTCGGGCAATACCGGCATGGGGCTGGCGCTGGTGGCCTGCGTGCGTGGGTACCGCTGCATTTTCACGACGACCGACAAGCAAAGCAAGGAGAAGGTCGATATGCTGAAGGCGCTCGGGGCTGAAGTCATCGTATGCCCTACCAACGTAGAGCCAACCGACCCACGCTCGTATTACTCGGTGGCCAAACGCCTGAGCGAAGAGATTCCAAACGCCTTTTGGTGCAACCAGTACGATAACCTCTCCAACCGGCAGGCGCACTACGAAAGTACCGGGCCGGAAATTTGGAAACAAACCGACGGGAAAATCACGCATCTGGTGGTGGGCGTTGGCACCGGGGGCACGGTTTCCGGCGTAGCCCGGTACCTGAAGGAGCAAAACCCGAATATCCAGATTTGGGGCGCCGATACCTATGGCTCCGTATTCAAAAAATACCACGAAACCGGCGTTTTCGATCCTAAAGAGATCTATCCATATATCACGGAAGGGATCGGTGAAGACATCCTGCCGGCCAATGTTGATTTTTCAGTCATCAATCTGTTTGAAAAAGTGACCGACAAAGACGCCGCCCTCTGGGCCCGCCGCCTGGCCCAGGAAGAAGGATTGTTGCTCGGCTATTCGGCCGGCAGTGCCATGGGCGCTTTGTGGCAATTGCGCGGCAAACTGAAAAAGGACGATGTCGTGGTGGTCATTTTTCACGACCACGGCAGCCGATATGTTGGCAAAATTTATAACGACGACTGGATGCGGCAACGCGGTTTCCTGGACGACGAACTCAAAGTGGGCGATATTTTAGCCCGCAAAAAAGACCGCCGGTTTATCGCCGTCCAGAAAGACGATACCGTGCGGACCGCTTTCAACCTCATGAAATCGCACGACATCAGCCAACTGCCCGTCATGGATGGCGACCAGGTGATCGGCTCTATCACCGAAAAACAAGTCTTGCACACTCTCCTTGAAAACCCACTGCACAACGCGGAAAAGCCCCTGAGCACGATGATGGGAGAGGCCTTCCCCCTGGTAAATGAAGATTTACCGATCAGTCAACTCAACCGGTACCTCGGGCGGAATACACCTGCCGTCATAGCCAAAGACCGCTCGGGTAGTCTGCATATCGTCACCCGGTATGATCTGATCCAGGCGATCTGAGGTTTCAGGGTTACAGGAGGTTTCAAGGTTTCAGGAGGTTTCAGGGTTTCAAAAGGTTTCAGGGTTTCAGGAGGTTTCAGGAGGTTTCAGTGTTTCAAAAGGTTTCAGGGTTTCAGGGTTTCAGGAGGTTTCAAGGTTTCAAGGTTTTACTTCCAAGGGAGTAAAACACAAACGTCTCGAATTTAGTAACCTCCTGAAACCTTGAAACCTCCTGAAACCCTGAAACCTCCTGAAACCCTGAAACCTCCTGAAACCCTGAAACCTTGAAACCTCATTCCCTGATGATCACGCCGTTCTTAACTTTGTAAGCGATGGCCCGAATTTTCAGCACATTTTGTAGCGGATTGTCGCTTAGCACCAGGAAGCTGGCTTCGTAACCATCTTCGAATCGGCCGATTTTCCGGTTGGGAAAAATGGCCTGCGGCGTATTGGTGCAGAGGATCTGGATCATTTGGGCATAGTTCAGGTCGCCAAATTGAAACCAGTAATTGATTTCACTCCGGATGGTGCGTTGGGGATCATCGGAGCCGATAACGACATTCACGCCATTGTCCAGCATTTGTTTCATCATTTTGGCTTGGACTGCCTGGGCGCCGGCACGGGGCGTAACGGTTTGTGCGTGGGAGAAAAGCGGAATAACGGGGGTCTTCTTTTTGGCGAGTTTTTTCCAGTCCTCATCACGGAGTTCATACCGTTGAGCATCTCCAGATCCGTCCCAATTAGACCCCGGGAGGTTGGCAAACCCATCGACGCCCAGTTTCAGACCCAATCGCAGGTCTTCCGCCGTTTCTACGTGCGCATAAACGCGGAGTTTAGCCTTATGCGCCTTTTTGATCACGGCTTTGGCGGCATCAGGTGTGAGTCCTTTGGTTTCTTTGCCGCCGCCGTTGGCAGCATCCAGTAAATAGATGGAGAGCAAGCCTGGATGGCCGGCCTTGATTTTGTCCCAATATTTGTCGAGGTCGGCTTTGGTGTCGATAAACCAATAGCCGTCTCCGAGCATTTTCCTGCCTTCCTTGAGTTCGGTGTATTTATCGGCCATTGCTTGCGGGTTGCGCACGCCTTGTGCCGGCGCCTCGTATTTCAGGAACGGATAGCCCATCGTGCAGGTAATGGCGCCGTTAGCGAGCAGGCCATCGGGGGTACCGGGTTTGCCCATTTGAGGCTCCACGACGCGCCGGCCTTCCTGGGTATTGCCGAGTATCTGCAGGTAAAAGACACCTTCTTCCATGTAAAAGTTCAACTGCTGACCGGCAGAAGGGTTGTCTGCCACACTCGCACAAAAGGCATCGCCGAGGGGGGGCACCACCCAACGCCCGGCCAGATCGACAATGGAATCGATTTTAGCCGGCGTTTTTTTCGACAGGGTGCCGCCTACGCTGTACCAGGTAGCGGGTACAAATGCGCTGCCGTTGAACCAGTTGCCGTTCCGAAATTCATAATTCGGCGCAGTCGACTGGGCAAAGAGCGAAACAGTAGCCAGGATTACGATTAGAAGTGGAAGTATCGTTTTTGACATGGGAATTAAATATGAAATGGAAAAAATGACTGTTGCGGCGCAAAAATACTGGCCCCACAGTCAATTACAGTTGAATTAACATCCTGTTGGAATTCGCTAACGCCCTTGTTGCAGCCGTTCTGCCATTTGCAGATCGGCTTGCATCTGATCGGGTCTGCCGAGTTGCTGATAGATCACGGCTCGGGTTTGGTAGGCCTTCGTATATCTCGGGTTGAGGGCAATTGCCTGGTTCAAATCGGCGAGGGCTTTGTCGGCTTCGCCATTTTTGAGGTGGGCATAGCCGCGGTTGTTGTACACGGTCTCCAGGTTGGGGCTCATCTGCAGTACATGCGTGTAATCCGCAATAGCTTCCTTATATTGTTGAATGCCTACATAAAGAATGGCTCGCTTCAAGAGGGCATCCTGGTAGTCCGGGCTGAGCTGAATGGCGTGGTTGTAATCCTGAAATGCCTTATCGGGGGCTCCTCCTTTTTCATAAACCACACCACGGAAATAATACGCTTCGGGTGCGTTCGGTTCCAGTTCGAGGCTTCGGCTGAGATCCGGCAGGGCTTCCGTTGAGCGGTTGAGCATTACCAGGCATTTCGCCCGGTTGAGAAACAACTTAGGCGTCACGATCCCTGCCTGGATTGCCTGTTCAAAATCGGCCAGCGCTTCCGGGATTTTCTTCAGCTGAAAATAAGCTTGTCCGCGGCCGTTATAGGCCTCCACCGTGCTAGAGTCATATTTGAGCGCTTCCGAGTAATGATATATCGAGCGTTCAAACTTATAATCCAGCAATTCGCTGTAGGCCAAATTACACTGACACAGCGATGCCTGCGGTGTTTTGTTTACGCAGTTGGTAAACAGGGTGATCCCGTTTTTCCAAACCAGGGATTGCTGCCAGGTCAAAAACCCAAGTACAACCACCAGCACTACCAGCAGCATATCGCGCAAGGCAGACTTTTGTTTTTCCAATACCAGTGCAAGTAACAAAAACAAACCCACGCACGAGAGATACACGTAGCGGTCGGAACGCAACTCAAAACTACCTACTGTCCGAATCGGCAACATAACCGACAAAGGCAACAGGTACAATGCGACGCCAAGCAACATATCGTATTGTTTCCTGCCAAATTTCCAGGTCAAAAAGGCCAGCCCGGCGAGCGCCAGAGGAGCCAGATAATAGGCGAGTGGCCAGACCCCGCCTGTTTTGACAAACGGATACGAAACGGAAAACCCGAACGGCGCCAACAACTTGACGGGGTAGAACAAAATCGTCTGGCAGATCATCCAAAATCGATCCAGCACTGAAAACGCCCGGGATGCCGCCTCGATGTCGTGCCCTTCCTGCGCCCTGGTCACAAAGGTGTACACGCCGAACATCAGGCTGAAGACCAAAAACGGAACCTTATTCACCAGATCCTTCCAGCCCAATTTTTTAGCCTGGTAAAAATCGACAGCCAGTAAAAGCAACGGGAGCGTTACAGCGGCCGATTTGGATAACCCGGACAGGACAAAAGCGCCGAATGACAATCCATACCATAGCAGGGCAAGGGATTGCTTCCATCGCAGGTAGGTCAACAAGCTCAACAAATAAAAAAAGGAAAACAGCACGGTGCTCAGTGCTGCAGCCCAACTCACCGCCTCCACCTGAACCGGGTGAACGGCGAACAGGGCCGCAGCAAAAAGGGCAGGCCATTGCCGATCCAGCAGGTTGCGCAAGCACCAATACACCAGCATGGTATTGACAGCGTGTAACAACAAGCCGATCAGGTGGTAGCCAAACGGCTCGGTCCCCGAGATCAGACTCCCGAACCAATACCCGATCCACGACATGGGGGCATACATGCCGAGGTTTTGTCCGCTGAAAAATTTGCCCAGCGACGGATTCTTCAGCGCGGGATTGTATAAGATAGCCTGATCGTCGTCAAAAAAAACGAAGCCATTGTGCAGGGAAGGCCAGTACACCACGATTGCCAACAGAGCCAGCAGGCTGGCTGCGACCCAGGGTCGATCCAGGAGCGCGACAACGGGCATTGTTTTCCCCGGGCCGGCTGGTGGAACAGGGGTGGATTTTTGAATTGTTTTCTTCTTTGCCATCCGGCGGACGTGTCGCTAGTTAACTTTTCGGGGCGTGTTCGGATCGTCGAAATCAATTTTCCCTCCCCACATGCGCATCTGGCTGAGGATCCATTGTTGGCGTTGGCGGACTTCATTTGACGGTTTTACCGGGGAGCGTTTCAAAGGGTTGGGCAAAATGGCGGCCAGCAGGGCCGCTTCGCTGGTATTCAGGTCTTTGGCGCTTTTACGGAAATATCGTTGTGCAGCGGCCTCTGCGCCGTAAACACCGTCGCCGAATTCAATAATATTCAAATAAACGGTCATGATCCGTTCTTTGCTCCAGATCAATTCGATCAAAAACGTAAAATACACCTCCAGTCCTTTCCGCAACCAGGATCGTGCAGGCCACAAAAACGTATTTTTGGCCGTCTGTTGACTGATCGTGCTGGCGCCGCGTTTCCGTTTGTGGGTCTGGTTGAACTTATAGGCCTTTTCTATGGCATCAAAATCAAACCCTTCGTGCTCCAGAAACTCCTGGTCTTCGGCGCACACCACCGCCAGTTGCAATTTGGGTGATAAGGATTCGAAAGAGACCCAATCCTTCTCCCAGCGTACATCCCGGGAGGAATCCACCGCTTGTTGAAAGCAACGAATAAACATCAATGGTGTACACGGCACCGGCATAAACCGGTACAACACGGTGAGCCCGATGGTAATGCCAAAAAACCACAGGGTTAACCGGATAACCAGCCGGCGGAAATAAAGGCCCCAACGCATTTTTCCATCCTCCGTACGCGGGACCGACCAGTACCACCGGCGCAACATGCGCTTCAAGAAATTCAAGCCAATAAAAATTTTAAGCGGCAAATGTAAGAAGAGTTTTAGGGTTTGCGGAATACTGGGAAAAAGGCAGGGCCGGACGGTCGCCGACAAGTCTGGAACAGGTAAAAAAACATCTGGATGTGCTGTATAATTCCGGCGATTGGCCGATTTTAACCGCGTCAAACCGTACGAACAAATACCTTTACGGGGATGATTTCCCAGGGCTATTCCCTTGCATAAAACACAAAAACGCGCCATTCGACGCGGTATTAACTATCAACGGAAAATGAAAATCATGCGTCTCCTTTTTTGTGCTGTTTCGTTACTGCTGGCTACCAATTTGATTGCGCAGCAGCATTCTGTCGCCCGGCGTTGGAACGAAATGTTATTGCAGGGCATTCGCACCGATTTGGCGCGGCCCACCGTACATGCCCGCAACCTTTTCCACACTTCCATCGCCATGTACGACGCCTGGGCGGTATATAATCCCGGGGGCGCCGACACTTATTTGCTGGGCAAAACGGTCCAGGGGTTCAGTTGCGCCTATCACCGGGTACTCATCCCCGACGATGTGAAGGCTGCCCAGGAAGAAGCAATCAGCTTCGCTATGTACCGCCTCCTTAAACACCGCTTTGCAGCATCCCCGGGCGTAGCCAAGTTGTTTCCCAAACTGGATGCACTGATGGATTCGTTGGGATATGACAAGACCAACACTTCCACCAATTACCATTGTGGCCCGGCCGAGATGGGCAATTATATTGCCAAATGTGTCATCGCGTTCGGCCTGCAAGACGGCTCAAACGAAGCAAACGGGTACGCCAACCAATATTATGCTCCTGTAAACCCGCCCTTGCTGGTGCAATCGTCCGGCAATCCCAATATCCTGGACCTGAACCGCTGGCAACCTTTGCAGTTCAGCACTTTTGTTGACCAAAGCGGCAATCAATTCAACAATGTTACGCCAAAATTTGTGAGCCCCGAATGGGGCAACGTCAAGCCGTTTGCCTTAGATCCCAACACGGCTGAAGTGTTTCAGCGTGATGGACACGAGTACCGGGTTTACCACGATCCCGGCCCGCCGGCCCGGCTGGATACGTCGGCTGTAGGCGGGCTTTCAGAAGAGTATAAATGGAATTTTGCCCTGGTGTCCATATGGGCTTCGCTGCTCGAACCATACGATGGGGTGATGATCGATATTTCGCCCGGCGCCATTGGGAACAATACCAGTTACCCAACCGATATTCCCGGCCTGCACGACTTTTACAATCTTTTCGAAGGTGGCGATCATAGCACCGGCCGGCCGCTCAATCCCAAGACGGGGCAACCCTATGCGCCCCAATGGGTGCCACGCGGCGACTACGCCCGGGTGCTGGCGGAATTTTGGGCGGACGGACCCAATTCCGAAACGCCGCCCGGGCACTGGTTTACGATCCTGAACTACGTCAACGATCAGCCAAGCTTGTCCAAGCGCATTCGCGGCACCGGGCCGTTGTGCGACGACCTGGAATGGGATGTGAAATCCTATTTTGCCTTAGGCGGCGCTATGCACGACGCTGCGGTAACCGCTTGGAGCATCAAAGGCTGGTACGATTCGGTGCGGCCGGTCTCTGCCATCCGCGGCATGGCAGAGCGAGGACAAAGCACCGACCCCAATCTGCCAAACTACCATCCGGGCGGTTTGCCGCTCATCCCTGATTACATCGAACTGATCCAGGCCAACGACCCACTTCAAGGCTCCAATGGCCAATACATCGGGCAAGTAAAGCTGAAAACCTGGAGGGGGCCCGCATACATCAAAGACCCCAAGGTGGACGTCGCAGGGGTTGGCTGGATCCGGGCGGCTGATTGGTGGCCTTACCAACGCCCAACATTTGTAACCCCGCCATTTGCCGGGTATATTTCCGGGCATTCCACCTACAGCCGCGCTGCCGCCGAGTTGTTGACTGCCCTGACCGGCGACCCTTATTTCCCTGGCGGGATGGGCACATTTTATTGCCCGCAAAACGAATACCTCGTTTTTGAGGACGGACCCAGCGTGGATGTGACCCTGCAATGGGCCACCTACCGCGACGCTTCCGACCAATGCAGTCTTTCCCGGATATTTGGCGGCATTCACCCACCTATGGACGACATCCCCGGGCGCCTGATCGGGATGAAAATCGGCACCGAGGCGCTTCAATATGCCGAGCAATATTTTGTGCCCTCCACCGTGCCGGTCGACACGGTTACCGCCTTCAAAATTTACCCTAATCCGACCGATTGCGCCGTTCAAATCGAATACCCGTACGACGGGCCTGTTCCGGTGCGGGTGTTTTATATGGATGGACGATTGGCGCTGTCCTCCGATCTCCAGTTCACCGATGGACAAGCCCTGCTTGATTTGGGCGACCTGGCCGCCGGCGCCTACGTAGTCGTCGGATTGGACGACCGGGGGAAGCGGCGTTTCAGCCAAACCATCCTGCGGCACTGAGCATAAGGCGGTTTTGGCGGGCAAAAAAATCGGCTTATACATGTGTTTGAACCATTTGTCCGTAAGCGGGTGGATCAATGTCCGTAACCTCTCTGCATGGCTCCCGCAAATCGACCAACGGCATACCGATGGAACGCAGAAGCCTGAAAGAACAAACTGCCGGAGCCTGGGGAGCAGCAACGATAAAACCGTTATTTTTTTCATCACCCAACTGCAAATCAACATGCGAAAACTAAAATTGCAAGTACAAATGTCGGTAGACGGCTTTATCGCGGGTCCAAAGGGCGAAATGGACTGGATGGCCTGGAATTGGGACGACGCCTTGAAAAATTACGTAGCCGCTATCACTGACCCGGTCGATTGCATCTTGCTGGGGCGCGTCCTGGCTCAAGGATTCATCCCGCATTGGGCCGCCGCCGCTGCCGCCAGTAACCCCGATGGCTTTGCCACTAAAATGCATGAATCGCCCAAAATTGTGTTTTCCAACACGCTAACCACCCATGATTGGCCAAATGCTGAACTGGCACAAAGCAGCCTGGTGGACACTATTACGGAACTGAAAAAGGAGGCAGGAGGCGACATTATCGCATACGGCGGCAGCCGTTTCGTGACCAGCTTGATCCAAAACAGCCTGATCGATGAATACCATCTATTTGTAAATCCAGCAGCACTGGGGTTCGGTATGCCGATATTTCAAGGCCTGGACAACAGGCAGAACTTTAAACTCGTCGGTTCGCAGTCCTTCGAATGTGGTATCGTGGTGTTGTGTTATCAACGGGCATAACTTCCCACACGCTCCGCCAGTTTGCAATTTGTTATAGTCCCCATTATGAAACACCGTAAATTCCAGTGTCTGAAACCGGCAAGCGCCTTGGCGTTCTTTATCTTTTGCGGCTTACTGGTTGCAACCTGTACGACGCCGAAAAAACAACCCAGATTCCAGAACCAAGGCCGACCTTGCGACGTAAACCTGGGCGAATACCGGATTAAACAACCCAGCGTGCTGGTCATGCCGTATGAAAATAAATCGGTTGCTGTTTTTGCCGATTCCCTGGGCAACCTGGACACCTTCACCATTTCATCTGTGCATAAACGACGGCGCAATTGGACGCAAGCCGTCTACAATGGGTTTCAACAGGGGGATACCACCTTCTATTGTTATATCCGGCAGTATTACAAGTTTATCCTGATCAGCCGTCAATCGAAACTGCGTTTCATCCTCGATGTGGCTGCCATGCCGCTGTGCCTGGACGAACAACGGGTTTGTGCCGATGCCGCCGGGAAAAAAGCGGTGGAAGTGTTGGATATCTGGTGTGTCGATTCGGTTGCCGACTCGCTGCTGATGTACGAAGTGTTTCATCAACTGTCTGGCGCCGAACGCTATACCTCCACGCGCGGCGAGCAGGAAATTTTCCCGGAGATCGTGTTCTTCGGCCGGCAATTTTGGGAAGTGGAAACCACGGTGTTCTCCAACAGGCAGAAGCACATTCCCGAATCACAGCTGTTTTATAATGCGCGGGAGGGTATTGTCGGATTCTCCGTCAATCAGGGTCCCTTTAAACGGTTGTTCGCGCTGTATTAGGCTGCCAGAGTCAAACACTTCCGGTCTCCAGGTATGTTTTTATTTGCCGGATCACTTGCGGCCAGGCGGCTTGCACGGCATGGTAGTACCAGTCCCAGTGTTCGCCCCTGCCTTGCGGATACGGCCCCTGCGAAATGGTTAGCAGGCACCCTTCCGGCATGGGCTCGGCCGACACCTTCAACTCCAGCGGACCGAGGGGTGGACGCTCCGGATTCAGGTAAAGATAGTCGCCGATCTCAAGCAGGCTACTGGGTTCGTATCTTTTAATTATACCGGTAGAAACATACCGGATACCCTGTGGCGACATGCCCCAAAGCAAAGTATACAACCCACCAACTTTGAGTTCGATCAGGCATTGTTCAACACCCCACCAATCGTGCAGCATTCCAGCATCCGTAAAAACGAAAATCGCCTGCGCGGGAGCAGCGGTTATAGCCAGTGAAGTTGTAACATATTGCATCAGCAGGGTAAAATTATCGCAGCACAGTAATTTCTCCGGACCGGACTTCCGTTTCGCCGTTGAAATACTCCAGGTCCAATACATAGACGTACACCCCCGGCGGCACTTCCTTTCCGCGCCATTGACCGGTCCAACCCTGCGCGGGTTGGTTGGGTTCCACATCCGTTCGCTCAAAAACGCATTCCCCCCATCGGTTGTACACCCGGAACATGCGAACGCGCCGCAATTCGGGCCCCGCATACACCGTGAAAACGCCATTTTCGTTCGCAGCGCCGGGGCGGATGGCGCCGGGAATATAAATACGCTTGTCGCGGCGTACAGATACCTCGATGTCATCTTGTGTTCGGCAACCGGCAGAGTCTTGCACCCAAAAAGAATACACCGTTGAATGGTCCGGTTTCACATACGTCGACAATGCCGTGGAATCCAGCACGCCGCTCAGCGGGGTCCAGCCGAATGCTTGTATCCCGGTGTTGTCCGTGATAGCGTTGAGCAAAATGCTGTCTCCATAGTATATCGTTGTGTCGGGGCCCAGGTTTACGGCCAGCAGCGGAGGGTCGTCCAGCTGAACTGCTTCCGATGTTTCACAACCGTTAATATCGGCTACCGAAACTTGATACGAACCGCTGCCCAAGCCGGAGAGCGCAACCGGGAAAACGCTGGTCGTCGTCCCTGGCAACCCGTTAAGCGAAATGGCATACGGTCCTGCGCCCCCTTGTACGCTGTCGACCAGAATCTGGCCGTCTTTGTCGCCAAAACATGTTGGCGATTCCACGGATACGGCTATCCCCAAACCCGGAGGCGCGATCAGGTTGAACGAATCTGTCCATTGGCAGCCCGCCTGGTCGGTGATCGTAGCCATGTATTGCCCGGCAGACAAATTCTGGACCTTCAGGCCATTGGCGCCATGCTGCCAAACTACCGTCAACGGCGGAATACCACCTGTTGGCTGCAGGCTGATGAAACCGTCTGTTTCATCCGGGCAACTAATGTTGAATCCGTTGAAGTTGGACAGGGTGACCGTTGAGGTAATCGGCGGCGCCACCGTGATCACAGCGCCCGAGCCGATTTTTGCCATACAGGAATTTCCCAGAGCCACAATCCCGCCAATCGTATAAGCCGTGGTCGCCGCCGGCATAACCGTGAACGTCGCGCCGTTTTGAACGCCGTTCAGCTGGATGGGGGTCAACCCGCCGTTCACCGTTACGTTGAAGGTGTCGGCTCCGGCCAGGTTCAGCGTCAGTATAGCGGTGCCGCCAGGGCAAATGGTGTCGGAAGGTGCCAGCGCAGCCATAGGACCCGGTTGAATATGTACGGCATACGATCCGCTAACCGTGCCGGTGCAAAACGAATCCTGTACCGAGATCAGAGTGAAAATCTGCTCTTGTTGCACATTGCTGGTCGAGATCGTAAACATGTTTTGCGGGGCCGATATGCCGGTTTGCTGGTTGGTATTGATCGCGTACACAAAGTGGAAGGGTGATTTGCCGGTAAACTTGATTTTGAAATTCACATTCGCGCCGCTACAAACCGTGGTATCGCCCGTCAACATGGCCGTTGGCGGGGTATGAAAGACGACCGGCACACCGGCAGAGATAGACAGGCAAGGGTCAGTCGGGTCAATGGTTCCGTCCGGCAAGACATTGCCGGCCATTACAGCGATAAAATAGGTAACATCCGTTTGCCAACCCGCCTGAAAGGCAAACTGCCCGTTGTTACTCGTGGCCAGGATGCTTTGCGGCAACCCGCCCGGGTTCTGGTACAAGATATATTGCAAGGCGTCGCCGTTGTCTAATACGGCGTCATTCTTTGCTTGAACCACAGCCATTCCCGGGAGGCAAATGCTCAACGGGTCTGTTGTTGCCAAACTACCGGCATCAGTTGCGCACATGCAAGTGGCGGTACCGGTTAAAGTATCGGTGCAACCTTCCGGCGTAGTCACCACGATATTGTAAACCTGTCCGCTCGGAATGGGGGTCGATACAAAAGTAGAGTCGGTGAGCACACCGGTTACACCACTCACTGTATATGCCGAATTGGGCGCCGCGCCATTGCTGATATCAAACGTAAGCGTATACGTCAGGGTAGCCAGGTCGCAAACCGTGGATGGATTCAGGATTTGCGGCAAGGGATGAACAGTCACGGTAGCGCCCCCTGCGACATCGCCGGGACAGCCATTCGCCTCCAGGCTGACCAGCGTATAGGTTGTTGTTATTGCCGGACTGACGGGTAAGTCAACAGATGCTGTGGAAGTAATCTGAACGGGTTGGTTCACGGTTCCCACCTGGTAGACGAAACTATGGGGTGCATTTCCGGAAAAACTGATGGTGAGAGTAGTGGTATCGCCCTGGCAAATTTCCGTATCGGCGCCGAGTACGGCAAGGGGTTGGGGCTGCCAAATGGCTTCCGAGCCCAGGGAATACGTGAAACAAGGATCAGCAAAATCAACGCCGCCAGGCACCGAATTGCCCGCCAGAGCAACGATGTAATATTTTGTGCCCGCTGTCATTGAACCCGGGTCGAAGGTGAAGATGGGCAATTTACCCTGGGCCAAAATGGTCCAGGTCGACGGCGAAGTAGTGCTCACCAGCGCATAAAACAAGGTGTCGCCAGGCCCCAGGAAGAAACTGCTCGCGACAGCCAAGGAAACCGTATCGCCAAAACACAACAGCCGCGGCGTCTGGTCCATTGTACCGGCACTGGTAGCACAACTGCAATTGGCGCCTCCGCTGATCGAATCAGCCCCGCATTGCCAGCTATCCTGCACGATGGCGGTATAGCCCGTTTGAGCAGCCACCGGCGCGCTGATAAAATGGCCGGTTAGCGGGTCAACTATGCCGGTTACCGAACCGGAAACGGCAGTAGAACCCAGGTCGCCGTTAAAAACATCGAATTCCACTGTATACGACAGGTTGTCGGGTGCACAGGTAACGTTGATGCCGGTAATTTGAGGCGGCAGGTGTACCGTTGCAATCGCCAGGCCGTCGGCCGTGCCGGGACAGTGCGCATCCGTGACGCCAACTGCCTGAAAAACAGTGGTCTGCAGGAGAGTGGCGTTAATCGAAAAGGTATTTTGCGCAGCAACCACAGTATTTTGTTGCTGGTTGCTCGTGTAAGTCAGGGTAAAAGGCCCCATACCCGTGAATGTGACCGGGATAGTGACAGAACCGCCTGGGCAGATATCAAAACTCCCGTCTATAGCAACAGCGGGTGGCACATGCCACAATACCGGCGTTCCCCGTGCAATCGACAAACAGGGTGCCGCCAAATCAACTCCTCCGGAAGCGTTTGCGGTGCTGACTATGGTGGAAATGTAATATACCGTTTCGGGTAGCATAGTGCCCGGCAAAAATTCGAACACCGGTTGATTTTGGATGCTGAATATTGTCCCAAGGGTCGAATCCGGACTTGTATGCAGTACATATTGCAACACATCGCCTGCTTGCAGCGTAGCGTCTCCATTGGGAATGGCACTCACCGGCGACCCGATACATGCGTCCAACTGGGCAGCGCCCATGGTGCCTGCGTCGGTTTTGCAGACACAATCGGCCATGCCGGTTACGAGTGTTTGGCCGCAATTGTATCCATCGGTTACGGTAATGGAATAGGACAGACTGACCGCTATCGGCAAACTGGTAAAATGGCTGCCGTTGAAGTAACCGATTACGCCGCTTGCGGCAAATGGCGCCTTACCGGCAGCGTCGAATTCCAACACATAGCTTCCTGCGGCCAAATTACAGCTTATCGCCAGGTTTGATATTTGCGGCGGTTGCATGATCGGTATCACCAGTGTGTCTTTGACCGTACCTGTGCAATGCGCGTCTTGCACGGACTCCAGGGTCACAGTGGTAGGCCCGGCGACGGGGATAGTTAGGTTGACGCTGGTGGCGGCGATATTCATGAGGGGCGCTTGGGCCACTCCGTTGATTGCATATACCAGGGTAAAGGGCGGCGTTCCAGACAGGGAGACTGGAAGTTTTACCGCGCCACCCGGGCAAACCGGCGCAATCGAATCGATACTCGCCAGGGGCAAGGCATAAAACGTAACGGGAGTTCCTTGTGACACCGAAAGGCAAGGGTCGTTCAGATCAATATTGCCTGCCCCGTCGGGATTGCCGGCAATTGCTGAAATATAATAGATGACATTTGGCTGCATCCCGGCGCCAAAGGAGAAAGACGGGGTGTTGCTCCAGGCAATAATTTGCCCGATCGGCAGAGCAGGACCCGTATGCAGGATAAATCGAAGGAGGTCGTTGGCATCCAGCGTTTGGTTGCCGTTATGGCTGGCATTTGCCAAGGCGCCGATACAGGCTTGTATGGGCGCCAGGTTCATGATGCCTGCTTTTGTGGTGCATCCGCATCCGGAATTTCCACTTACCGGAATATCGCCGCAATCATTGGCATCGTGGAAAACGAAATTATAACCCAGCCCAACCGGAATCGGGTTGCTGGTAAAATGCGCGCCGGCAAAAGCGCCGCTGCCGGTCAAAAGAGTGAGCGGCAAAGTGGCATTCAACACATCGAACTCGACTGTGTAAGTTCCGGCAACGAGATTGCAGTTGAACTTCAAACCGGTATAAGAGGGTGGGTAGTTGACCGTCACGGTAGCTTGCCCGTTGACAAGCCCGACGCAACCCGGCGACTCTACACTGATCAAGGCATAAGTGGTCGTGGCCTTAACACTGACCGGAATAAAATACGGATCGTCAAACGTTTCCACTTCGGGTTGCGCTACTCCGTCGGCCGAATACACCAGGGAAAAAGGCCCGCTACCCGTAAAATCCACCATCAAAGTAGTATCAGCCTGGTTGCAAAAAGTAAGATCCCCGGCCAATGCTGCCGTGGATGGCGTAAAAACCGCTACTACGGCCTGACCGGAAACCGTGCCGATACACGTATTATTCGACAGGCTCTGCAGGCGGTAAATAGTACCTACCGGTGGGTTAACCTTGATCACAAATGGATTCGTGTTTGTTGTAATCGGCGGCTGATTATTCACCCCCGCCGAATAGGTGAATGTGTAAGGGCCGGTGCCTTGAAACGTGATGGTGATCGTGGTGCCGGTATCGCCCTGGCAAATCTGCCCGCCGCCGGTAATTACAGCCGATAAAACAGGCAATACATTCACGATGGCCAAGCCCGACACAGCGCCTGCACACCCATTCGAACTGACGCCCGTCAACTGATAGTAGGTGGGTACCGTAGGCGACACGAGGATGGTACGAGGGTTGAACAATGAAGTGTCCGGCTTTTGCGGCACGCCATTGGCGGTATATTGGGTAATAAAAGGCGGCGCTCCTGTAAAATTGACGGAGATCGAGGCGGTAGTGCCCGCACAAATCAAGGTATCGCCAACGAGGCTGGCAGTCGGCTTAGGACTCACCTGCATGCCGTAGGATCCGTTCACCGTACCGCTACAACCACCGGATTTGACGCTGCTGAGGGTAAATACGGTAAATCCTACCGGTGGCATCACCGGTATTTTATACAGGGTATCCGTAGTGGTTACCGGAGGAAGGACAACTCCGTTCACGGCGTATTGAAAGGTGTAAGGCCCGGCGCCCAAAAACCGGATCCGCACGGTGTCCGTCTGGCCGGAGCACAATTGCACTGTATCGCTTAGCAGGGTTGCGGAAGGCGCGGGTAAAATGGTGACCAGGGTATCGCCCGAAACCAATCCGTCCATTCCGCCGGCGCTAACACTATCGAGTTTGATCTGGATCGTGCCGGGCGAAAGAATGGGCGTGACAAACACGTAGGGGTTTGCACTGGTGGTGACGGCCGCCTCCTGGACGCCATTCATGGAATAGACAAATGTAAATGGGCTGGTGCCGTTGGAAAAGGCAACCGACAGCGTGGCGCTGCTACCGGCGCAGATAGTATCGGGCCCTGCCAGGCTGAGCACCCCAGAAGGTACGGCCTGGGGCGGCGCAGATGGTCCGGGTTGAGCGGGTAAAACGGTTGCGTTGAACAGGAAAAAGGACAGAAGCACCCATAAATCGGTCGGGCGAAAGCAGGATTGCATCACGGGAGGATTGTTTTTATAGTCCGGGGCAGGATGAATACTCAGGGAGATCAGTTGAACTAAATTAAACGGATTAGTGCCAGTGAAGGTATGGCTTCACTATTTTTGGCGCGCCAAAATTATCGGAATAACGTGTATCTAACGCTCTTAAAAGAGTTAAATGCTCACCATGTCACATTGGTTGCCGTTTCGAAAACACAACCTCCCGAACGTGTGCTCGAACTTTACCGGCAAGGGCAACGTGTATTTGGTGAAAACCGGGTGCAGGAATTGGTTGAAAAAGCAGGGGTATTGCCAAAAGATATTGAGTGGCACCTCATCGGTCATTTGCAAACCAACAAGGTGAAATTCATCGCCCCTTTTGTTTCGCTCATTCATTCGGTCGACAGCCCGCGACTCTTGCAGGAGATTGACAAACAAGCGCACCGGGTTAACCGGGTGCTGGATTGCCTGCTTCAGTTTCACATTGCTACGGAGGAATCCAAATTCGGTTTTGATGAAACCGAAGCGGTCGAAATGCTCGGCGATCCATCCGTGCGGGCCCTGACCGGCGTACGGATCTGCGGTGTCATGGGCATGGCCTCTTTCACCGAAGACAAGGGTCAGGTGAGGGCTGAATTCCGCCAGTTGCGGGGAATATTCGACCGGCTTAAAACCCGTTTCTTTCCCGAGACCCCATTTTTCCGGCAGGTGTCGATGGGTATGTCCGGTGATTGGCAAATTGCCGTGGAAGAAGGCAGTACAATGGTTCGCATTGGCAGCCTGCTTTTCGGCGCCCGCTCCTGATCCGGCCAATGCCGGCCCGAACGCCTGGGCACGAGCGGTTCCATCCAATAAACAAAGCCAGCACTATGTCGCCATCCCGGATTCTTTTGTTTTGCGCTTTTACAACATTGCCCCTTGTTTCGTGGACCCAGGCAATTTCCATTGCACAAGCACGTATGGCCGCGCTCGGTAGTGCGGTCACCGTGCGCGGCATCGTGACCAACGGGGCTGAACTCGGCAAGATCCGTTATTTACAGGACGCCACAGCCGGGATAGCCGCTTACCCGGGCAACGGTTCCGCGGCGGGTTTTGAATCGTCGGTAAACGAAGGGGACAGCATTGAGGTCACAGGAATACTGACCGATTACAGCGGCCTGCTCGAAATTACGCCGGTTACCGCCTTTCAGGTGCTGGTGTCAAACCAGCCGTCCCCGCCGGCAAAGCAAGTGTCGCTGGCCAATCTCTCGGATGCATTTGAAAGCCAGCTGGTGGAGCTGGATTGCATTTCCTTTTCCGGCCCTGGCGGCGTCTTTGGCGGCTCGGGTACCTATACGCTCTTCGACCCGGCGGGAAACAGCGGCGTCGTGTACCTGCGCGCCGGGAGCCCCGTTCTGGGCGCCGACATACCGCAGGGCCCGGTCCGGTTGCAGGCTATCCTGTCGCAATACGGCAATTATCAATTGCTGCCCCGAACGGTCGCTGATTTTTATCCGGCCGGCTGTTTTCATTTTTTGGAACAGCCCGATCAGGGCATTTTGGAGCCCACCAGATTTCAATTAAGCTGGGAAACGAATCTGCCGGCTTCAGCGGTGGTTTGGTACGACACCACCTTGAGCCTGAACCACGCCACGGTGCTCTCAACCCCCGCCACAAAACAGGAAGTGTGGTTGGAAGGCTTGCGGCCGGGAAAGGTCTACTGGGCGCGCACAGCCGCCATCTACAACCAGGACACGATCTTTTCCCCGACGCGCGCATTTGCCACCCGTTCGGAATCCTCGGGACAAATAAAAGTGTACTTCAATCAAGGCTACCTCGCCACTTCTGCTAACGGCCTTCAACCCGATGGCGACACTTATGCCGCCGTGTTGGCGGAAACACTGGCGCGCATTCAGACCGCTCAGCAAACGCTGGATGTTTCGATGTATAACAATAACCGGACAGACCTCACCAATGCGCTCAAACAAGCCCAGAGCAGGGGCGTGCGCGTGCGCTATATTGCTTCATCCAGCACCGATAACCCCTCGTTGCAGCCTTCCCCGCCG
This sequence comes from Saprospiraceae bacterium, assembly GCA_044230315.1. GTDB lineage: Bacteria > Bacteroidota > Bacteroidia > Chitinophagales > Saprospiraceae > M3007. The sequence continues at coordinate 117,045 of JBGARJ010000005.1, forward strand.
TTTCCGGTGCTTTACGGCAACAATACCGGTTTGATGCATAATAAATTTATGGTGATCGACGCGGGATTGCCCGACCGCGCCTGGGTGATGTCGGGGTCGATGAACTGGACGACAGGCAATATGATCGAGGATTACAACAACACGCTTTTTATCCAGGATCAGTCGCTCGCGCAGGCGTATACCCTTGAGTTTGAAGAGATGTGGGGGAGTAATGCTGCGTCGCCCAGTATACCGCAAAGCCGGTTCGGCAGCGACAAGACCGATAACACCCCACACCATTTTGTGATTGGCGGGCGACCGGTAGAATGCTGGTTTTCGCCATCGGATCAAGTGACCAAACATATTTCGGATGCTATAAAAACAGCCGGTCATCAGGCCTGTTTCGCCATCTTTTCCTTTACCAAGGATGAAATTGGAAATGCTTTTATCACAGCGCAAAAGCAAGGCGCCTGGGTGCGCGGCATCATGGAAAATATCAACGACCCTGGCGCTGAATATGGCTGGTTGTTGAATAACGGCGTTCCGGTGTACCCACATCCTGCGCAGTCCTTGTTGCACCACAAATATGCCGTGCTCGATGCCGGCTACGCCGATTCCGACCCAACCGTGGTAACCGGATCGCACAACTGGACGCAAAGCGCTGAAACGAGCAACGACGAAAATACCCTGGTGCTCCATGACGACACATTGGCCGTATTGTATCAGGCTGAATTTGAGCGGCGCTGGGTCGAAAATGCTACGGCTACGGTGCTGCCGGAAACGCCTGCATTTGATGTGTTCCCCAATCCCGCCACAACGATCCTGTATATCCGGAATAAAGAAGGCCAAGCCTGGAATGGCTATGTAGAAATACGGGATGGAGTAGGGCAGTTGCTGCGCACGCAGGCGCTGCAACAGAATGTGCGGGCTGCCTTCCCGCTGACCGGCTTGCCGGCCGGGCTTTATTTTATGCGATTAATTACCGACCATGGCGCCGCCACCTTTTCAATTCAAACGCTTCCGCATTGAGCAGGCCGGCGCCACCCATCCGGTAGGGACCGACGGCATATTACTTGGCGCCTGGGCGGACGTGAGCGGTGTCCGAACGGCCCTGGACATCGGAACCGGAACCGGGTTGATTGCGCTCATGCTGGCGCAACGCACCGAAGCGACAGCCTACTCCGCGCAAATTACCGGTGTTGACCTGGACCAGGGCTCCTGCGTGTGCGCCGGCATGAACATGGCGTGTTCCCCGTGGTCGGAGCGGTTAACCGTGGTTCAAATGCCTGTTCAGGATTTTGCCAGGACCACGCCGGCGCAGTACGATCTGATCGTGAGCAATCCGCCGTATTTTACGGGTACCGTTGTTTCTCCTGACGTTGGGCGGCGGCTCAGCAGAAATATTGCGGCGTTGAGCCCCGGCGATTTGTTGGAAAGTGTGGACCTGTTGCTCCAGGCAAAAGGGCGGTTTTGCACCATTGTACCGCCTGCAGAAGGGAAACGACTATGCGAGTGGGGGGCAGGAATGGGGCTTTATTGCACCAGATACGTCGAAATTTATACCCGGAAAGGCAAACCGGTTGAACGCCTGTTGCTGCAGTTTGAACGCAACCCTTATTGCTTTATGCGTTCGGAGTTAACCATTTATGAAGGCGGCGAAACACGTTCCCCCGCCTTCCGGCAATTAACCAGTGCTTTTTACCTGGCATAACGGATACAAAAACAGAGGGAAACCCTTGTGCGGATTTCCCTCTTCAAATTTTGATCATCTGCCAAATCGCTCAGGCAGTAGTAAAAAAACTATGGACAATGTGTTTAATGAGCGGTTGTGGAGTCGTGCTCTTCCAAAATTTGGAGTGCGCGATTCAGAATGGTTGTATCTTCCAAGTGCACAATGCCGCCACCCGGTCCGGGTTCCAAATGCCATTCTACGATTTCGCCCTCCTGGTACTTGTGGGCGCCGAAATAATTGCGCACGGTCTGTTCGTCAACGTTAAGTTCATGGGCGATCCGGGCAATACTGCCTGTAGGCAAGGCATGTTTGATGCGGCGAAGCTCCTCAAAAGTAATATTCATACCCTCAGATTTTGGTTAACAAAAGATTTTCGGCTTGAAAAGCATTTTCGCTTAAAACCTCCCTAAGGTATGCGCATTGAGCAAGAAAAAACAAGCAGAAGCGTAAATATTTTTTACTTCCGCGGGTAAAATCACAGATGCCCTATCTTTGCTCCGCTCCAGTCCCGGACGCCGCATTTTGCCTCCATGTTAGATCAGCCCAACCATGTATCTGCACATCGTATCTTTTGACGTTCCTTATCCGGCCAACTACGGAGGAGTGATTGTTATCTTTAATCAGATCAAGGCATTGCATCAGTTGGGCGTCAAGGTGATCCTGCATTGCTTTCAATACGGCGACCGGGGCCCTCAGCCCGAATTGGAGCAATATTGTCATGAAGTGCATTATTATCCCCGCAGCCGTGCCTTTTGGTACCAGATCAGCCTGCTCCCGTTTATCATGCGCACCCGCCAGAAAAGCACCTTGCTCCGGCGGCTGAAACGGGACAATTACCCCATTCTGTTCGAAGGCCTGCATACGGCTTCCTACATCTGGCACAAGCGGCTTCGCGGCCGGCAAAAAATAGTGCGGATGCACAATGTCGAATGGCAGTATTACGAAGGGTTGTCGCACCTGGCCAGCGATGTGCTGGAGAAGGTCTATTACTTCATTGAAAGTGTAAAACTGCAGCGTATTGAGCCCAAAGTCGTTTTACACGCCGACGAGATCCTGACCCTTTCGATTACCGATCAGGCCTATTACCGCGAAATGAAGGCCAATACGCATTATATTCCGGCTTTTCACCCAAACAAAACGGTGGAATGCCTCTTGGGACGCGGAGAGTATGTGCTCTTCCACGGAAAACTAAGCGTACCCGACAACGAGCGCGCCGCAATGTGGCTCATTACCGAGGTGTTTTCCGGTATCGACATCCCCTTTGTCATAGCCGGTATGGAGCCCACCTGGCGGCTTCGTGAACTCATTGAGCAGCATGACCATATTCAACTCGTTGAAAATCCCGACGAAGCGCATATGATCGACCTGATCAAACATGCCCAGATCAACCTCCTGATATCTTTTCAAAACGCCGGCATCAAACTGAAACTGCTCAACGCACTCTTCAGGGGCCGTTTTTGCCTCGTCAACGACCCCATGGTGAGCGGGATGGACCTCAAAGCGCTGTGCTATGTGCGGAACTCGGCATCCGCCATCCGGCAAACCGTGGAGGCCCTGATTAATGCCCCGTTTGAACAAAGCCGGGTAGAAGAACGCCGGAAAGTGTTGGAATCGCAGTTCTCTAACCTCGAAAACGCCCGTAAATTGATGAACATCATCAAATTCGACTAACTTTCAGAAAAAACTGAAAATATTGAACAAATAGAGGCGCTCACCGTTTTTTGACAATAAACCTGATGCTCCGAACGGGGGAGGGTAGTGGCGCCGGCCTGCAAAAACCTGATGTACGGATCAATTACTTGAATACAGAACTGTGTCTGATATGAACGGAACCAATCAACTCGACCTCTTGCACGATCATCCGGATTTAAGCCCGGAACACCGGGACATTGTGGCTAAAGTGGCAAAAGCCCAACGCCTGAGCCCGGAGGAAGGGCTTTTTCTGTTTGAACACGGTGACCTCGCCTTTGTAGGCGCATTGGCAAACGCCATACGCGAGCGCAAAAACGGCCATAACACCTATTTTAACCGCAATTTCCATATTGAGCCGACCAATCTGTGCGTCTACGATTGCAAATTCTGCTCTTATTCCCGCCTGATCAAACAGCGCAACGACCCCAATGCATGGGCGTACACGATGGAAGAAATGATGGAAATTGTTCGTCGCTACGATGGGCAGCCAGTGACCGAAGTGCACATTGTAGGCGGGGTGCTTCCGCAATATGATCTACCGTTTTACCAGGAGTTGTTTCGGCAAATACGGGCGCATCGCCCCGGCCTGCACATCAAGGCACTGACACCGGTGGAGTACCACTACATTTTCAAAAAGGCAAAAGTAAGTTACGAAGAAGGCATGCGGATGATGCTGGAGGCCGGCCTCGACAGCATGCCCGGCGGCGGCGCCGAAATCTTCGACCCCGAAATCCGCGAACAGATTGCCGCCGATAAATGCACAGCAGAACAATGGCTGCGCATCCACGAGGTCTGGCATGGCCTCGGCGGCCGCTCCAACGCCACTATGCTCTATGGCCACATTGAAGCATTCCGGCACCGTATCGATCACCTCGAACAATTGCGCCAGTTGCAGGATCGTACCGGCGGATTTCAAACATTTATTCCGCTGAAATTCCGCAATCAGGACAATCAAATGAGCCATGTATCCGAAAGCACGGCTATCGAGGACCTGCGGAATTACGCCATCAGCCGGATTTACCTGGACAACTTCGACCACATTAAAGCCTATTGGCCGATGATTGGCCGCTCGCTCGCTCAAATGTCGCTTGCTTTCGGCGTCGACGACATCGACGGCACCATTGACGACACCACAAAAATTTATTCCATGGCCGGCGCAGAGGAGCAAAACCCGGCTTTGAGCACCCAGGATTTGGTGGAACTCATCCGGCGGGTAGGCCGCCGGCCCATCGAGCGCGATACGCTGTACAAGGTATTGCAAGACTACACCGATACTGAATTCGAATCGGACAAACAATGGCGGGGGTATATCGACCTGCCGGTTGTTCAAACATCATAACCTGAACCACAAGCACAATTGGTTATCGGATGGAACTGCAAAAATTGCGCTTAACCGCGGTAAGTTACCTCAACACCAAACCGTTCATTTATGGCATTTTCCGCAGCGAGTTATCAGAAATGATCGAACTCAGTTTGGATATCCCCGCTGTCTGCGCCGAAAAACTCGCCAGTGGAGCAGCCGATCTTGCCCTCGCACCCGTGGCCATATTGCCGGCCATTCCGGAGGCCTACTTAGTGTCCAATTATTGTATCGGCGCTACCGGGCCGGTGAAAACCGTTTGCATTTTTTCAGAAAAGCCCATCGAGGAGGTTAAATATCTGTACCTCGATTTTCACTCCAAAACATCGGCCACGTTGGCCCCCATTCTTTGCCGGGAGTACTGGCGCATTAATCCCGTTTTTTTGCCTGCGCAGGATGGATTCGAGCGGAAAATAGGCGGAGATACCGCTGGTTTAATTATTGGCGACCGGGCTATTGGCCGGGAAAAACGCTTCCCCTTCGTGTATGACCTCGGAGAGGCTTGGGTCAAATGGACCGGGCTGCCATTTGTGTTTGCTGCCTGGATTAGCGCCCGACCACTTCCCGCCGAATTTATCGCCCGGTTCAATGCCGCCCTGCATGCCGGCATTACCCACGTGCCGGAATTAACCAAAATTATCCCTACCATACCAGGTTTTGACGTGGAAGCCTATTTCCGGCATAACATCAGTTACGAATTGGATGACGCCAAGTGGCTTGGACTTCAACACTTTTTGAGCATGTTGCCTTCGTCCCAACCCACTGTGCTGCACCGGCACGCGGCGTTGGACCCAAAAGACGTGGAAGGAAATGTTCGCCCGGCGACAGTTTGATCGACTGTGCGCCTCGGGCAAAACCGAATGACCTGCGCAACCGTTTGTCCTATAAAATCCATACTGACCATGAAACAGTTGCTTTTTATCTCACTCATCACCCTGATTGGCGGCGCATGCCATTCAGCGCAGGATACCATCAAAAAAGAAAAAGCCATGCAAACAAGCCAAAGTATTGCCGTACCAGACACGCTCCAACCTGGCGCCACGGAGGTGGCCACCCTGGGCGGAGGTTGCTTCTGGTGCATGGAAGCCGTGTACCAGGAATTGAAAGGCGTGCTTAAAGTGGAAAGCGGTTATTCCGGGGGGCGGATTGCCAACCCATCGTACCGCGAAGTGTGCTCCGGGGCTACCGGCCACGCCGAAGTGACACAAATTACGTTCGACCCGTCGGTGGTATCGTATCAGGAAATTTTGGAAGTGTTTTTCACGGTACACGATCCTACCACGCTCAACCGCCAGGGCAATGACGTGGGCACCCAATACCGCTCGGTAATCTTTTATCATTCGCCCCAACAAAAGACGGTTGCCGAAGCGGCTAAAAAAGCAGCAGCCGAACTGTGGGACGGTCCGATTGTCACTGAAATCGAACCCTTTGACGCATTTTACAAGGCCGAGGAGTACCACCAGAATTATTACAAAGACAATCCCAATCAGCCCTATTGCGTGTATGTGGTAGGCCCGAAAGTGAAAAAATTCAAGGAGAAGTTTCACGAAAAGCTAAAGCAATAGCCATTTCATTGAGCAAAATCCAGGTTGTGTTGTTGTACCTTTGTTCCAAACACTGGATAACATGCAAGAAAACCACAAAGAAGAATTATTGCTGCGCATTGAGGACGCCTTGAGCACGGTGCGGCCGCACCTAAAAGTCGATGGCGGCGATGTGGAAGTGGTTGATCTTACGGACGACTTGTTCGTCAAGATCCGGTGGATCGGCATGTGCGAATCATGTTCCATGTCGGCAATGACCCTTCGCGCGGGCATAGCCGAGGCAATACGCGGAAAAATTCCGGAAATAGCGGGGGTGGAAGCAGTAAACGGTTTTTAGCCCTTTGGATAATTAAGAAGCAGAAGCGCTGCCCGGACGTATGCCGGGCAGCGCTTCTGCGTTTCTGCATTTAAAATTGCATCCGGGCCTGCAATTTCCACTTTGTCGTGCGGCCAGTGACGCCTGCATCAGTAACTGCCAGGCGTTGGATGGTTTGTTCCAAGCGGGTCTCCAACCGCAGCCACGCGTTTACCCGCCAGGTCAGATTAAAAAAATACCGGGACCCGCGGCCGGCAAATGCGGGAATGGAAAGCGCCGAAAAGAGGTCCTGCTCAAAAGCGTATACCCTGGAATCGTAATCCTGCGTATCAAAAATTACATACCGCACCGTGCCATAAAACGCCGCTCCCGGCGGGTGGAGCACTGCCTCCTGATAGGCTAAAAAACCTTTCGAAGTTCCCTGATCCTCAATCTGGTACCACGACCACTCCATCCGGCTTCGCAGTTCAAGCGCCGCACTGACCCGGTAACTCGCGTGCACCCGCAGACGATTGCGTTGATGGTCTGTCAGCCCCGACAGGCCATCGTGCTCTTTGGTTTCTATCTGCCATAGCGCATAAAGGGAATAGCCGCGTTTGGGCGTCCAGAGGATGCGCCCCAGGTATTCACTGCCCGATGACGGCGCACCCACGCCAAACCGCATCCACGGATGATGCCAAACGTCGGCGTAAGTGTTGAATTGCCATTTGCGGCCCAGGCGCACATCGGTACCGAGGTAGAGCCCTTGCTCGTTGGCAGCGCCGGAAGTTTCGGCAAACGGCGCCGCATACACCGATTGGTAGTCGCGGGCAAAAGCGCGGTGCAGGAGGGCAAGCGTAACGCGCCGGTCGGCAGCAAACAACAGTCCGTTTAACCCGGCCATACCTCCGTTATCGCTGCGCGCAATTTCACCGAATGCATACCAATTGCGCCGGCTCCAGGCATAATCGACGCTTCCCCCCGTGAGTTGCCTGCCGGTAAACCCGAAGCGACGATACGGCGCGGCCGATGGCTGCCAGGGCTTGTCGTACTGCACATGCAAGCCGTTGAGGGAAATTTGCCCCGTTTTCCAACTCCGGGTAACCGAAAATCCACCCACCCATTCCCGGATGGCTCTTTCATCATCAATTTCTGCTGGCGTGCGGTGCAAACCGGAACTTTGCAGCGAGGTAAAAATTTGGTCGGCGAAATCCTGATCGGTAGTGTCGGAGGGGAACGCCACGTTAGCATCCCGGCGACGGGAAGCGCCGAGGATCGTAATTTCCCAGTTTTTGCCCAGGCCGATCGCTGCCGCGGCGCCGCGCAGAAAAAAGGTTTCGCCGAAGCCAGAATATAGATTGAGTTTGCGCCCTGACCGGGCAATCGACGTAGTTTCGGCCGATTTGCCAGGCGAGAAGCCGGTTTGCAGCAACAGCCCTTGCCCAAACCTGGCTGAAAAGTCGCCTAAAGCGAAGGTTCGCACTGTTTTGCCGGGGTTCTTCACGAAGAAATGCGCACTATAGAAATCAAAACCGCTGCTGTTGCTGGCATGAAAAAATGGTTCCCCCGGGTCGTTTTCTGCAGTGAACCCAAAACGCATCCGGTTATCGTATTTGTGCCGGTATCGCAATACCCAGGCATTATGCTTTACTTCGGCGCTGCGGGGATAAGTGGTTGGCTGTTGGCGTCCCCAGCGAATCAGGCATTCATTTTCGCCGTGAAAAAAACCGGTTACCAACGGTTGGTTTCGCGTATCAATGCCGTTGGCAATTCGGACGAAGGGCAATACCCGGCGAATATCGGCCAGTTCCCAATCTGGAATTGCCTGCAATTCATACACGTTAAGCAAAGGGCCGAACTGTTGTCGATAAGATAAAAATTGTTCAACCTGTATCGCATTGAGTAAACGCATCCCATCCAGATCTTCCCGGGTAGCCGTATTCAGATCGAGGGGATCTTGGCGCAAGGATTCCAGGGTTTCCAGCAGCGCCTGGGCGTCCGATTCATCCGGTTGCTCGGTGTCACGGAAGTAATTTTCCAACAACTCTCCGGTAGTTGGGTCTTCCACCTGGCATGCGATGCGTGCCGGGGAGAAAACAAGGCAGACAATCATCCAGGCCAGCATTAGAAAAAACTGCGGATGTGTACCAATCGGCAACGACTTTTGCATTTGATTTTGCACGTATTGTGTCTTGAAGCAAGGCACAATGTAGCACAGAAAAATCCGTTAGCTTGCAAAAAGCCGCAATTTCTATCTTGGCTGGGTGCTGGACTGGCCGATGGAATTTTAAATCAAAATTTATAAATCAGTCGTGCCACGCATCGAGGCTATCTGCTACTTTTGCACGGCAATTGTTAAAACCTGTAAAACACTTTTACACATGAAAAAAACACTTCTAGGAATGCTCGCAGGGACACTGCTGACGCTTGGCTTGGCCTCTTGCGGCGAAAAATTGCTCACCGACGAGCAGGTTAAAGCGGAAATCGAAAAAGGTGTGGAGGCTGGCAGGGCCGCTGTGGAAAGCGAGATGAGCGCCAAATGCGACGCTGAATTCGAAGCCCGCGTAACAGCTGAAGTTGACCGGATGAAAGCCGAAGCCGAAGCCGCTAAAACCGTTCAGTAAACCTAACCACAGCCATACCCTATACCATTTAACAAATAGGGCGGCGGTTTTCCTTCACCATTAAAGACGAAAAAATCTATGAATAAGAAAATTCTTGTAGCCGGCATCATCGTTGCAGCCGGTCTCATTACGCTGACAGCCTTCAAAACGCTCGAACAACAAAAGCAAGAAATTGCTGCGGCCATTACTGCCCAATTGGATGAAATTCGCGCGCAAAAAGAAGAGGAATGCACGATGCGGGTTGACGCAGAGGCAAAAACCCGTTACGATGCTTATGTGGCTTCTTTGCCGGTAGAAACGCCTAAGTCGGGCAAAACGACGACCAGGAAGAAAACGACCACCAAAGCGCCGTTGCCGCAGACGGCTCCTGTTGACCCGCAAAAACAGCGCGGTGGCGCTGTGCAGGAAGGCAACGTAGAAGAACAAAAGAAACGCGGCGGCGCTATTCCAGCGGGCGGCGATGCCCAGCAGCAAAAACAACGCCCGGGTGCTACCAAATCGGGCGGCAAATAATTTTACCCGCAACAGGTCTTTCCCCAAAATACAGCGGGCCGGCGATGGATTTCGCCGGCCCGCTTAATTTTTACGGTAAGGGAAAAATATTATTTCGTGTACGTAAACGTACAGGTTTCCGAGGTGTTGTCGGAATATGTTACCGTGTAGGTGCCGCTCAAGGTGTTGCCACTAATTTGGCCGCTGCCGGTGAATTTGCGGCCCGCGGGGTCGGAATAATTGGTAAAGCTGATTTTTTCAGCGGTGGTCGAGCTGGACGTCGCCAGGTTGATGTCGGCATCGAGAATGGAATCGAAACCGCCAAAGTTGGAAATCCGGATTTTGGCTTCGTTAACGCGGGTAACAACGGCCGGTTTTGTCAGGTTGAACACTGTGCCGTTGCAGTTGTCGGAACCGAGATAGGAGCCTAAAAATTTGGTAGCCCATTCGTCCGTGCAGCCGCTGCCTTCATAACCGACGTTGCAAACGCAGGCGCCTTCAAAACACGTTCCATTTGCACCGCAATCCACATCTTTGCAAGGATCAGAATCGCCACAAGCCGGGGCAAACACCACCATCGAGCCGAGAAGAGCGAAGAAATAAAAAAGTTTTTTGCTCATTTTTGAATGTTTTTGTGTGATGGAATAAGTTTCCTAAAAGTTCGCGGCAAAAGTAGTGAAAAGGTCAATGCCGCTGAGAAAATTCGCCCTAAGATTTGCCTGGAATCTTGTTCCGCCAACTCCCATCGCTGTTCTTTTTACAATCATTAACAATCGGAACATTATATCTTGCGAATAAATTTAACTATCCATGCAGCACCATAAGCTTACAGTAACGAAAACGGCCCAATATTATTCCCAGGGTGAGCCCGGACCGCATATCCGGCAATTCTGGTTTGTATGTCATGGGTACGCGCAAACGGCTGATACCTTCCTGGGTGAATTTGGGCTGCTGAATAATCAACATACCCTTGTAGTTGCTCCGGAGGGCCTGAACCATTTCTATAAAAAAGGTTTTAGCGGAGCTGTTGGCGCCAACTGGATGACCCGACACTGCCGGGAGGACGAAATTGCCGATAATGCAGCCTATTTGCAAGCCCTGTTCCAACGCTACATTACGGCCCTCTCCTCTGATGTCCGAATTGTATTACTGGGTTTTTCACAAGGCACTGCCACCGTATGCCGCTGGATTATGCGATACCACCCCCATTTTCACGATTTGGTGCTCTGGGCGGGTATGCCACCAGAAGATCTGGATTATACGGCGCACCGCGACTACCTATCCAGCAAGAATCTTTACCTGCTGTATGGATCACACGACCCCTTTCTTACACCTGATCGCTTTACCCAATTGCAGGATATTGAAACTGCGAGCGGGCTGGACTTCGAAGAAACGTCTTTTGAGGGCGGACATGAAATTCCGGATACTGCACTACAGCAACTTTTGGAAAAACTAAACTGATCGTGGTTGCCCGCTCCTGAATTTCCATAATTCAATACCTTCGCCGCTGATGGGCCGGCTCCATGCCCGGCAATCACTCGTATCCGACACAACATCAAATACTTAGCGCATAAATCTGCCGAATGGATTTTAAAAAACTGTTACCACACCTGATTGCTGCAGGCGTGCTGCTCGCCGTGGCCGCCTTCTTTTTTGCGCCCAATGCCTTCAGCGGTAAAGCGTTGCCACAACCGGACAATGACAAGGCGCGCGCCATGCAAACGGAAATCCAACAGTATATCAAAAAGGACGGAATCGCACCCTTGTGGACAAACAGTGCCTTTGGCGGTATGCCTTCCTACCAGATCTATGCGCCCATCCATGGGAATTTAACGATCCCCATATTCAACGGGCTGCTGCTCTTCAGCGATATCAGCACCGCCATCTGGGTGCAGGTGCTGCTGGCCATGCTGACTACTTATTTCTTGCTTTGCGTGATGAAAGTCGATTGGCGGGTAGCCATATTCGGTGCGCTGGCATATGGCATCACTTCCTATAATGTAGACATTCTGGAAGCCGGGCATACTACCAAAATGATCGCCCTTGCGTTTGCACCGGGGATTCTGGCGGGGATGGTCCTTACCTTTAATGGGCGTCTATTACTGGGCGGATCGCTGACCGCGCTTTTCATGGCCATGGAAGTGTACGCTAACCACGTCCAAATTACCTATTACACGATGCTCCTGTGTGGCATTTACATGCTGGCCAAACTGATCGATGAAATCCGGGGAAAGACGCTAACGGCATGGATCAAAGCAGTGGTAGTATTAGGGTTAGCCTTTGTTTTGGGATTTGGCTCCAATTTGTCGCGGCTTTGGTCGACGTACGAATATGCGCAGGAGACCATCCGCGGCAAATCAGAATTGCAGCAAAAGGCATCGAAAGGCGACGGCCTCGACAAAGATTACCTGTTCGGCTGGAGTTATGGCTGGGATGAGATCAGCACGCTGATCGTTCCGCATTACGCCGGCGGCGGTGGGGTGGAGACGTATAAAAACACGAAATTGTACGAGGCCGTGTCGCCGCAGGCCCGCAACCAAATTGGCGGTTTATTTTACACCGGGAATCAGCCGTTTGTGGGAACAGCCATTTATTTCGGCGCCATTGTTTGTTTTTTATTCTTTCTGGGCGCCTGGTTGGTACCTGGCGCGCCGAAGTACTGGTTGGCGGGCGGCGGACTGTTTATGGTATCGTTGGCACTCGGCAAGGATTTTCCGCTGAATTTTTTGCTCTACGACGTATTGCCCATGTTCAATAAGTTCAGAGCCGTATCCATGGCCCTGGGGGTAGCCCAGTTGTGTTTTGCACTTCTGGCGGCCTTGGGCCTTCAACAGTTTATGGATGCGGGCGTGGATACCACTCGAAAACGAACCGCCCTGATAGGGGCAGCCGGTCTCGCTGCGGGCTGGTGTTTATTGGCCTGGATGACCGGCGGTACAAGCGGCAACCACGACAACGTGCTGGACCAAAGTCCTGAACTGCTGGCATTGTTGCGGGAAGATCGCGCCACCATGTTGCGCAATGATGTATTGCGTTCGTTATTTTTTATAGCCATTGGCGCCGGCACATTGTGGCTCTATCTGCAAGGCCGGATGAAAGCTGTAGTTGCCGTACCCCTGATTGCTATAGCAGCGTTGGCCGATCATTGGATGGTGGCTACGCGCACCCTTACCCCGGATAAATACGAAAGCAAGCGAACCGCTTTGGCGCCTCCCCAGGAAGAGGAATTCGACAAGCAAATCAAACAGGATAACGACATCCATTACCGGGTACTGGACCTCGCACGCGGCAGTATTACTTCAAACGCTATTACATCCTATTTTCACAAGAGCCTGAGCGGCTACCATGCCGCCAAGTTGCAGCGGTATCAGGAAGTGGTGGACTCTTTTCTCGTACCGGGTTTGGCGAACAGCCTGCAAATCGTAGGCATGTTCAACGGCAAATACATCGTCTCGCAAAAAGGCGAGGTCATGCGGAACCCAGAGGCTTGTGGTCATGCGTGGTTTGTGCGCCACTTCAACGTTGTGCCGAATGCAGACGCCGAGTTGCAGGCGCTGCGCCAGTTACATCCAAAGGATACTGCGGTGATCCAGGAGGCTTATGCCGGCGCATTGAAAGGATTCAATTTGCAACCGGACAGTACAGCCCGCATTGATTTGGTGCATTACCACCCGGCAAAAATGGAGTATGAGTATTCGGCGCAACAAGAACAACTAGCCGTCTTCCCGGAGATCTATTATCCGCCTTCAAAAGGGTGGAAGTGTTACCTGAACGGGCAACCTGCTCCCGATTTCATTAAGGCCGATTACCTGCTGCGGGCAATGCGGCTTCCTGCCGGGCAAAACATGAAACTGGAAATGCGCTTCGAGCCCAAGTCCTTTTCCCTCGGAGAAAAGATTGCCATGATCCTATCAGCCTTGGTGCTACTGCTGTTCGCCGGTGCATTGGTTTTGTGGTACCGGAGTCATACCCTGGCTGACCCAAACCGCCTGGTGGACGTGGCACGGCCGGGGAAGGAAAAACCGGCCAGACAAGCAGCAGTGCGGGAAAAACCGGGGAAAAAGAAGCGATAAACAGGGCTAGTGACGGGCATCCCGATTTTTCAAAACCTGTTCATATACTTCGATGTACTGCCGGGCAACCACCGCATTGGTGTAACGCGCCTCCACTTTTTGGCGTGCAGCACGTTGCAGTTCGGATAAGGGTGTTTTTTCGTTGGTTAGCGCCCATGCAATGCCCGTTGCCAAGGCTTTGCTGTCGCCTTGCGGCGCAATGTATCCTGTTTTGAGGTGCTCTACCATTTCAGGAATGCCTCCTGTTTGGAATCCGACAACCGGTGTGCCGCAGGCCAATGCCTCCATGACCGTATTGGGCAGGTTGTCTTCAAGCGATGGGATAACAAACAGATCCGTGGCATTGTATATCTGGGCGAGTTGTAACTCGTCTTGCACCAGGCCCAGGGCATGGACAGGGTAGGGGAGCGCAGCCAGCGCTTCCGGGGTGGACCTGCCTAAAACGAGTAATTCAATCGGCAGCCCGGGCTGGTCTTGCCGTAATTGATTCAGCGCGTCGAGCAAAAATGAAAATCCCTTTCGCGTGTCCGTTACCTTCATCGCCACAAACAATAAGACGTTAGCCCCCTCTGCAATACCCAATTTCGCACGGTATTCAGTCCGCAAGGAATTTGGCGCCGGTTGATATACGCGCGTATCGATTGGGTTGGGAATGGCGCGCACCGGATACCGGCTCAGCAAACTGCTGCTTCGCGCAATACCTGCCAGCCATTCGCTGCAGGTGACAAACTGAATATTATCCGGAAACTGCGATTGTTTACGCCGCCAAATCCGGTACGATAAATCTCCTTTTCCCGGCTGGCGCAAATAGGGGCAATTACCACATGATTGCTGGAAGTGAAGGCAGCCTCCGCTGTAGTGGCAACCACCTGTAAAGGCCCACATATCGTGCAAGGTCCATACCAAGGGTTTGCCGAGGGCGCCCAGTTGCCGGATATTTCCCAGCGACAAAAAACCCTGATTGATCCAGTGTAAGTGCAGGATATCTGCTTGTTGGACCATCGGGTGTCGCGTCAGGTTCCTTCCAAAATTGGCCAGGGAAAAAGAAAATCGCACCGATTTATCGCGTTCAAACGGCAAAAAAGAAAGTCGCTCCGCATAAAAAGGCCAGTTTGCGCGCAGTGCATCTTGCGTCAGCAGCGACGCCGACTCGCCCGATTCCAGCAAAGCAGCCTGTAAACGCCGGCAGGCAATTCCGGCGCCACCATGCAAATAGGTGTTTAAGAGCAATACTTTCATGTATTTTTGGCCCAAAACTCTGAACTTTCTCGATAAATTTCATGGCTTGTTCTGTCCCAGTCCTGCTGCTTGCTTTTAATCGACCAGAAAAAACCGGGCGTGTGCTCGAGCAAATTCGCATGGCCGCACCAACCCGGATATATGCACATTGCGATGGCCCGCGTAGCCAGGTACCGGGGGAGTCGGAGCGGGTCGCCGAAGTCCGGCGCATCATTCGGGATAAAGCGGCAGGGTTCGAATTGCACACCTTGTTTCGGGAAGCCAATTATGGATTGCGGGACGGCGTTTATGATGCGATTAACTGGTTTTTCCGACAGGAGACCCGGGGGATTATCCTTGAAGACGATTGCCTGCCGGATATTTCAATGTTCCGTTTCTGCGAAGAGTTATTGCTCAAGTATCAGGACGATGATGCGGTCATGCATATTGGTTGTTCCAATCTCAGCGAATCTGTTTTGGCCGGCAGCGACTCGAGCTACATGTTCTCCCGTTTTTCATTTATTTGGGGCTGGGCTACCTGGCGGAGGGCTTGGGAGAAAATAGATTTTGCCATAAGTGACCTGGATAATTATACCGGGCGCTATCCGTTTGGACACCCCTGGATCAGTGCCGGATCGCAAGCGTACCTACGGGCAAAATTTCAAGATACCCGGATGGGTAAAAACCGGACCTGGGATTATCAGTGGTTTTATAGTATACTGATAAACAACGGTTTATGCATAGTTCCCAAAACAAACCTCGTTCAGAATATCGGGATAGGGGAGGCCGGGGCTACCAATACCACCGGAAACAACGTGCTGGCCCGGAAAGCGGCGGGGGCACTGCGATTTCCGATGCATCATCCCAAAACAAAATCGGTTGATCCCCGTTTGGAACAACAGTTTTTTTACGATTCGCAGAAAGGCCGGTTCAGGTTGTGGATTTGGAGCATGCTTCGTTTCTTCGGCTTACGGTAAGTGTCAACACGTGAAATTGGATAGCTCACGATGAAAAACTTCATCATTTATGATTTGGAAGCCACTTGTTGGGAAAATATGCCGCCCGGATATGTGCAGGAAACGATTGAAATTGGCGCTTTTCGTGTAAACCATTACGGCGAGGTACGGGGGAAATTTAACCGCTTTATTCGGCCCGTTGTACATCCGGTGCTGTCGCCTTTTTGCCGGCAACTCACAAATATTGACCAGGTGGATATCAACAGGGCCCGGAATTTTCCGGAGGTAATCGAAGAATTCCTGGATTGGGCGCGGATCGACGAAGAAGATTATGTCTTGTGTTCCTGGGGGTCATTTGATAAAAAAATGTTCATCCACGATTGTCATCTCCACCGGTTAGACGCATCGTGGACGGACCATCATGTGAACCTGAAAGAACAGTACCGGAACATCAAGCGGGTACGCCGATCGGTCGGGCTGCGAAAAGCAGTGGAGGGAGAAGGAATTCTCTTCACCGGCATGCACCACCGCGGCATTTCCGACGCCGAAAATCTCACCAAATTATTTTTGAAGTATCTGGGGCATTGGAGTCTGTAAATCAATTAGTTAGGAGGCGTATGGAGAATCATACCCCAGTATCCGCAGCATGGAATCGGCATCCTGCTCTTGGAAAACTTCCCAATCGGTAAACTCACCGTAGTAGTTTTTGTCGATCAGAATATGCTTGGGGGAGGGGAGGAGGCAGTGTTTCAGCCCGCCATACCCACTCAGGGCCTCCTGGTACGCACCAGTGTGAAAAAATCCGATAAAGAGCGGCTCGGTTTCTTCGTAAACGGGCAGGTATACCTGGTTGATGTGCGCCTCCGAGTTGTAATAATCGGCATTGTCGCAACTGATGCCGCCAATATTCACTTTTTGGTATTCTTTGTTCCAATTGTTGATAGGCAGGAGAATAAAGCGTTCCTTAATACCCCAGCTGTCGGGCAGGGTGTTGATCAGTGAATTATCAAGCATGTACCACTGTTCGGCGTCATTTTGTTGCTTTTTCCCGATCACGGAAAAAATAGTGGCTCCGCTTTCACCAACGGTGTATTTGCCGAATTCGGAGTAAATATCGGGCTCTGGAACACCTTCGTCGTCGCAATACTCCTTGGTCAGCCGGATGATTTCATTTACCATGTACGGATAATCGTATTCAAACCCGAGGGAATTCCGGATTGGCATGCCTCCGCCGATGTTCAGGCAGGTGAGGGTAGGGCAGACCTTCCGCAACTGGCAATAGGTTTTTATCCCTTTTTTCAACTCGCTCCAATAGTAGATTGAGTCTTTGATGCCCGTATCGACAAAAAAATGGAGCATCTTGAGTTCGAACCTGGGGTTGGTGGCGATTTTGCCCTGGTAGAAATTGAGTACTTCACTTTGGCGAATTCCCAGCCGCGACGTATAAAACTCAAAATTTGGCTCTTCTTCCGTGGCCATCCGGATGCCGACGTTGAACGTTTGCTTTTTGATCAGACCGGCATACAGATCCAGTTCGCCTTCGTTGTCGCAGACCGGTATGACATTCTGGAAACCTTCGTCGATGAGCCGGGCAATTTTTTGTGCGTAGGGCAGGGGTTTGTACCCGTTATTGACAATCGTCGTGCTTTTGTTGATTTTACCCAGTTTGTACAACCGCCAGATCAGATCGATATCAAAAGCGGAAGACGTTTCTAGTTGTGTTCCGTTTTCCAGCACTTCATTGAGTACAAAGGCAAAATGCGAGCTCTTGGTGCAGTAGCAGTAAATGTATTTGCCATTGTAATTGTGCCGCTGGATGGCATCGCGGAAGAGTTTGCGGGCGGTCTGGATTTTTTCTCCAATTTTCGGTAAATAGGTGAGTCGCAATGGAGAGCCGTATTTCTGCACCAATTCATAAATGTCGATGTCGTTGAAGAGCAGGCGATTGTCTTTGAGGCTAAATCCGTCCTGAGGGAAATCGAAAGTCTGGGCGACCAGGTCAAAATAAGTGTTTTTCATTGAAAAACAGGGCGTAATGCGCAGCCCGTCAAATTATACCGGTTTGAAGAAAAAATGCCGCGCAAAGTTATTGGCTTTTGGCGATCTTCAAAGGAGAGTTGAAAATCTGTTATTTAACATAATATAAATTATAGGACAAATTGGTTGTTTAATAACGACCCTACTTTTTCTTTCGCAACCATCCGGTAACGCCGCTCATCAGATCGCTAAAGGTGTCATAATCTTTCCGGAATGTAATACCAAACCCATAACGCGACCGCCGCGCTCCGCCACCCGCAATATCCGGCTCCGTACGTTGATACACTTTCAGCCGCCATTGCCGGTTTTGAGTCAGTTGTATCTCAATGGTAACGTCCTCACCCAGGAAGCCGTCATTTGTCGAAGCGGCGCCCGGCTGGCCCAAACCAAACTGCGAACCCAATTGCACGGTGATCCGGTCATTCACGAATCCGCTTGTCAGGCGCACTTGTAATTCCCGGCCGATCTGCGTCAAGTTCGCCTGACTCGGATCGGTCTGGTTGCGATACTCATTATAGGCAATATCAAAATCGATACTGGACACTGTTCCGCCGAACCACTCCGAAGCCAGGCCTGTGAGGTAACTCGAAAATTGGTTGCTCAATACTTGTGTGAGCGTGTTAAACGCCGACGCCAGGTAATCGCCGCTTTGCACGCTGCTGGAGGAGCCGGACGGCGGCAGGAATGAACCGACGACCACTAACCCGAAAACTTGCCGGGTCAATTCGTTCTGGTCTTGTCGAAGGAGTGACAACTTGCTGTCTACCAGTGATTTAAGTTGGCCAATAGTGTTAGGAAAGTTCAGGTCGAAGGAAATGTTTGGCTTGAACAAATCTCCTTTCAGGTGCATGGTGACTACTGCGCGGGTCGATTTTGTGGCTTCTGCGTTCAGGTTATTATTACTTGCAATCAATTCGTCGCGCAGCAAGTTGTATAACGATGTATTTTCCTCATAAGTAGCGTCCAGGCTAATCTGCGCGCCGTAGGGGTCGCCATACCAGATGATCGTCCCGCCTTCCGCAACGGTAAATGGCTTATTCACCCAATTCAAAAGTGTAAACAGATATTCGCCCCGGAGGATTTGATACGTTCCATACATTTTAAACTCGCCCTCCCGGCTGATGGTCAGCCGGATGTCGCCCTCTCCCCTACCCTTCACAATATCGCCAGCCTGCTCGTCAAAGATCAGTTGCACCTCCGCGGCATCGGTAATGGTCAGGTTCATCTCCAGGTTCAGGCCTTTCAAATCACCCAAAACAAAACGTTTTGTTTTAAACGTGTTTTTATCTACATCGTCATTCTTATCCCGGAAAGTGATGAAACTGGCGTCCTGGATGTCGGTTTTGGAGGAAAGCGGGATGTAGAGCCGGGTATCCTGCCCTGTTTCTGCATCGATATAAATATTGGTCCGGCTGAATGAACCCGAAAATCTCGCCTCGAATTTGCCAATTCCCTGCCCGTAATACATCGAATTATCTTCGCGCAAGGTGTTCAAAACCATAAAGTTGTTGCCTAAGGTACGAATATCACAATCAAGGCGCCAGTCGTTAAAATGATCGTGGCGCAATCCGCCCCGAATCACGGCCTTGTGTTGTTGGGCATCCAATATCGTGTCGCCATCCGCCCATAGTTGATATTCCGTCAGCGTGATGGTTTGGTTGGGAATGTAAAACATGGCTTTGAGGTAATCCAGTTGGAATTGACCGTCTACCTGGGCTTTCCCGTTCATGCCAATCCGGGTAAACGGACCACCCAGCCTGACGTCAAGGTTAATCTTGCCGTTAGTCTTTGATATGTCTGGGATAAATAGCTCCAGCACGCCCATGGGGAAATCCTGCGCTGTGATCTGGGTTTGCAATTCTCCGGGCTGGATTTCCCCCAATTCATCAATGGTTTGCGGCATCTCATCATTGGGGGCCCACGCACCTAATACGCGCAATTGATGGTTCTCCTTATCGCTCAGAAAGACCCGCCACCAAAGCGGCGAATTCAAATCCTTTAGCTCCATATTGCCAATCAGCTTTCCATACGGCTTTTGATTGATAAAGATCGTATCGGTGGTTATGTATCCCTCGAGGTTCTTGAGGCCGAATAAATCCTGTAGTTCAAAGTCGAGGTTATAAATTTTTCCGCTGTATTGCAGGTTGTCGGGTTTCCAGAATCGCTCCAGAAAATTCAGATCGAAATTGGCCAGCGATAGGCGCGCCCCCCTACCCTCGTTAAAACTATCCACTACGATACGCTGCAGGTTGTTCATCAGGTCAAAATTCCTGGCGTCAAAATAGGTCGATGAAAAGCGTAGATAGTTGTCCTCATCCATCAGCCATTGATCGCCGAACAAGGTGATTTCCGAAGTATTGAAATGCACCTGCCAAAGCGAATCGATGGTCGACAGCACCCCATTCAGGTTAATCCGCTGAATGATGGAGGTCGTATCCTCGGTAGAGATGGTGAAAGCGACCTCCTGCTTTTCCGCCTTACCCGAAAGGTGCAGCCGGGCCAATTGTTGTCCATTTGCCAGCAGCGCCTGGGGAATATCCAGATTGTAGTCGCCCTGGCTGCCGGAACCGTTCCAGACAAAATCAATTCCATTGCCTTCCACACCGTCATAGCGGATTCGCGGCACTTGCAGCCTTATCATAGAGATACCCGTAGCGGTACTTATGCTGGCCCTGAAATTCAAATTTCGGATGGTGTCCAAACCAGGATCGAAAAGCGCCGTCAGGTTTCGGGTGTTCTTTATTTGAAGATTGATCTTATAATTGTCGGTCAGGGCCGAAGAGTCAACTATCGGTTGGCCGTAAGCGTGGCCAACCATTTCCGGGTAGTATTGATGGAAAAACCGGATGACGTTCTTGGCCATGTTGTTTATTTCGAACCGGCCTTCCAGCACTCCATCTGCGAGATCCGAAAGTAAAATAAAATATCGGTCCCCATTGGGCCGATTGGAAGCGGCGAAGGTGAGCGAATCGATCCGGTGCACATATTGTTTATCCTGGATCAACCTAAAATCGCGCAGCACTACCGCACCCCGAAGGTCCGACCAATTCTGGGCCACAAGCCGGAGTTTTTGAACTTTGCCCGACAACACCCAATCTTCATTCACCAGGTTGAGTGCTCCCATGTCCAGGCGGCGCAGATCGGCTTTAAAGTCGTATTCGGGTATTGAATCCTTCAGGTTAACCGTGCCGTCAAACGTGAAATCAATGTTGGGGTCTTCTATATTTAACTTGCCGTCAAATAAGGCCTTATCGAAGACCCCGTTCATTTCTACATTCTGATAATTGTAGCCGCGGAAATAAAAGGAATCCAATACCCCGGTCAATTTAGCCTTGAGGTTCCGGAGCGTTAGACCATTGCCATCATCAATCTTCACCCGGAATGCCGATTGGCCAAAATCGCTGTTTCCGGTCCATTTCGCCATATCGAAATCATTCATGTTCAGAAACCCGGAGTATGTGGCCTTTTCCCGTCCGCCGGTCAGGTCGAGTTTCATGTCCAGGTTTCCATACCCGATATCGGTGATCAGGTTGCCGTTTAAAATATGGTTGGTGCTAAAAAAGATTTGATAAGTGCCGTCGAAGTTGATGTTACCCAAGCGGTTGAAATATTCCGGCGCGGTAAGCTCCGGGATGATTTTCCGCAACGTATGCATGTTGGAGCGAACTTGCTTAAAATCAAACAATAAGCGTATCCGGTCGCTGCCCTCTGCCATATCATTACCGTCGAAGTTGCCTGAAATGTAGGTATCGTTGCCCAGGCGGATCTCAAGGTCTCGGCCATTAAGCCGGTTCACCTTCCCATTTACCTTCCCGGCAATTTCAACAACCTGCTGACGATTGTTCACGAAGAAGGAATTTTGTTCCACAGCGGGGCTGAAATACATGATATCGCCCAATTGAACCCTGGAGCCCGCCGTGAACCTGCCCTCCATCGACACTTTATTATTAAAATTCCGGAAATCGCGGTAGGTAGCGTAATGCATGGCGAGGGTGTCGCCCAAAACGCTCCCCGGCGTTTCCAGTCGCATGTCGTAAAGCGCAGCAAGAGTATCGCTTACGGCAACTTGTTTGGCTTCCAGGTGTACTAAGTTAAATCCGGATTGTTCGCGCGCTGCGAGATGGCGCAGTTGGCCGCGAAAAACAAGATCGGCATCGGCATAAATACTGTCGGCCTCTACGCCGATCTGCCGGACGCTGAGATGGTTATAATCCATGATCGACAGGGCCGAGTCCCGCGCAGGCGTGGAATCATATTTGTCCAGGGTAAATTTGCCTTCTTTCAACAACAAATGGCCAATTATGGCTTGAAAAGGCGGCGTTTTCGGGGCCTGCTTGGCGTCGGTCTTATTCGACACCGGAAGCGCCTTGGGCGACGGTTCCGCGGGTTCGGGTGTTCCCGGGAAGTCAGCTATGGCAAAGGAGGCCCCGTCGAATTGGATCGACTGTATATCGATCCGGTTCGCTGCAAGATCCAGGTTATTGATCCGGATATTGCCATCCTGAATGGCGGCAACCATTCGCTGCCCTTTGACCTTGTCTTCCTGTAAAAATTGAACATCGTGCAATCGAAGATTCTGAACACGCACGCGGAAGGGCGACGGTTTCGTCTTCGGTTTTGGCGTGGGGCTTGTAAAATAGTCAATAATAAACTGGAGATTATTTTCGGCCTCTCCTTCCAAGCGGCGGATATTGAACCGGGCATGGTCAAGACTTATTTCATTGAATTCCAACTTATTGGAAAGTAAGGAGAAGATATTGGAATTCAGGCCGGCTTTGAAGCTCTCCGCCGCCAGGAGGGTGTCGCCCTTTTGATCGGCAACAAAAAAGCCTTCCAGTACCAGGTTGTCGAAAAAGGAAATATCGACGTGCCGTATTTGAATGGTAGTCGCCAATTCGGCAGATAAATAGCCGGTGATTTTCCCGATCAACCAATTCTGAACTGCCGACGACTGAAGAATAAAATACAGCAAGATCAGGATCAGCGTGCCCACAAACGCCACATTCTCCAGCCGGCGCACAATGCGGCGCAAGATTTGTCCGCCGCGGGCGGCTCCTGGCACCTCGGGGGGTGCTGGCTGTTCCTGTGTTTTGGGCCGCTCTTCCATCGTATTGTCAAACGAAAAACAAAAAAGTGTGGAATCCGTTCGCCTCCACACTTTTTTGTCAGCAAATTGGTTGGCGAAACCGGGAGATCAAATTTGATCGCAGCCGGTTGACGAACAAATTTTTATCCTCAGGACAACCGGAAACTGGAAGCTCCCAACAGTCCTTTATCGCAATAAATCGCAACCACATAGTTGCCGGATTTCAACTTGTCTTCCAGTTGATGTACGAACGACATGCGCTGGGTAGTGTCGAGCACCACTTGTTTGACTTGCTGTGCCTGTATCTCCACCGGGCCTGTTGGGGCATAAATGGTCGCCTTCGTTGGATTTTTAGTCATAATTGGGTTACCCTTATCGTCAGTAATGACCAGGTAGAGTTTTTGTGGCCCCTGGTAGGATTGGGGCACATCGGCTAAGTCAAAACTCACTAGCAATTCACGCGCGCGCCGGGCCTTCGTGGTCAATTTGTCGTTACGGCGTTCCACTTCGACCCGGAACGAGGTGGCTTTAAATGTTGCGGATTGCGTTTTCCGGATTTGCTCTTCCAGTTGTTTGGCCAGATCGGTCACCTGGCCGCTCAATTGTTCCTTTTCGCCTTTTAGTTGGGCATTTTCGCCCGTAAGCCGTTCATTTTCTTCTTTTAGCTGTGTGTTTTCCTGCCGCAGCACGCTTATAATGGTTTCATATTCCGTTTTTACCCGCTGCAAATCGGCCACCTGTTTTTGAAGGTCCTCCAGGTTCTTGGCGGTGCTCGCTTTGATCTGGCGGATCGTAATCTCTTTTTGTTCCACTAAGGCCGCCGTATTGGTCACCTTCCCTTGCAGGTTTTCATTTTCCGTCCTCAGGCTGGAATATGCCAACGACAAGCTGTCCAGATCGTGCTCTATATTCGATTTGACGAGGCTGAGGGAATCGAGGGTTTGTTGTCGTTGGGTACTTTCCGACATCATGGAGCGCGATTTTTGCCAGAAAAACCAGCCCAAAATAGCGGCAAGGACTAACATCACCGTGACAACAATACTGTAAAGGCGCGAATTTTGATTTTCACTCATAGTGGTAGTTTTTAAAGTAGGATAAACGTTTTGTGTCGAACCCGAAAACGCCTGGAAGCGGACTGTATTATGTCATGCAGGGGACCGAATTGTTAATTTCCAGAAGAGCAAATGTAAAAGAGTGCGGAGATTATATGGATGGATTCTGCAAAATGGGTACCTGCTGCAGAGAAAAGATCTGGAGACGGGTAACATCAGACCGTTCCTTCAAAGAAATAATCCTTTTTGCCCCCGGTTTTCTCCAGCAGGCGAATTTCGCGAATTACTATTTGATGCGAAAATGCCTTGCACATGTCATAGATGGTCAGGGCGGCTACACTTGCGCCGGTGAGTGCCTCCATTTCCACCCCCGTTTTGCCCGTATTACCCGCTGTACACTCAACCACCACTTCATCCCGGTTATTGACCGAAATATTGACGGCGCAAATATCGAGGCCAAGCGGGTGGCAAAGCGGAATGAGCGCACTGGTTTGTTTTGATGCCATGACCCCGGCTAGAATAGCCGTTTGGAAAACAGCGCCTTTCGGTGTGTTGATCTCCCCGGATTGAAGGTGTTGCAAGACATCAGGAGGCAGTATCACAACGGCCCTGGCCTTTGCCGTGCGACGGGTTGCCGGTTTTTCGCTCACATCCACCATCGCAGGTCGACCGGCCGGATCTAAATGTGTAAATTCTGTCATGCCCATTTATTTCTGCTCCAAAAATAGACAAACTTGTAGCAGTTGCAAATTGCCCCGGCTAGTTTGGCATCGAGCCAATGTCGGCACTACCCTGCCCTTCCTGCCGACCGGATTTCCGTGATAAAATACGGTTTAATGTGCTGAAAATCAGTTTCAAAAATACTAAAAGTGTTGTTTGGATTTTAAAAATTGATTTCCCTGTTGCGGAATTTATGTCTGAGTAAATTTTGAAATTATTTTTCAGAAGCAACCGCCCGGAGATTGTCCCGCATCATTAGCGAATCCTCGAAAACACGATCTTTGCCCTACAGGTATTTATGCTGCACTGCGATGGAACTCGAACTGCTTGTGCTTTTTTTTGCAATTGCCGCCCTTTATGCATCGGTTGGATTCGGCGGGGGGTCCAGTTATCTGGCCGTTTTGGCGCTGTTCAGTGTACCGATGGCTACCCTGCGGCCAACGGCGTTATTGTGTAATTTAATTGTGGTGAGCGGCAACCTGATGATCTTTTGGCGGAAAGACCATTTGAAGTGGCGCAAAAGCTTCCCTTTGGTGTTATCCGGCATTCCCATGGCATTTATTGGCGGCTACCTGAAATTGAGCGAGCAGTTGTTCTTTCTGCTGTTGGGGGCGAGCCTTGTGGTTGCAGCTCTGGCCATGTGGTTTCAGAATCATCCGCGAAGCGTTCTGCGCGACGAGGTGCAACTGGCCGCGTCTGCCAATGCCGGTATCGGTGGCGGGCTCGGGTTTTTGGCTGGACTGACAGGTATCGGCGGGGGCATTTTTTTAGCGCCTTTGCTTCATCTGATCCGTTGGGACCGGCCCAAGGTGATAGCGGCCACCGCCAGCCTTTTCATCTTTTGCCAGTCGGCATCGGGTCTGGCCGGCCAGATGATCCGCCGCCCCGAAATTGAATGGCGCCTGACCCTGCCCCTTTTAGTCGCGGTATGGCTGGGTGGACAGGTGGGGGCAAACTGGAGTGCTGGCCGCTCGCCGCAGATACTGGTGCGAAACCTAACCGCATTATTGGTGTTCTACGCAGGAATAAACATCTTATGGCGGCATATATAAAGATACAGGTGCTCAGTTTCGGCATCGTCCGGGACATTACAGGCGCCGCTCGCCTGGAGCTCGAGTTGGCGCCCGGCACGAATGTGCGGCAAGTACAGGAGCAACTCCGGACCCGTTACCCTGCACTCTCCCGCCTAAACACCCTACTGGTGGCCGTTAATGCCGAATATGCGTCGCCGGAAGCCGTTTTGAACCCAAACGATGAAATCGCATTGATCCCACCCGTCAGCGGAGGCTAACATGGTAGATATTCAATTACTTTCGACTCCTTTGCTCGTGGAAGCCTGCCGGCGATTTGTGGCAGATCCGGCAGCCGGCGCACAGGTGGAATTCATCGGGACTGTACGCAACCAAACGGCTGGAAAGGCGGTAATGCGCTTGCACTTTGAGGCATACGAGCCTATGGCAATATCGGAAATGAAAAAAATTGCAGAGCAGGCAGTGCTTCAATTTGATATCCTGCACGTGAGCATGCACCATCGAACCGGCACGCTGGCGGCCGGCGATATACCCGTTGTGATTGCCGTTTCCGCCGTGCATCGGGCGGCTGCTTTCGAGGCCTGTCAGTTTTGCATCGATACCCTGAAGGAGACCGTTCCAATATGGAAAAAAGAAATTTTTGAAGACGGCGAAACCTGGGTGGCCGCCCACCCTTGATTTCAGCCTTTGCTGCATCAGCATTTAAGCGGCAGGTCCTCGGCCAATTCAGTGAAGAAATCACTGGTATCTTGCTCGGGACGGTCTTTGCATGGAAAATCTTTTTCGATCAGTACATGCAGTGCGGTGTCATCACCCAAAGGCATAAAACGCTCAACACTGACCGTCTCGGAGTCCATCCACTGTTGAGCCACAGGACCCGGTATTTTTATCGCAATTCGGCCCTGGTCAAACGTGGCACTGATCTCGGCGAGATCGTCTTCCAACGCTATTTCCCAGGTCAACACTGTTCCATCAGGAAAATGTATCCCCGATTCCAGCCATTGCTCGGCGCGGAGCTGCACCAACTCGGATTTCCGGAGCCGTAGCCGGATGCTGTTTTGTTCGCAGCGAATTTTCATACCGTGAATTTTATGGTAAAGTTAGTCTACATGATTCAGCCATGAAAGTGTCGGGGTTGGATTAACAGACAGTACTCATATTGTATGTTGTTCAACACAAGGCATTAATAGGGCCCGGGTCATAAATAGTTCATTTTAGTCATACATTTGCGGCTAAAAAACAACGCATGAAAGCAACCTTAATCCTTTTTGGCGCGATCGCTGCTTGTGCCATTACATCCGCCCAATGTCCTGAATTCCGATTAGCTGATCTGCAGACACTTCAACGTTCTGACGCTGATCAAAAAGAAAACAACATTCTTCAATTGGGCTATGACTTGCGGAGCGAGTTCACCAGCAAAGGTTCAACCGTTAAAAGTTATACCAAGTGTTGGAACTCCAATTTTCGGCAGCAGCCGGTTTTTGAACAACTGATCTGGTGGAACCAAACAGTCAACAGCGTGACTTTTTTCACCTTAAACGAGGAGCATTTTAAAGCGCTGCGCGCATCAATCATCGAGCGGCACAGCAACGGAAGTATGACCGAAAACCCGGATTTTTACATTGGGAGAATGTTCCAATACCGTTTTGGGGCACAACGGGTCGACGGGGTCGAATACTTTTTCGTATCCATTACACAGCGCTGACCTGCAGAGCCGCCTAAAAAGTACAACTAAGTCCGCATTTTTTCCAAGCGCATTTTTGCCGGAATGGCGCACCTTTGCGTTGTTTTCAGCCAATACCGGATTGTTTGACTGTTGTCCAAACGATGCGGCTTAGCCGAGGGCAAGTCCTATCCTGATCATGTGATCTCACCGCTCTGCGACGGGGGTGCCGCGCGATTTTCTGCTTGTGCGCGACAGGGAACCGTACATGTTCTCCAAGCCCGGGTTTTGCATTGGTAATCAAGGAAGGCCTTTGCCTGACGCTTTGCTGAAAGGATAGCAAGTGCTGGATTAAGCGTATGCCGAGCCATCAAAAAAATCTGACTTTCGCCGGTCGGGCCAAAAGAGGTGTCCTGCATTTGCTCGTTTATAACTGTAAATCATATACTACTATGCGTATAACTTTTGTTTTTCTGTTTGCCCTAATTGGCTTGTCGTGCGGTCAACAAGGTGCTGTTGCACAGAAAGTATTGCAGGCCAACGAATTCGCCGCGATGCTCGCCCAGGATCAATCGGTTCAATTGGTCGATGTTCGCACCCCCGAGGAATACGCAGCCGGCCATCTTCAGGGCGCCCGGTTGATGGATATTCACGATGCCGATTTTGCCCAGCAGATCGGTAAACTGGATAAATCCAAACCGGTTATGGTATACTGCGCTGCAGGTGCACGCAGTGCCGCGGCTGCCAGGCAAATGCAAAAAATGGGTTTCCGGCAGGTATACGACCTCGACGGAGGGATTAATGCCTGGCGTTCGGCAGGAAAACCTACTGTTCAGTAATGGCCTGCCATGCGCCTCCATTCATATTCACAAAAATCACGTAGCACACCATCCATGTTTGGTCTTTTGCAAAAACTTTTCGGCCCCAAGGTCGACTTTAAAGCGCTGGCCGCCGCCGGTGCCGTTATCATAGACGTGCGGACGCCGGAAGAATTTCGGGCCGGCCATATCAAGCAGTCGGTCAACATCCCCTTGCAGGTCATTACAGGCAAGATCGCCGATTTAAAAAAGAAGAATAAGCCGATTATTGCCGTTTGCCGTTCGGGCGCCCGGAGTGGAACAGCGGTCGGAATCCTGAAAAACGCAGGAATGGAAGCCTACAACGGCGGCGCCTGGAATGCGTTGGACTACGAATTGCGGTAACCTGGGGCCGGCATAGTTACCAATTCAACAGTTGGCCAAGAGCAACCGCCGTCTTTTCAATTGACGGGATCATTTCCTGTTCGAGTGTGGAATTTAGCGGTACTGCCGGCATGTTTGCGGCTCCCAGCGTTCGAACCGGCGCATCCAGCCATTGAAAACATTGGTCCGAAATTCGGGCAGCCAGGCTTTGCGCAAAGGTGTTGTTCACGGGCTCTTCCGTGATTACCAATACCTTGCCATGGCGGCGGGCAAGGTCGAACATGGCAGTTTCATCGAGTGGGTATAGGGTGCGCAAATCGAGCACCTCTACCCTACCCTGATATTGGCTGGCTGCATTGACCGCCCAGTGAACCCCCATGCCATAGGTAACCACGCCGATCGATTCCCCTGCCCGGATCCTTTCCGGTTGTGCCGTCAGCACAACCCGTGCCCGGCCAAACGGGATCACATAGTCGGCATCCGGTTCGATGGTCCGGGCCGCATCAGTGCCGTGCACCTTGGACCAATAAAGCCCCTTGTGCTCAAATATGACAACCGGGTTCGGGTCATGATAGGCAGCTTTTAACAGCCCTTTCAAATCGGCGCCGTTGCTGGGGTAAGCAATCTTTATACCCCGGATATTAGCCACTACGCTTTCCACGCTGCTGCTGTGGTAGGGGCCGCCGCTTCCATAAGCGCCGATCGGCACCCGGAGGATACAACTTACCGGCCACTTGCCGTTGGTCAGATAACAAGACCGGCTGACTTCGGTAAACAATTGGTTCAATGCCGGCCAGATATAATCGGCAAACTGGACCTCCACGATTGGCTTCAAGCCAACAGCGCTCATCCCTACCGTGCTGCCTATGATAAAAGCCTCCTGAATCGGTGTGTTGAATACCCGGTGATCGCCAAATTTTTCCGCCAGCGTTGCCGCTTCGCGAAAAACGCCGCCCAGGCGCCGGCCTACATCCTGGCCGTACAACAGGCACTCGGGGTGCTGCCGCATCAATTCCTCGATGGCGAACAGGGCGCAATCCACCATAACTTTAGGCTCGCGCCCTTCGGGGTTGCGTTCGCCACGCTCAACCGTAACCGTCGTGGGGGCAAAATCATGGGTATACAAGTCTTCGGGGCGCGGATCTTCTGCATTTTTGCTCTGCTCGAAATCAGCAGCCACCTTTTCATTTGCCTCTTTCTCAATCCGTTGTAATTGTTTTTCTGAAAACCCGGATGTTAAAAGCGTCTTACGCAGGATGGGATACGGGTCGCGTTTCTGGTGTTCATCCAGATCGTCGCGATACCATTCTTTTCGCACACCTGAGGTGTGATGATTCAGCAGGGGAACTCGTGCATGCAGCAGGAAAGGGCGGCGTTCACGGCGGATGGTTTCCAGTATGCGTTGTACCGCAAGCCAGCATGCGGCAAAGTCGTTGCCCTCCATACTGATTGCCTCCAAACCGGAGAAACCCTGTGCGTATTGAGCGGCGTTGGTTACCCGGGTTTCCTGGGCATTTGCCGAAATATCCCAGCCGTTGTCCTGCACCAGATACAAGATGGGTAACCGTTTCAATACCGCCATTTGAAAGGCTTCGCTGACTTCGCCTTCCGTCACCGAGGCGTCACCCATGGAACAAACCACAAGGGGGGGATTTTCCTGTTCCACAGCGTCCAGCAGCTGCATTTTTTCCTTGTACCAAAAGCCCATTGCCGCACCGGTAGCCGGAATAGCCTGCATGCCGGTAGCGCTGCTCTGATGAGGAATCTTAGGCATATCCGGGCGACGCAAACTCGGATGGCAGTAATAGGAACGACCGCCGGAAAAAGGGTCGTCGCGCTTGGCCATCAATTGCAACATGCATTCGTAGGGTTGAAGACCCAACCCCAAGAGGATGCTGTCGTCGCGATAATACGGGAAAATATAATCTTGCGGCAGGAGTTGCAGCGCCAGCGCCAATTGAATGGCTTCATGCCCGCGGGAAGTAGCGTGGACATATTTTGAAACAAATTTGAAATTTGCTTCGTAGATCTCGGTCATGGCTTTGGCAGTAGCCATTAAATGAAACGCACGTTCCAGCACTTCGTGCGGGACCATCCCGGACATATCGGACGGAAGTAGTGGTTGGGAGCGGGTGGAAGTAGTGGCTGTATTCAAGGACTGGTGAAATTGGTTAAGGAAACCCGGTAATAACCGCCGGTGTGCCGGCGGCGGCGCAAAGGTACTGGCTTATTCCGTTTGTATCCGGGTAGATTGCCAATTCAAGAGCAGCCAGCTGTGCTGTTTTTTGCGGTAAACCGCACTATATTGCAACAACACTTTAAAGTCTTTGCCGTTCAATAAACCGGAGACGTTAACCTTGCCGTTTACTAGGGCTGTTTTACCATAATGCCGCACCTTGGCCCCCGGCTCGCGGCGCATGCTATGGTAAACGATCGTGCCGGAACCGATAGATACCAAATGCTGCGTTTTGCTTTCGGTTAAACCATTGGAGTGGGTATAAATAAGGCTATCGTCCAGCATGGGCCGGATTAATCCGGTATCCCGGAGTATCATGGCCGCAAAGCGGCGATCTTCATTTTTCAGGACTTGATCTTCTGTCGGTTGTTGTGATTTTAGCGCAGGGCAAGCTGCTGAAAGGAAGGCAAGCAAGAGCGCGACTCGAAACACCATCTGATGGATTTTTGACCAAAACTAAGGCAAATAGTACCGTAAACTCAAAATCTGTCGCCTATCCGTTAAAAATAATACTAGAATCCGAACAAATATTCTCCTTCCTTTGTGAAATCGTTTTTCAATCCATTTATCCATGAACCGATTATTACTCACCACAATGCTCTGGCATTGTGCGCTGGTTTGCAGTTCAGCGCAGGACGCCACCCTCTTCAACCAAGTCATCGCCTCCACCGGAAAATCGGCTCTTCAACAGGGACTGATTTTTACTTACACGGTTGGGGAAGCGGTTGTTCCAACCTTTACGATCGGCGACTTTACCCTCACGCAGGGGTTTCACCAGCCCGAACAGACGCGAATTGTCAGCGTCGAAGCGCCTGATTTCGTCGATTGGCAGGTGGAGGCTTTTCCAAACCCGGTAGCTGATTTTTTAACCATCCGGTACGCGGCCCAAGCGGACAAAACGCTTCGGGTAACAGTGACCGATTTGCTGGGCAGGATAATCATCTCGGATTTTCCATTGACCCAACCCGACGGCACACAACTTGATTGCCGCTCCTGGCAGCCCGGCGTTTATGTGCTGCTGTTGCAGGAGCCTTCCACACACTCAAGCGCTACCGCCCGCATCGTGCGTTTGTAATGCACTGATTTTAAAGGGCAAATATTCTTTTCTTTATTCGCGAACATTCCAAAACTGAAAGGTCCATGACAACGCGTCATTTTCTCGTCTTTTGCTGTTTTACCCTGTTGGTTAACTGGCGTGCAGCAGCGCAATTCACTCCCCAAGGTTTTAACTACCAGTGCATCGTGCGCGATGGAACAGGCGCCTCGTTGAACAACCAAACGGTAAACTTGCTTTTCACGATCAGAAATGGGGCGCCCAATGGCCCGGTGGCCTATTCTGAAAAACAAAATTCGGCGACCAATGAATTCGGGTTGGTCAATCTGGTGATTGGCCAGGGCACGCCGTTGCAAGGTGTTTTTAACACGATCAACTGGGGAAATGGCGCAAAATTTCTGACCGTTTCGCTGGAAACTGCACCGAATGTCTTTGATGAGCTGGGCTCGACGCAATTGATGAGCGTTCCTTATGCCCTGTATTCCCAAACCGCAGCCAATGGTGGAGGCGATAACTGGGGAACTCAAGCAGTAAAGACCGCTCCGGCCCTATCGGGTGATGGCACTACCGGAACCCCGCTCAACTTAGCCCAACAAGGGGCTCAAACCGGACAGGTCTTGAAATGGAATGGAACAGACTGGGTGCCTCAGGACGACAAAGTCAACCCTGGCACGTTAACGGAGATCAATACCGGCACAGGGTTGACCGGCGGCCCTATCAGTTCAACCGGAACGATCAGCCTGGCAAACACAACAGTAGCGCCCGGCAGCTATGGCAGTCCAACCCAAATTCCTGTTGTAACCGTAGACGCGCAAGGTCGAATTACTGACGTACAAACCGTTGTGCCCCAACCCAGCACCGTTGGCATTACGGGGGCGGCAGGTATCAATGTTTCGCAAAATGGCGTCAATTTTACCATTACGAATACAGGCGATACCGATGCATCCGACGATGTGACCAATACAACACAGGCCAACGGCGATGTGGCAGGCCCCTTTTCTAACTTGCAGATCAAGGCTAATGCCGTTGGGAGCCCTGAAATCGCCGACAATGCGGTAGGAACAAGTGAAATCGCTGACAATGCGGTAGTCAACAGCAAACTGGCCGACAATTCGGTGGGGACCAGCAAATTACAAGACGGCTCGGTGACAGCAGTCAAACTTAATAATATGGGTGCCACAGCCGGCCAGGTGTTGAAATGGAACGGTACAACCTGGGCGCCGGCGGTAGATAATTTGGGTACGATCAGTTTGTCCGCTGGTCCGGGGATCAACATCGGCGGCACCTCTCCTAATTTTACCGTGAACAATACGGGGGATACCGATGCGAGCGATGACATCACCACCGCCAGTGTTGCAAATGGCGATATCACGGGCCCGTTTAGTAATTTACAACTCAAACCCGATGTGGTAGGTTCCACTGAACTGGCCAGCGCGGCCGTCACTACACCCAAAATTGGGGCCGGCGCAGTATCAGGCGATAAGATCAGTCAAATGAGCGCAAGCAGTGGCGAAGTCCTCAAATGGAACGGCACCACCTGGGCGCCGGCTACCGACGACATCGGTTCCATTTCTATAATTGGCGGCGTGGGCATCGATGTGATCGCCGTAGGCACAAACTTTACCGTTGCCAACAGCGGCGACGTCAATCCTTTCGACGATATTCTGAATACTACGATCGCCAACGGCGATGTCACGGGCACCTACGATAATTTGCAAATTAAACAGTTTGCAGTAACCAGTTTCGAGTTGGGCACCAACTCCGTAATTACCACTAAAATTCAAAATGGCGCGGTAACGGGTGACAAGATCAATCAAATGAGTGCCCTTAACGGGCAAGTGCTCAAATGGAACGGCACCACCTGGGCGCCCGCCGTAGACAACGTAGGCAATGGCGATAACTGGGGTGCACAAGTGGCCATTACCGGGCCGTCTCTCACAGGCGACGGCACAGCCATTAGTCCGCTCAAAATAGCCCAGCAAGGCGCTGCCAACGGCCAGGTGCTACAGTGGAACGGAACGTCATGGGTGCCAGGGAACAACGTTGGCGACAATTGGGGCACGCAGGCCGCCGTTACTAACCCGACCATTGACGGTGACGGCACGAACGGCGATCCGTTGCGCCTGGCTCAACAAAACGCCACCTCCGGACAGGTACTCAAATGGAATGGCAGCAACTGGTCGCCGGGCGACGATAATAATACCGGCGATGACTGGGGCGGCCAGGTGGCTGTCACCAACCCAACCATCGCCGGCGACGGAACGCCGGGCGATCCGCTGCGAATCGCTCAACAAGACGCCACGATCGGACAGGTCTTGAAATGGGACGGCATACTTTGGGAAGAAGCCGACGACACTTGGGGAGTACAAGCCATCGAATCCTCGCCTGAATTCGAGGGCAATGGCGTTTTGGCCACTCCACTGAAACTGGCGCAACAGAATGCAACACCCGGGCAGGTATTGAAGTGGAACGGCGTACTTTGGGCGCCTGATGACGATATCGCCGGAGGTGATGATTGGGGGACGCAAGCAGCCTTGACGAATGCAACCCTGACCGGCGATGGTACCATCGGTAACGAACTGGGACTGGCTCAGCAAAGCGCGACTCCGGGGCAGGTGCTCAAATGGAATGGCAGTTCCTGGACACCGGCCGACGATAATAATACCGGCGATGACTGGGGCGGTCAGGTGGTTGTCACCAACCCAACTATCGCCGGCGACGGAACGCCGGGCGATCCGCTGCGGATCGCTCAGCAAGATGCCACAGTCGGACAGGTCTTGAAATGGGATGGCGTACTTTGGGAAGAAGCCGACGACACTTGGGGGGTACAAGCCATCGAATCCTCACCTGAATTCGAGGGCAATGGTGTTTTAGCCACTCCACTGAAACTGGCGCAACAAAGCGCCGCAACTGGTCAGGTGTTGAAATGGAATGGCAGTTCCTGGACACCGGCCGATGACCTGATCGGCATCGGCGGTGGCGGAAACACCTATTTGGCCGGCCCTGGTATTACGATAACCGGGACAGCGCCAAATCTGACCATCAGCAATACGGGCGATTTAAGCAACACCAACGAGCTGCAAACGCTTGACCTGACCGGAAACCAACTGACGCTCTCCGATGGAGGTGGCACGGTCCTGCTCAATACGTACGCGAGCGGCGCCGGTATAAATATTACAGGCAGCGCACCTAGTTTTACGATCTTAAATACCGGTGATTTGAGCAACACGAACGAGTTGCAGACGCTGTCGCTGGTCGGTAACCAACTCAGCTTGTCCAGCGGCGGAGGCTCTGTGAATCTCCCACCCAGTAACGCCTATGCGGCGGGAACAGGAATTAACATCACTGGCTCGGCGCCTAATTTCACCATTTTCAATACCGGCGACGCCGACAGCAATCCAACCAACGAAATTCAAACCTTGTCCCTGGCTGGAGACACCCTTTCGTTGTCTAAAGGCGGAGGTATGATCAATTTGCCTTCCGCAAATCACTACGCGGCTGGCACAGGCATCGACATCACCGGCTCGGCGCCCAATTTTACGATTGTCAATACGGGCGATGCGGATAACGATCCAACCAATGAATTGCAAAACCTGAGCCTGAACGGCAAGATTTTGACCATTAGTGGCACCAATAGTCAGGTTGATCTGGATACGGTATTGGTCAACACCGGGATCGGGCTTTGGGCGGGTAACGCTACCAATATCTACAATGCCAATACAGGAAACGTTGGGATCGGCACCAACGCACCCGCACGCAAATTGCATGTAAAAGCTAATGGTGAGGCGGTACGTATTGAGGGCGCCGATCCATATATCGGGCTGGTCAACGGTACGGGCGATGTTGATGCATTTTGGGGCCTGTCAGGCAGTTATCTGACCATGGGAACCAACGATTCTTCATCCATCGTCATGGCCACTGCCGGTGGCAAGGCCCTTTATATTGACGGTTTGAACGCAAATGTCGGCATTGGCGGGATTAATGGCGCTGCCCGGCTTAAGGTTTACCACAATGACGCCTCCGGCGGGTTTATGCTTGAAAACTCAAGCAGCGGGGCTAATTGGGAATTTCGGGTTGATCCGGTTACCGGCAACCTCGTATTGTACAACAGCACTTTGGGAGCCATACCGGCCGGTGCGTTCAGTACTTTTGGCGTGTATACGCCTTCCGACCGGCGGCTGAAAAAAGACATTGCGGATTTGCCCGGCGTTCTGGATAAAATCAAACAGCTCAACCCGGTAACCTACCGGTACAAACAACAAAATGCAGGCTCTCAGGCATCCATTGGCTTTATCGCGCAGGATGTGCAGCAGTACTTCCCGGAATTGGTTTCGGAGAATTCGGCGCGTGACGGCAACAGGTTTTTGTCGCTCAATTATGCCGGGTTCAGCGTATTGGCTGTCAAAGCCATACAGGAACAACAAGGCCAAATTGAATCGTTGCAAAAAGAAAACAGCGATTTACTCACCCGGTTGAATGACCTGGAGAAGCGGATGCAGCAGCTGGAGCAGACGAGTAGAAATACCACCACGGGTAATAAATAAACGATTCACTACAACCAAGGATGCCGCAGGCTATTCCGTTCCAGCAACGAGCCTGCGGCATCTTTTCCACTGTACCTTTACCTGGCATTTATCAAACCACCGGAGAAAACTACATGTGCAATTTCGCCCGAACCGGGTCTCTCTGTTTGCTGATCGCCTGTATCAGCCTGGCCAGCCGCCTGAGTGCTCAGGTATTTTTCCTACGCGATACCTTCTGTTCAAACCAATTGTTAGTTGTCAACAACCACTTATACGGGCCAGACAACCCTACGGGCACAGAGGTGCTCCCCGGAGCTGCAGCAAATGGGATGGACAGCATCATTGAAGTACGCCTTGTTTTTTTGCAACCGGCTCTTCTTCAGGTAAAACAAACGCTGTGCAAGGGCGACACCCTTTGGGTGAACAACGTGCCTTACCATGCCGGATTTTCCTTTGGTGAAGAAGTAATAGAAGGCGGGGCCGCCAACGGATGCGATAGTATCATTGAGGTGAATCTCACCTTTCTGGATAAGGGTATGCTCAAAATTGATCAGATCCTTTGTGAAGGCGACACCTTATGGGTGAACGGAAAAGTGTATGATGCCTTTCACCCGGCAGGGGTGGAACTTATTTCGGCCGGATCACAAAGCGGCTGTGATAGTACCATCGAGGTGAATTTGCACGTTCAGCCCTTGCCGTACAGTGAATTAACCGACACGCTTTGTCCGGATAGTTTCCTGGTGATCAACGGAAATCGTTACGATCGAAACAACCGCTCCGGCCTTGAGCGCCTTTCCCATGCATCTGTATCCGGATGCGACTCCCTGGTGAACATCCGGCTGTCTTTTCGGGATTTATGGATTTCCCTTGGCGACGATCTGGAATTAAGCGCCGGCGACAGCGCATGCCTTTCTCCGTTGTTTAGTTTCCAACCTGTCGACCTCGAATGGTCCCCTGCTCTACCCTGTACTGATGTCGACTGCCTGCCGGTTTGCCAACCTTATTTTTCCAACCAGCAATACACCCTGACGGCTACCGATGTCAGCGGTTGCCGTTTGAGCGACGACATCCGGATCAAGGTGTCGCGCAAACCGCCCTGGTATGCCCCGAATGTATTTAAACCTGACGCCCCTTCGCCCAACAACCGGTTCTTTATCAGCACCGGGCCAGGAATTCAGAAAATCAACCACTTGTGGATCGTCGACCGTTGGGGCGAAATTATTTTTGAACGGGAAAATATGGAAGCTGACAATCCTGCCGACGGCTGGGATGGACTGTGGAAAGGGAAACTTTGCCCGCCAGGCGTGTATATCTTTTGGGCTGAAACCCAATGGCGGGATGGAACCATCGACCTTGTGTCAGGGTCTTTTACCCTTCTGCAGTAGCAAGAAAGATTCGCCCACAAAGGTCACAGATGATGGATCGTTTATGATCCTTCTGTGCCTTTGTGGGCGACAACAAATTATTGATCGGCAGGCACTTCTTCTTCTATCGTAATAGTAGTTGGCCCCGAAAGAATCTTAAATTCGGTACGTCGGTTAAACCGGTGTTCTTCATCCGTGCAATCCACCCCGTTTTTACAGCGATTGAGGATAAATTTCTCCCCGTAACCGACTGCCACGATCCGGTCGGCCGCAATTCCCTTGGCAACCATCCAGGCTTTAGCGCTATCTGCACGCCGCTGGGATAATTTCTCGTTGTAATCATCCCGGCCCTGGGCGTCGGTGTGCGACGACAATTCGATCTTCATATCGGGGTATTGGTTCATCAGGTTGACCAGGAATTGCAGGTCTTTCTCAGCATCGGGGAGAATATCCGCTTTGTCAAAATCGTAATAAATATTATTCAAACGGATCGGCTCGTCGCGCCGAACCACGCGCGGTTTTGGCGGCCGTTTCGCACGCAGTGTTAGTTTTTTCTGAACCGTTATCGATTTTTTAACGCCGGTTGTATTAAACGCTACGGTGTCCGGCAGATAGCCTTCGCGTTCGGCTATGACCTGATAGGACTTATCGGGCAGCAAAGTGAACGCAAAATCATTTGTCGCGGCGTTGGTTTTCGAATCGACATTCAACGGGTTTTTATCGGTCACATCGATGACCTGAACGGTACAGCCCTCGAGCGGCGGATTTGTTTTCTCGTCCTTTTTCTTAAACCGGAATGTCGTGGCCATCAGGTCCACCTTAATGCGCTCGATTTCCCAGGCATAGATGTCGTCGCAACAGGTTTTGCTTTTCAGGTTGTTCGGTCCCGGCCGGTTGCTCACTAAAAAGCCGCTCATGCCGTCGCCGCTACGGGTGTAATATTGGTCGTCGACACTGGAGTTAATTCCGGCTGGCAACGCTTTGGGGGTGCTCCAAATAGCGCCATTCCACTGGCTTTCGAAAACGTCCATGCCGCCGATAGTAGTGAGGCCGTTGCTGCTGAAGTACAGCTTGCCGTCCTGGTAAAAGGGGCTTGCTTCATCGCCAGCCGTATTAATCACCTCGCCAAGGTTTATGGGCAGTCCAAACACGCCGTCTGTTTTCTTGGGTGCGTAGTAAATATCGAACCCGCCTTTGCCGCCCGGCATGTTAGCCACAAAGAAGAGCACTTTCTCGCCAAACAGTTCGCCTTCGCAGGGGTGCTTGGCGATATAATCGCCGTTGACGCCAGCCACTTCATTGGCGGCTCCCCAGCCATCAGCGCCTTTTTGTGCGAAGAAGATCTTGCTATCCTTCACGTAGTTATTCTCCATTTGGACGCGGGTGAAATACATCGTTTTACCATCCGGCGTGATGCTCACATTGCCCTGGTGCCAGCCTTCCCGGTTAATCTGTGTACCCAAGGCGGTCGGTGTACCATACTCGGGTGTTTGGCCGGCCTTGCTGGCTGTATAAATTTTAGAATACCAATCGCCTTCCTTACCGTCCAGCGTCACCACTTCTTTTGACGCGAGTGAGGTGAAATACAATTCGCCGGCGTTATAAGAAGGAGAGGCTTCGGTCTGCGGGCTGTTGGCTTTTTTGCCCAGGTTGTTGATCAGCAGGTTTTCGGGTTGCTTGGCCTTGAGGCCGAGCCGGCATCCGGCTGCTTCCCGTTTGCTGGCTGCCAGAAGTGCCTGATCCTGACCATCCGCAATATACTGGTTGAACATATCCTCGGCATCGGCATACTTCCCGTTGTATTTCAGCACCATGGCATACCAGTATTTCAGGTCGACATATTCGTTTTTCCGGTCACGCAAAACGATCCGGCTGAGTATTCGCTCGGCTTGCTGGTAGTCGCGCAATTCGATATTCAGCTTGGCGATTTTGACATTGAGGGCCTTGTCTTTCGTGTCGCCGTACGCATCCTCATAAAATTCGAGCGCTGCATACGGGTTTCCGGTAGATTCGGCCTCCTGCGCCGACTTGATCATGGCATCTGGCGTCGCACGATTCAGCGGCTGCGCTATTGCGCCATGGCCGCCCATCAGGTACATTAGGAGGGTTATGGGAAAAACATATTTTTTCATATTGTGATAAGTTGCGTGGGAATGGAGCGGGTTAATTCAGGCAATCAGAACCTCGGGCACAACACCTTCGGCTTAATGGTTGCGGGTTTGTAGATCTTGATGATATAATTGGCTGCCAGTTCGAAACCGCCCCGGTAGTTACTGGCCGTTCGGAGGCTGGAAAGGTTGATGTCATAAGCAAAGCCAACGCGCAAGTCTTTCACTTTCATGCCCAATAAGATATTGGCAGCATCGGCCAGGCGGTATCCAATGCCCAGGTTCAGGGTGATATCCCGCTCGGGGTTCAGCAGATAGCCTGTCATACCCTGTACGATAATTTCATCGTTTCCATTCATGGTTTGGAACAGGAAGTTGGGGCTGAAGGTCCATTTGTCATTGAGTTCAACATTGAATTGTCCGTGCAATACGGCGCGGCGCGGGAGTTTGGCACTGCCCCCACCTGCAGGGCCGCCCGGCGTAGTACTTCCGCTGCCCACGAGGCTGTAATTCGGTTTCGTGAGGTGGTACATGGCAAAGCCTATATTAAAATCCATTTTTTTGTTAAGCCGCGCCGACAACAGCACTCCGGCATCGATATCCTTGTATTTGGCATCGCCCACTACCCGGCCTTCGTCCATGCTCAGTGCCGAAACATAGTCGCCGGACGGATTGAACCCGTCGCTGAATCGAAGTTTGGTGATGTCGATCTTTCGTTGTTCGCCGCCGTAATGGCCGCCTACAGAGAACACGGCGTTGCCTTTTTTGTCGAGGGCCAGGTGATACGTAGCCCCGAGTTTGCCTGCGCCATTGGAAAGTGCGGCGGCGCCCGCCTTATCCTGGAACAGCATAAACCCTACACCGATCCAGTCGCGTTTGCGAAACCCCCGGATAATGGGCGCGTCGATCCAGGCCGACGGGGTGCGAAACGGGTCGCTGATCACGCTGGACCACTGGTCACGGTAAATGCCGCCAATCCGGGCAGTGCCTTCAAATTTGCCGATCATGGCGGGGTTGAGCGTCATGGGCGACATATAATACTGGGTAAAGTGTATGTCCTGGGCCCAAAGGCTGCAACCAAGGAAAATAAGGGAAATAAGGGATAGTAGTTTCTTACTGTGCATAAGTTGACGTTTTGGCATAACCGGATTACTCATTTTGAACTGCCGCGAAAAATAGAGTAAAATTGGCAATCACTTCTCAACACACCGGTTGGAAATTGTTAAAAACAGCCTTTTGGAAAGTTCAGGTCATTTCAACGCCCGTGCAATATGGCCTAAATTCTGATCGAGCATACACCGGAAATGGCCTTTCGGGCAGGCTTTAAAACCAATTTTGGAGCAGGGCCGGCAGGGCAATCCGCCGACTTCCATCGTGGTGTTCAAATTCAGGTTTTCGGGATAAAAAGGAAACATGCCGAATTTCGGCACCGTATTCCCCCAAATGGACACAATCTCCTTTCTAAAAGCGGCTGCGATGTGCATCATGCCGGTATCGTGCGTCGCTACTTTATACGCCTGCCGAATCACCGATGCGGACTGGTGCAACGACAATTGGCCACAGGTATTCACCACGGACGGGCCTACGCGGGCAGCAATTGCCGCCCCGTTTTCCCGATCAGTTTGGCCGCCTACCAGCACAACCGGGCGGCCCAGTTCCTGACAGACCGCTGCGATTTGAGCCGCCGGCAGCTGTTTGGTGGCATGATTGGCGCCAATTACAAATACGACGTAATTGGAAGGGCTAAGGTTGG
This sequence comes from Saprospiraceae bacterium, assembly GCA_044230315.1. Lineage (GTDB taxonomy): Bacteria > Bacteroidota > Bacteroidia > Chitinophagales > Saprospiraceae > M3007. Next base: position 158,818 of record JBGARJ010000005.1, read on the forward strand.
CTGACAGTGCCTGAATATCTACCTCTTCGGTAGCAGGAATGAAATAGTCGAGCCCCTGTCCATCGTATTGCACGCCCAAATGATGCACGGCTTCGAGATACCGGTCTACAATATGAACTGGCGGCAAGCGGTCGATACCGGTCTGCACAAGGAGCCATTTTTCAAAATTGAGTTTTTGAAACGCGCGCGATGGGCGATGGAGTGCCCATTTTACCCGCCAACTGCGCAGGTTTTGGTGTAAATCGATCACCCAGTCGTAATGTTCCCGCCGCAGGGCCGGCAAGCACTCGGTGACTTCCTTAACAAACGAATAGGTGCGTTCCACGTACGGATTGGCAGCGTGAATGGCAGCGAAAGTCCGTTTCGTAAGGTAATGGACTTCAGCGCCAAGTTGTTGTTTCAGACAACGCGCTACGGGTGAGGTCAGCACTATGTCCCCGATCGAACTAAACCGAAGCAGCAAAATTTTCATGGCTATTTAATCCGCCGCAAGCGGAAATCTTTGACTGGTCGCAAAACCAGCGGCACTTTTTCGAGCTCCACCGAGTCGCTATCCAGGCCGAACCAGTTCTGGGGGGAAGCCGTTATACTTTTTACCGTCAGGTACACACTCATGATCATCTGTTCCGGTACCGGCAGGTCGTTTTCATGCGACAAAAACTCCTGTATGATGACAAATTTAAAATCACCGGTCGGCATCTCGGTACGGCTGACATGGTAGCGCGATTCGGTGTTCAATTCGCCGGTTTCCAGGAGATCTTCCACCACTTTTTTTAAAAATAAATTCATCCGTTGTTCCACCCGGAAACCGAGTCGGAAGGTAACTTTATATACATCGTCCGGCGCCAGGATTTTCACTTTGTACTCCATCGTATACGGTTCGTCGGTGACTTCAATATGTACGAACCAATATATGTCCGCCCGCTTTGGCTGGGTTTGCAGGATAGAATACAAGATCTTTTCCTCGACTTTTTCGGCAGATTTGGCGCTGCTCAGGAACACCAGATTAGTGGCATATTTAGGCACGCTTTCATCGTTGCTCAACATGATCAGTTGATCGATGTAATCGCGGATTTTTACATTTTGAATGAACCGGTTTTTAATGTTTTTGGCCTGAACCCAAATAAACATCAGGACAAACAAAATGGACGCAATTACAACAGTGATAAAACCACCATCCTTGAATTTCAAGAGATTAGCGGAGAAAAATGCGCCTTCAAAACATAAGTACCAGATCAGAAATGCCCAGATCAACACAGGCCGAACCCGGTTCATGACAAAGAAGTTGGACATCAGGATCGTCGACATGAACATAGTGATCGTCACGGATAAGCCGTAGGCCGCTTCCATTTTGCCACTTTCCTGGAAATACAAAGTAACAAAGACGCAACCGGCCCAAAGCAGGGTGTTCACCGCCGGAACATATAATTGCCCTTTTAAGTGTGTTGGGAAGATGACGGTCAACTTTGGCAACAAGCCCAGGCGGATGGCTTCACTTACCAGGGTGAAAGAGCCGGAGATCATGGCCTGGCTCGCGATAATCGCCGCAAGCGTGGCAATGGCGATTCCAATGGGCAAAAACCAGGTAGCCATGATACCGTAGAACGGGTTTTGGTTGTTGACCGGCAAAGTCGTGCCCTCATACTGGAGGCACCAGGCAGCCTGTCCAAGGTAGTTTAAAACGAGGCAGGTTTTGACAAAAATCCAGCTGAAGCGGATATTCTGTTTGCCACAATGCCCCAAATCGGCATACAAGGCTTCTGCTCCGGTAGTACACAGGAATACTGCGCCCATGAGCACCAGGGCGTGTGGATGGTGCAGCAGCATCTTAAAGGCAAAAACGGGGCTTAGGGCTTGCAAAACCGGAAAGTAACCGAAGACCTGGACGCTGCCCAGTATTCCGAGCATCGAAAACCAGAGCAGCATCACCGGGCCAAAAAAGCGACCCACCGTGGCAGTGCCAAACTGCTGAAAAACAAAGAGCCCTGAGATAATACCGATCGTAATCTGAACGGTCGGAATTTGCATGGCACTGAATCGTTCAATGGATTCTATGCCCTCAATGGCGGAGCATACTGAAATTGGCGGCGTAATCATACCTTCCGATAAGACCGCGCAACCGCCGATCATCGCCGGGTAGAGCAGCCATTTGCGACGGCGGCGTACCAGGGTGTACATGGAAAATATTCCGCCTTCTCCCTTATTGTCTGCCTGGAGCACCAGGGTGACATACTTGAAAGTCGTTTGGATAGTGAGGGTCCAGAATACCAGTGAAACTGCGCCAAGGATAGTCTCGCGGTTGACAACTCCTGCTCCAACAATAGCGCGCATAACATACAGCGGCGACGTGCCAATATCCCCGTAAATGATCCCCAGGGTGATTATCAGCCCGGCAAGCGTAAGCCGGTGATGGCCGTGGTGTGAGGAGCCGTTCGAATCCATGTCAAGATAAGCCGGAAAATTAAGGGTAGACGTTTGGTTTCTGGTTTGAGCAAAAGTAGTATAATCCGGCAACTGTCAACTGGAATGGCCATCTGGCAGGAGTGCGTTGTTCCGAAAAACCTCCATTTGTTCCAGATTGCCAAGTACAACAATACGCCAGTCGGAATGCAAAACTGCCGTTGGCGGCGGGTTCAGCTCGTATTGCCCGTTGGGGTAGCGGATGGCAACGACAGAAACGCGCGCTACCTCCATCAGTCCGCTTTGGGCAATCGGTTTTCCGCGAAACTCCGGTTGAAGCTGCCCAACTTCCAGCTCTTCGAAGACTACATTGCTGGGGCCCATATTGGAAAGCAGGTTAAAGAATTCAACGAGGTCGGGTTTGTTCACCAGGGTGGCCATATAAAAACCGCCGATCTGCTCGGGTACTACAGTATGATCGGCGCCGGCGCGCCGTATTTTGATTTCATCGGCCGGGTTATTGGCCCTGGAAATAATCCGAAGTTTGGGGTTGGTCTGCCTGGCCGACAGGGTTATAAATAAATTATCGGCATCGCTGGGAAGGGTTACGACAAGCGCTCGGGCCCGCCGGATGCCGGCCTCGTCCAACACTTCGTCTTCTGTTGCGTCGCCTTCTACAAAGAGATAGTTGCTTTGGTGCCGCAACTGTTCTATTTTCTCGTGCCGGTTTTCGATGATCACGAAAGGCATGTTTTGTTTGGATAGTTCCTGGGCCACTTCAGTGGCGTGCCTGCCAAATCCGCAAACTATGGTATGGCCGTTCAGGGCCTGAATGTTGCGACTCATGCGGAATTCATTTAGTAATTTAGCGATCCCACCCTCGGCTATTATTCCGGTGATGGTTGATATGGAATAGGCAAAGATCCCGATATTGAACAGGATAAAAAACGTGGTGAACAACCGGCCCGCGTCGCTCAACGGATGTACTTCGGCAAAACCAACGGATGCCAGGGTAATAACCGCCATGTAATACGCATCGAACCAGGTAAACCCTTCAATCCATACGTAGCCAACAGTTCCGACCGTGAGCGCAAGCAAGGCTAAAAATACCGCCAGGCGCAACCGCCGGATGGTCTGCACAATGCGTTGATAGCGATGCCATTGTTGTTGCCCGATATGAGGTATCCGGAAAAACAACAATACAAAATGCAGGTAATTGGCTGGAAACATATTTCCGGAAGGTTATGCGCGAATCAGGCTTTAGAACATGTTTGGATTTTCATGCTGAGGCGAAAATGGAAAAATTTAATTTCAGGCAAGGCAAATTTTGCAGGCGTATGCGGGCAATCCGCCGAAAAATTTAACGCAGTATGAAATTAAATTTTCTATTTGCAGCCCAGCCGAAAAATTTAACGCAGTATGAAATTAAATTTTCTATTTGCAGCCCAGCGATGAAATTCCAAACATGTTCTTAGAAGCCGGCTATTTGTTCGAAAACACCAAATACTCCCAGGGTTTCAGCGTCAGGGTAATTTCCCGTGTGACCTGCAGGGTGCTGCGGGCAAATACATTGGCATAGGGTCCGATCACCGCTTCCGGCGGACGCAGGGTCACGGTAACGCGGTCTTTGCTGAGGTTCAGAATGACCAGTATGCGGTCTCCGGCCTTCTCTCGCGAAAAGGCATATACCTTTTCTTCAGCATCGCTGGGTATTTTTTCGAGTTTTCCACCTGCGCTACCAGCCCACACCGCCCGGTTGATGTGTCGGAGTGCACATAATTTGGCGTAAAAGTCCTGTCTGGCAAACTTCTTCCAGTGGATCGGCGTACGCTCGAAAAACGCCAGGCGTTGCGCCAGGCCGTCTTCCTGCCCGTTGTAGATCATTGGGATACCCTGCCAGGTAAAGGCCAGTACGCTAAAGGCGTCGGCAGATGCACCATATAACTCAGCATCTGTGCCATTCCAGGTGTTTTCATCGTGATTTTGCGTAAAATACAGCTGAAAATAGCCCTCCGGATAATAACCATCCAGGTAGTTGAGCAAGGTGTCGAGCGCCTGCGGTTGTTGTTGTCCGTTCCAGATATCTTTGGTGATATCTTTCCAGTGCCAACCATAATTGGCGTTGAAGCAGGATCGAAAATGGCCGGGTTCATCCTGCCATTCGGCCAGCATGAAGACGGGTTTCAGGGAGTCCAGTGTGGGCCGCACCTGTGCCCAAAAGTCGTTAGGCACCAATCCGGCCATATCGACGCGGTAACCATCAATATCAAAATCCCGGATCCAGTATTGCATGGCGTCAATCATCGCCCGGCGCATTGCGGGGTTGTTGTAGTCCAGATCACATACGTCGCTCCAATCGGCTATTGGTTCGCCATGTTCATTGATCGGAACGGTAAAATCGCCGTTGATACGGGTATAATATTCCGGGTGTTTGGCTTTCCAAACGGCGTCCCATGAAGTGTGATTCGGCACCCAATCCAAGATAATTTTCATGTTTTGAGCATGTGCCGCCTGAATAAGAGCATGCAGGTCGGCTGCATTGCCAAACTCCGGGTTGATACCATAATAATCCTGAACCGAATAGGGGCTGCCCATGGCGCCTTTCCGGCGTTCTTTTCCGATAGGGTAAATAGGCATCAACCAGAGAATATCGATGCCGAGTTCCTTGAGCCGCGGGAGCTGCTCCCGAACGCCGTCAAAGTTTCCACTGGCGGAAAACTGACGAATATTACACTCGTACAGCACGCCCTGGGACGCCCATTCCGGTGTTGCGGGAAACACGCCTGGGGGCTGTGACAGCGAATTCGATTCTTGTTGCACAGGTGGACCAGGATTGTTTTGGCAACCAATGATGACCGTTGCCAACAAACTGAGAATTATTAGTGTGATGCTGAATAGTCTCATTTTCTCGAGTACGTCCGGTTCTGAAAGGCAATCTGATCACTGATCGGCTGGCAAGGTACCCGAGCCTATCACGCGAATTTGGATACCCGTGACATTCAAGGCCGTATTGCCCTTCCAGATCATGACAAATCCTTTTTCCGTTGCGGCCCAGGTGTTGTTAATATAAGGGTCGGCGCAGGAAAGATAGATCTCGTTTTTGGCCTCGTCCCAGTTCCACCGTCCCGATTCGACTACCTTGCCGTGAATAAGAATATCGAAAGTTTGATCTTCCCTGAACTTGAGCCATTTCTGTTGGTAATGCACATGCACGGTGGTGTCGCTGGGTTGATAAGCCATATTCAGGTGCCAGTAACCGGAACTGAGATATGCCCTGTGGCTGGCTGTTGCAGGCGGCAAGGCGTCGATGGGTACATCGACGTGCCGTGGCGGAGCCATGATTTGGTACGTGCCCGCCGAATCTGGATTGCTGCCATCGATCACCCGCGAAGCCTTCCAGCCCGAAGGTCCGGACGGCTCGTCTGTTGGCGTCACAACCGAAGTGGCGCGGGGTTGTGTTTTTTGTAAATTCTTACAGGTGGCCCATCCGAGAATGGCCACCAGCAATGCCAGAACAATATTCAATTTCATAACAAAATCAGGACGTTTCGCGCACCTTCAATTGCGCCAGTAAGGTATTGATGTTCAAATTTTCAAATCCACTTATTGTTACATGCGCCTTCGGCAAATACTCCGGTCTACCGACGCCGACAACGGTAAAGCCGCCAAATAAAGCCGCTTGAATACCGGATGGCGCATCCTCAAAAACCAGGCATTCTGCGGGGCTGATTTCCAGCGCCTGTGCGGCCATCAGAAAACATTGGGGATCCGGTTTGACTTTCTTAACGGTATTACCGTCCAGGATAACATCAAAAAAAGACTCGAGTTGAATGGACCGAAGTACAGGCAAGGCATTTTGCGAAGCAGACGAAAGTGCCGTTTTCAGGCCCGATTCCCGGACCTGGCGCAAAAAATACAGGACTCCGGGCAATATTTCGCCAGGCTTCATACGGGAGATCAGTTCAATATACCAATTGTTTTTGACATCCGCCCAATGCATCTTCTCTGCTTCCGGCATATAAATCGCACCCCATTCCAGGATTTTTTCGAGACTCGCCATGCGGCTGTAGCCTTTCAGCGATTCATTTTGTTCCTTCGAAAAATCAAACCCCATCTGGTTGGCCAATCGGCGCCATGCTTGATAGTGGTATTTGCCCGTATCGACAATCACGCCATCCAGGTTAAATATGCAACCTTTAATTGGTTGTGTTAGGTCTGTCATGCCTCGCTTGGGTTTCGGCCGCGAAGTTATTGCAATTTCAAGGGAAAGGAAATTCGTTTTGCGAATTACAGGCGTTCTCTCACCGCAAACCGTGGAATGCGCACAAAAATATTACGCCGGGAAGGCGTGAACCTTCCCGGCGTACTCATAAGCAGGCTGTCTGCATGTTTAGCAGGCAGGCCTTAGCGGCTTACCATTAATTTCCGAACCCCAACTTCCAGGCCGGTACGGAATTGGACCAGATAGACGCCTTCCGGCAATCCGGTGCAATCCAACCGTATAGTTGACTGATGTTCGGTGATTTGCGTACGAAGGGTGCGGCCCGTAGCATCCATAACACTGATCTCCAATTGACCAGCCGGTGCGTTGGCGAATACGATCTGCGTAACGCCGTTGGTCGGGTTGGGTCGCAGACTAACGCCGGACAGCCATGCCGGTTCAGAAGTGCGGGTCGTGTTGTCCACGGTAATGCCTTCATTGCCTACTACGCAACCATTGGCATCTTTGATCTCCACTTTATAGGTGCCGGCGACAAGCCCTGTAAGGTCTTCCGTTGTGCCAACTACGCTATTTTCTAATGTCCAGGTAAAGGTATAAGGCTGCGATCCGCCCGAAACGGTTATATCGATCGAACCTTGTCCCTGATTATTGACATCATTAACCACTTTGGTGACGGCCAGGTCAATTGGCGGGGTGATGATGACCGCAAATGAGCAACTGCCCACATTGCCACTGGCGTCCTTAAAGGTGTAGGTCTGCGTCGTCATACCAACAGGGAATGTCGAGCCGCTGGCCATACCAGCTTCCAGGTTCCAGCTGCCACCGTCCAGGCAATTGTCTTGAGCAACCGGAGCATCATACAACACTACATTGTCGTACCAGCAACGCGTAATGCTTTCCGGGCAGGTGACAACCGGCGCCAGATCATCCACTACAGTAACGGTGACGGTAGAAACGCTGCTGTTTCCAAGCGCGTCGGTAGCCGTAATGGTAACAGCCTGCTCGCCCAATTGGGAACAATTGAACGAGGCTGGCGACACAACCACATCAGCCACGGAGCAATTGTCGGTGACGCTCGCATTGAGGGTTTGCAGATTAACCGTTACACTGCCGCTCACATTGAGGGGCAATGTGGCATTTTGTGCCGCAATTTGCGGCGCCACATCGTCGGTAGCGACCAGCGTGTAGTTGTTTGTTAAGGTGCAACCATTAGCATCCGTCAGGGTAAGCGCATAGGCGCCTGGATTCAGCCCCGTCAGGTTGTTGGTATTTGCTCCATTGCTCCAGGCAAAGACATATGGGCCGACGCCTCCGTTAGCCAATACTTCGATAGCGCCCGAATTGTCATCGGGGCAAAGCGGGTTAGCCGTATTTGAAATACTGTTGAGCGCAGCCGGTTCGGTAACGATACTTTCAAGGGTTACGTCGCAACCATTGTTGTCGGTAACCGTTGCCGTATAGGTGCCGGGTCCCAGGTTCGTAATAGTAGCGGTAGAACCACCGTTGCTCCATTCGTAGGTATACGGCTCGGCGCCACCACCCAGCAACGCGGTAATGGCTCCGTTGTTTTGGCCGGCACACACCACATTAATGACATTCGTTTGTGCAGTGATGGCACAATTGAAGGCATTTACGACCACGGTTTGCACACTGGTGCAACCGTTTGCGTCGGTTACCGTGACGGTATAGGCGCCCGGCGCCAGATTCGCAATGGCTGCAGTGGTTTCACTATTGCTCCAGAGATATGAATAACCGCTGGTGCCGCCGCTGGGGTTTGCAGTGGCGGTTCCGTCGTTACTACCGAGCGAGGTTTCTCCCGTTACAGTAGCATTCGCAGCCAGCACTGCCGGTTGGGTGATTTCAATGGTTAGCGTCGATGCACAATTAGTGGCGTCAATCACCTCAACACTATAACTGCCGGGGGCCAGGTTTTCCACAACGGCCGTGGTAGCGCCGTTGTTCCAGGTGTAGACCACCGGATCGTTTGCTCCTACAAGGGTAACTACAGCGGAACCGTTGTTCGCGCCAAAGCAGGTAACATCCATGCCAGCGATGGAAGAAGCCATCGCGCAATTGTAGGCATTAACGATGGTCGATTGCACGGCGGTACAGCCATTGGCATCCGTGACTGTCACGACATACGTGCCAGGCGCCAGGCCGGTGATGGTGGCTGTGGTCCCGCCATTGCTCCAGGCATAATTGTATGCGCTGGTGCCCCCAGTAGGCGCCGCCGTGGCGGTGCCGTCATTGACACCTGCCGCTGTTTGTGCCGTAGTCGAAGCATTGGCAGTCAATGTAGTTGGTTCGGTGATCACGACGCTCACTGCTGCTGTGCAGTTTTCACCGTCCGTCACCACTACGGTATACGTTCCGGCCGCCAGGCTGTTCACCGACTCAGTGGTTTCGCCGTTGCTCCAGGCATAGGAGTAGGAGGCGTTGCCGCCGCCGGCTAATGCGGTGGCGGAGCCATTGGACTGTCCGTAACAGGCAACGTTCTCTTGGTTTCCGATTGTCGCCGTGACCACCGGAGTTTGGATCACGCTGGTTGAAGCCTGGGTGGTGCAACCATTTTCTGTGTTGGTGACCATCAAATCATAGGCGCCCGCAGCGTCAACAGTGGGCATAAGGGTGTTGCCGCCTGAGACGATGTTGCCATTGGATGTTGTCCAGATGTATGTGAAGTTAGCGCCTTGCGACGAGCCGGTACCGTCCAACTGTACCTGTGCGACTTGGCAATTCAAATTACCTGGCGTGGTGGCATTGGCTGCCGGAGCAGTCGTATTGGTTTCCACTACAGCCAGCGCCGCGGATGTACAACCATTTGCAGGATTGGTAGCTGTTAAATTGTATTCACCCGCTTCAGAAACGGATGGATTTTGCAAAGTGCTCGTGTAATTGTTGGGTCCCGTCCAGCTGAAAGCAACGCCATTGGTTCCCGATGAAGCACTAAGTTGTACAGCGCTGGCAGTACAGGTCAGTGATCCGCCTGTAGCCGTGGCGCCTGGCGCTGCCGTATTGAGGGCAACGACAGCCGTATCGACGTTTGTGCACCCCGTCACGGAATCGGTAACCATCACGATATACGCACCGGCAACGTTCACTACCGGGTTGGGGATGCTGGATGTGAAGTTGTTCGGTCCGGTCCAGGCATATCCAGGAATGTTGGCATTTGTCGTAGCAGACAAGGGGACCGTATTCGTGACACATGTGAGCGCACCACCGGCTGCCACGGCAGTAGGCGCTGTATTATTGCCGGTTACGGTAGTGCTCGAGGTCTGGGTACAGCCGTTCGAGGCATTACTGACAATAAGCGTGTAGGTACCCGCAGCATTGGCAGTGGGTGTGAGCGTATTGGCTCCGGAAGCAACATTACCTCCGTTGGAAGCGATCCACATATAACTAATAGACGAACCGGTAGAGCCTGAGCCTTGCAGTATTACCGCAGGCGTACTGCAAGAAACCGACATCCCAGGGCCTGCATTGGCATTAGGAGGATTGGTGTTGGCCGATACAGAAATGTTGGCAAACCCGGAACAGCCGTTCACCGGGTCGGTTACCTGTACATTGTAGTTGCCGCCGGCATTCACTGTTGCGCTTGCTGTGTTCGCGCCTGCGGTAATGTTGCCGTTACTTGAAGTTTGCCATTGATATTCATAAGTTCCAGAATATCCGCCGGTCGCATTGGCATTCAATGTGAGCGATGGGGTGGCGCACGTGATGATTCCCGGCGGAGCGATTGTCACGCTAGGGAACGCCGCCGGTGCGAGGCTCGCAGAGGTAGTCTTGGTACAGGCGTTATCGTCCGTGACAGTAACCGTATAGGTGCCGGCCACGATGGTCCATTGCACCGGCCCGGTCGCCCCGTTATTCCAGGTGAACGTGTAGTTTGACGACCAGCCGCCCGAGGCATCGACGGTAATTGACCCGGCGAGGCCCTGGCATCCGATAGGTGTAGTTTCGATTACCGCTACGCTGAGTGGCGAGGTGGGGCCTTCCACTTCAATTGGGTCTGTTACGCCGGTCCAACCCTGCGAATTGGTTACTGTACAGATGTAAGTGCCTGCAGGGATATTGTTAAGGTCCTGTGTTACAGCACCATTAGACCAATGGTACGAATATGGCCCGAGACCGCCGGTTGCTGAAATATCAATGGAACCGGTATTACTTCCGAAGCATTTGACATTCTGTACATTATTCACAGAAGTAGCAACCGCCAATGGCGGGCAAATCGATTCGCGGTATGCCCAGAGACCAGAGGAAGACTGTTGCCCCGCTTCATATACTTTTTTGTTGGCCGGACAGATCATAAAGATCGTCGGGTAGTAATTTACCTGATAAAGGCTCATAATCGCCGCATAGTCGGCAATAGGATATGGCGTGCCCGCCGTCCAGTCGCCAATGGTGCCGCCCGAACAGGATGCGGAGCCCCAAATGCAGTTCACTGAGGTACTGGCATCCCCTTCAATAGCCAGGACGTATGCTTCGCCCGTGCCGTTAGGGCCGTAAGTGTCCCATATTTCCTCCAATGCGTGCGATTGGTGGTAGTTCCAGCATGGTCCGCACCAGGTCGCGAATACATCGAGAAAGACTGTTTTGCCCGAATCAAGCAGGTTGTACAGGGTGTGTGGGACACCGTTGATATCAACAGCAGTAAAATTAGGCGCCGTACTACCATTTGGTAATTGCGCCAATGCTACAACCCACCCCGAACAAATAAACGTCAGGAGTAAAAGAAATTTTTTCATAAGCCGCAAAAGGATTGTTAATGAAATTAGGAAGCCGAAATATACGATTCATAACAGATTTGACTGATATGCCGACAAACTTTTGTGCAGAAAGCCGGCAATATGACAATTGTATATTCTACGCTTACTCTTTTTTTCGGGATAAAAATTGTAATAACAGCGAATTTTTGCTGAAACCACAATTCAAAAACGCTTTGGTTGGTTACTACTCACGTTATAAGTTGTTTATTCTAAAGGAGTTATCGGATTTTATAAGCATAAACGCTGTTTTCATTTCCAACCAGCAGGATATTTTCGGTGTGACTGGAAATGGCCTGTTTCATTACGAAAGGTGTCGTGCCGGCCAGTGGAAAATCCGGATGCATTTTGCCTTGACTGTCAATTAGGAAAATTTGCCGCTTCTTGCGATTCAGTGCGCCCAATGCTTCGCAACACCCCGCTGCAAAAAGCGTGTCTGCCCGGGAAGGCATCATTAGCGCCGACCATTTCCGGAATGAATTGCCCGCATATCCCGACAGGGATAGCGATTCACCAGTCAAAACCGCATAGTCGTACCGGCTGTCGCCTCCTAAATTCTGAAAGACCAGGGTGGATTCTTTTCGCTGGTGAGCCGCAAGTTGGAGGGAAAAAACCTGGCCGCTCAGGTTGCAAATAAAAGTCCGGCCTGCCGTATTCATGCACACGATCCGCGGGGCAGCGCTATTGGCGTCAAATTGGGGCGGATTTACAAAAAAGGTCCCTTCTAGCTGTACGGGTGCAAAATGTGACGTCCCATTCCGGTTAAAGACGTACAGCTGGCCGTTCAGGTTCAGGACGGCCAGGTAATCCTTGGTATCGTGTTTAAAGTGGATCAAAGGGTGTTTTACCCGGCCTACGCCGGTTTGCGGGTTCCAGCCTGGCAGCGGGCGACCGAACTGATCAAAGCCGTATAAATTGCCGTTGGAGCAGGCAAGAAAGAAATGGTATTTGTGGTTGTTATCGAAATCGATTACCGTTACCCCATTGGTAGCCAGCGACTGCAATTTTAACGGATAACCGACCATTTCCTTTCCTTGGTCATCCAGGACCCAAATTGCATCGGCCGTGTTGAAAACATAGCAATTTGTGCCGTTGTTAAAAAAATCGACCCCATGAATAGCGGATAGTATTGGCAGGTCCAATTGTTTGCGCCATAAAACGACGCCGGTTTCCGTCAACCGGTATAATTGCAGTTGGTCATCCTGGATCAAAATTGCCGCCTCGCTTCCCGGGTCCTTTTTGTATACCAGGTAAGGTTGCGTGATGGCGTTTCCGGTCAAAGCCGCCTTCCACAAAATGCTGGTTTCCGACGGGGTGTTCTCCAGGTGCGCGCTTACCAGACTGGCGTGCAGGGCGCCATGATCGGTAATTTTTTGCACGTCCAGCCTGAGCAGGCCAAGTTGCGGCATCTTTTTGAGGTCGTCGTTGAGACGGGCATATTGTTCCGGGCTGAAGATATTCTTCAGGAGCGCTGGCGCACGTGCTGCTTGAAGTAATATGGCGGCACTCCCTTTCCCGGGGAATTTTTGGTTCAATTGAAGGAACTCCGTGTTCGTAGCCATGGTCTGACTGACGATATATTTATCTACCCAGAGTTCCATCGCTGAAGGTGTTGAGGCAAACACCACGAAATTGTCGATGATGGTGTAAACCGGATTACGGAAAACAAAAGCGGTTACGTTGCCGAGCAAGGGACTCAACAACGACTGGTCCAGGAATTGTTTGATTTCAAAGGTTTGATAATCATAGGCTTTAACAAGGCCGCTCTCCCTGCCGTATGCTTCCAGTTTCTGTCGGGCCAGCGAGCTGTCTGCCATAGCCAGCACCCAATATTGATCTTCCAGCATACCGGGCGAAAAGGGCTCCAACAGCACAAAATCCAGTTCGTTGCCCAGCCAGGGCCCAATGTAACGGCGGTACTCAGAGTCATCGGAAGCGCCGGCCAGCCAGGGCTCCAGATCAGCTGTGCTGCTCAAACTGATACGGCCAAGCAAGGCGGTATTGTTGGGCAAAATAGTGTACACTTCATCAGATAACGCCGGGGCCTGTTGAAATTGTCGGGATGGCATGTTTGGTCCGGCATTCAGGTACCAGGAATTCCCTTCCCAGTAAAAATCCAGCCATTCTACCTGTTTGGTCAACCATTCCGGCAACTGTTTCCACAATGGCGCCATGCTTCCAGCGCAGCGTTGGGCCAAGGTCTCTGTCCGAACCAGTACCTGAACAGGAGGAGCGGTCGGCTGGTCACCGGCGGCATACGCGCGTTTCATCCACCACTGGCCACGGTTGCCGGTTTGCAACAAGGCGTCCTCAACGAGGTAGGAAAAACGGGAAAACAAGAGCAGATTGCGGACCGACGCCACAACCAGTCGCTCTGTTCTGGACAGGTACAGCGTATACAACGTATGGCCTTTAAAACGCGCCGGAAAGTATTTGTACCCGTCCGCTTGTTTTTCCAGGAAAGCCGCCAAATTTACGTCGCCGCCAGCGTCCAATGCAAACAAGGCGTGCAGGCTATCGGCAGGTTGTAAACTGGCGGCCGCGATCAGCAAATTTTGATTATAGGCGTTTCGAATCGCTTCATCGGCTTGGAAAACAGAAAATGCGGCATCCATATCCTGCTGGCAAACCTGCATCAGCTGCAGATCTGCCAGACCACCTTGCGACGGGCGCCCGGCCCCTAGTTCCAGCCGTTGAACAGACGACCGGCCCTGGAACACGGCTGCGACGGCAGTTTGTGGCGGGATTGCCTGAAAAACATGAAAAGTGCGCCGGGAATAAAGGACCCAGTACAAAAGCGCCGCTAACAACAACAGCAGGGAGATGGGGATACGCCAGCGCACAAAGGTGGAAAATCTGTTCATCGGGAATGGTTTGGGGCGAAATAGCCAAATTTTTGTGAATTCCCCGCGAAAATGAAAGGCATTCCTGCCGATCAAACGATGATTGCACCTTAAGATTGTCAACAATTATTTGATATTCAATACCTAATCACACTACTATGTATGAAAAAATCAACCGTATAGCCGGCATTTCCGGAGCCATAACCGTGATGCTCGGAGCATTCGGAGCGCATGCTTTGAAGCCACATCTGAACGATTTCCAAGTAAGTGTTTATGAAAAGGGCATCCAGTACCAGATTGTGCATACCCTTGCCATTCTGGCAATCGGGTTACTCGTGCAAAATGGTACACCTGCCCTTTGGCTGCGCAGGGCAGTTCTGTTGTTTTTAATCGGCATCGTCTGCTTCTCCGGATCCTTGTATTTGCTGGCCTGCCGCGATCTGATTCCCTTCCCGGTAGGATGGGTCGGCCCGGTGACGCCTCTCGGCGGGCTATGCTTTATAGCAGGCTGGACCGCAATTGCGTTGCATCGTCGCGGGAACGAGAATTAGGGTGTGTCTGAAAAATACTCACCGGTCTGAAAAGGCATCTTTTGAAACCTGTTCTTCGCCTCTTTTTCGGGCAATATAACCCGATATTCCCCGCAAAAGCAGGCTTGCCCAGAACTCAAAACCTACTCTTTTCAGGCTCGGCAGTATTTTTCAGACACACCCTAGCCTTTGATAACCATCCTGGTAACAAACAAAAGCGCCGAAACGAGGAGTGTACACGCTCCTTATTTCGGCGCCAGATTTATTTCAACTGCCTTAATGCATTACCGACGAAAAGGCAACGCGAGCCGCTGAGAACATATGCTTATCGCACTACCGAAAGCTTGCGCACTTGCTGGCCTGCATTGTTTTGAAGCGCAATAAAATACAAGCCGGCTTGCAGGCCACTCAGCGGCAACTCTACCGTCTTGTCGCCGGATGGAAAATCCACCCGGTCCTGTGCATACACCTGCCGCCCCGTAGCATCATAAACACGGATATTGGCGGTAAATGTGTTTTCTGCCCGCACAAATAGCGAAACCGGAGTGTTGGCCTGGGCGGGATTGGGAGCCACCTGCCAATCGGACAATCCCGCAATTTCCTGCGTCGAAGTGGCCACTGTGGGCGTTCTGAACTGCCGCTGCTGGGCATTTGCGCAGGTGACATATTCATTGAATGGTCTTACCCGCCACTGGTATAACTTGTTGGGATTCAGATTGGTTAACACCTTCGACGTCGTATTCAGAATATAGGCTTGTGGATTGGCCGACAAAAAGTCGACTTCCAGCAGGTAATAAGTAGCGCCGGCAACCGCGTTCCATTCCAGCGTTACGTAGTTGTAATACTGTACCGTCGCACCGTTGGCCGGTGCAATCAAAAAGTTGCTGGGCGTGGTAATGGATGTGGCCGGTGGGACGTAGGAATTGTCCAAATAATTGCGGTGTGAAGAGGCCAGGTCTGCCAGAATCAACGCCTGTTGATCATTCGTAAACTCATGCGTGGTACAGTCCAGAAAATAGCCCATCATATTATTTTCCATGGGGTCCACCAGCGTGCCATTGGGGTCTTTGGCGCCTGTAGTATAGGTACAACCGGAATAACCCAGGCCGAAGTTGTAATCCGGGGGCGTATCCTGGATAAAGTCGCCGGCTGAAGACCAATTCGTGCCGTTCATCTTTTCCGTAGGGGTGGAGCCATCCGGGGAGATGAACTGCGCCACAGGCCAGGACAGGTCGCTGGGGTCAAACGGATTTGATTCCCAGCCATTGAACGTGTGGAGCAAACTAAAAAAGTGCCCGACCTCATGGGCCAAAACGGCATTGCTGGAAGTTCCGTTGATCTGATCACGCCGGGCTACAACCCAATCATGTTGGGTATGGTAATATGCCAGGGTAATGGAGTTACCGCTGGAGCCCGCATCATCTACAATGTAAATATTCAATGCATTGGGATGCCGGGCGGTATTCATGGTTACAAACGCCGTTTGATTGCTGTAGACATTATTGTTATTAATGCCATAATTGAACAGGGCGCCTGTGACGGGATGTGGGCTGAGGTAAAACCGGATATCCATCGGGGCGTAGTCGGCATTGAGCACGCACAACTGGTCCAGCACTTTGCTTTCCTGGACCTTGCCGTTGCCCTGGCCGTCGCCTACCAGGTGAAAAAAAACGGGAACGTATTGAATGGCATTGCGCGGGGTAACAACATCACCGGCCTTCAGGGTTGCAATATTGGCCAATAATTGATTTTTAAGTAGCTCGTCAGGTTGTGTGCCGCAAGCGCCGGCCTGATTTTGGGCCTGCGTTGTGCCTGCGCTCAGGAGAGCCGCTGAGAGCAATAACATGATTTTTTTCATTCGCAAAAAGAAATTGAAATACGGAGTGGAAAATTCCGGCGCAAAGGTAATGAGGCTCTCTCCAAAACGCGTGTCATGCATGGACATTTCGCCGTCATTTTCGACTATTCAGACGCCATGAATCGCTTGTCTAGTCTTTACAAGGATTAAACAACCATGTGAATTAATTGATCGTAAAAGGGAACATAATCCCGCGTAGGAATGTTAAATTTGCAATAATTCTGCTGAAATGAACAAAGTAAACGTTTTTCAGAATTTAATTTTAAGATATATTTGCAAAAACAGTCCCGCCTCTTAGGCCTTGTCGATCTCCAAAATATCTTTTAAATAACAGAATTAAATTCTGTAACCATGCGTCCGATCACGACTTTCGCTTCATATTTTATTGCCGTACTTTTTTCTTTTAGCTTTTCTGAAATCGGATTTGCCCAGTCAGGTTCGCATACCCAAACGATTTTTGAATACCTGACGCAGGATGAAGCCGCAAAAATAACCCTCGAAACGGACCTGACGACCATACTGGCCAACCGGGGAAGCGAAGAATATTACCCGGCACTTCTGACGGGCCCGAACGGCAAAGCCTATCCGGTAAAAGTGAAACCGAAGGGCAAATTCCGTCGCCGTGTAGCGGAAATTCCGCCGCTGAAGATCAAGTTTCCCAAAAAGACCCTGGAAGAGCAAGGCCTCGACACGTTGAACGAGGTTAAATTGGTGATGCCTTACTATGACAATACGCTGGGCGACGAACTGCTGGTTAAAGAATATCTGATCTACCGGATGTATGAACACCTGACTGCGGCATGCGTGCGGGCGCGACTGGTCAAAATCACCTTGCGCGACACGCACGTGGAGAAATCGCGCAAAACCATGTTTGGCCTCCTGGTGGAAGACAGTGAAGAAACGACTGCGCGCCTGAACGGCATTGAAATCGAGCAGTACGGGCTTCCGGCAGACAGCATGGTTGTCAATACCGCCGCCTTGGTTGCGATGTTTGAGTATATGATCGGCAATACGGATTGGGACGTGCCGATGATGCGCAACGTCCGTCTCATCCAGTCAAAGGAAAACAAAAAAGTTATCCTTGTTCCCTACGATTTTGATTTCTCCGGGGCAGTTAGCGCTCCGTATGCCTCGCCTTCATCAGAAAGTGGTTTGATGTCGGTACGGGACCGGTTTCTAATAGCGAATGGTATTCCGAAAGAAGCGCTGCGGCGGGCTACAAAATCGTTGAAAAACGCCCAGAAGGATTTGTATGAAATCTGCCAGTCGAGATACTTGTCCAGAGACGCCTCCCTCGCCCTGATTGAATACCTGGATACTTTTTTCCACCAAATTGACAACAACGACGACGTGCCCTCCCGAATGAAAGTGCCGTTTTCCGACTAATGTTGCCGCTTGAAACGGCAAGAACAAGTTTTGATTTTTTACCTTTGCCGGGAATTCGGAGGAGTGCCAGAGTGGTTGAATGGAACGGTCTTGAAAACCGTCGTACTCGCAAGGGTACCGGGGGTTCGAATCCCTCCTCCTCCGCCAGCTGCATAATGCAGCCACCTGTTCAATTCATTTCGCCTGACGGAACGCGACCACCGATCCATCCGTCCTTTCTGCGACACCGTTGACCGTCAGAATTGTCGCTCGCCCAATTGGCTGCGCAAAAATCCATTCTAGCCTCATCAGGCTTTAAAAACCGTGTAACGATACTGGCTTCCCGGTTTGGTTTCTTTTCACCGAACAGTATCCTCGAAGAATAAAGGTCAAACCGCGGGTCCGGAACCGGAATCAGTGAGGCACAGTGTACATCATTGACCATCCGGATCGATACTGAAAAACCTGTATCCATATTTTCTGAACTAACTGAATACACTATTTGATATTTATCCACCTACCCGCTCAATCCTGATCATGAAACACTACAGGAGACTACTACTTTTCGGCTTGATCATCCTGATCGGCTGCAGTCAGGCAATCGCCCAGCATTCCGTTGCCCGCCGATGGAATGACGCACTGCTCAATGCCATTCGCAAAGACCTCGCCCGGCCAACGGTGCATGCCCGGAACCTGTTCCATACCTCAATCGCCATGTACGACGCTTGGGCGGCATATGACACCCTGGCGAAGCCATTTTTGCTTGGCAATACAGTCGGTAATTTCACTTGCGCTTTTACCGGCGTCCCGGCCCCCGCTGATCTCAAGGCCGCCCGGAATGAGGCGATCAGTTATGCTGCGTACCGGGTTCTCAAGCACCGGTTTCAAAATTCACCGAATGCAGTCCTGACCGGGCAGCAACTCGATGCACTGATGTTGCAATTGGGTTACGATGCTTCCGATGTGTCTACCAACTATTCCTCCGGTTCGCCGGCCGCTTTGGGTAATTATATCGCACAATGTATCATTGCCTTTGGCTTGCAGGATGGCTCTAACGAGGCCAATGGCTACGCAAATCAGTTTTATCAGCCAGTTAACCCTCCGCTCGTCATCAAATTCGCCGGCAACCCGGATATCCTCGATCCCAACCGCTGGCAACCGCTTACCCTCGATGTGTTTATCGACCAAAACGGTAACGTAATTCCCTATAACACGCCGCCTTTTTTGAGCCCTGAATGGGGAACCGTAGTGCCTTTTTCGCTAAAACCCGCTGACCGGACCATTTACCAACGCAATGGCCATGAATATTGGGTGTACCATGACCCCGGCCCGCCGCCTAGTCTCGACACGACCGGTATGGACAACTCGGAAGCGTACAAATGGAATTTTTCGCTCGTATCCGCCTGGTCCGGCCATTTGCACCCCGGCGACAGTGTATTGTGGGATATTTCTCCCGCATCCAGGGGGAATATTCAAAAATACCCCACCAACTTTCAGGAAATGAAAGATTTCTACAACCTGGAGGAGGGTGGCGACCCTGGAACAGGATATTCCGTCAATCCCAAGACGGGCATGCCCTATGAACCGCAAATCGTTCCGCGCGGCGATTATGCCCGGGTATTGGCTGAATTCTGGGCTGACGGCCCAACCTCGGAGACCCCACCTGGGCACTGGTTTAGCATTCTGAATTATGTGAACGACCATCCCCTGTTTCAAAAACGGTTCCGGGGAAAAGGCCCGGTGCTGGACGATCTGGAGTGGGATGTGAAAGCCTATCTTATGCTGGGCGGGGCCATGCACGACGTGGCCATCACTGCCTGGGGCATCAAAGGCTGGTACGATTACATCCGGCCGGTGTCGGCTATTCGTAAAATGGCCGATCTGGGCCAAAGTACCGACCCTGCCCTACCCCATTATCATCCGGCTGGAATTCCGCTGATCCCCGGCCGGATCGAGCTGGTAACGGTGGGCGATATGTTGGAAAAATCAAATTATTTGCCTGGAGAGGCCCCAGTTATGTTCAAAACCCGCAAACAGATGTAGCCGGCACGGGTTGGATCCTGGCGGAAAACTGGTGGCCTTACCAACGGCCGTCTTTTGTGACGCCTCCTTTCGCCGGTTATATATCAGGCCACTCCACGTATTCGCGGGCGGGTGCAGAATTGCTGACCATGCTCACCGGTGATCCATTTTTTCCGGGTGGCATGGGAGAATTCCCCGCGCCCCAAAATCAATTTCTGGTATTCGAAGACGGCCCCAGTGTCGATGTAACCTTGCAATGGGCCACTTATCGCGATGCTTCTGACCAATGCAGTCTTTCCCGTATATGGGGCGGTATACACCCGCCTGCAGATGACATGCCCGGCCGGCTCATTGGCGCAGTTGTGGGGGTAGAAGCCTTTCATTATGCCGAGTCTTATTTCTACCGCGATGAAGACCTCGACGGTTTTTATAGCGATGAAGACTGCGATGACCATAACCCCGCAGTATATCCAGGCGCCCCCGAACTTTGCGACGGTTTGGATAACGACTGCGATGGCATGATCGACGACAGCATCCCGGTGTATACCTATTACCGTGACAACGACAATGATGCCTACGGCGACGCTGCCATCTCGATGGACACCTGCCTGACCCCGGCCCCGGCCGGTTTTGTCGACAACAGCCTCGATTGCGACGATGCCAACCCCGATATCCACCCCGGCGCCCCGGAACTCTGCGACGGCATCGATAATGATTGCAACGGAATGGTAGACGACGGCATCACCCTGTATACCTATTACCGCGACAGCGACAACGATACCTACGGCGACGCTGCCATCTCGATGGATACCTGCCTGACCCCGGCCCCAGCCGGTTTTGTCGACAACAGCCTCGATTGCGACGATGCCAATTCCGATATCCACCCCGGTGCCTCGGAACTCTGTGACGGCGCCGATAACGATTGCAACGGAATGGTAGACGATGGATTGGCGGTTTTCACCTATTACCGCGACAGTGACAACGATACCTATGGCGACGCCATGGCCAAAATGGACACTTGCCTGATCAGCCCGCCAGCCGGTTTTGTAACCGATAATACCGACTGCGATGATAATAATGCGGCAATAAACCCGGGCGCCGTAGAAGTATTCGACAGCCTGGACAACGATTGCAACGGTCTTGTTGACGACGGTGTAGTGTCTGTTGATCTGCTGGCAGGCAAAGCCTGGAAACTATATCCAAACCCCGCGAATGAGATAGTCCACTTAGAAATGAATGTTGCCGAGCCCCTTATCGCTCGTCTCGTTAATCCGGAAGGGCAATTGATGCGCGAAACGACACTGCATTTTATCAGCGGAACAGCCAGCATCTCCCTGGAAGCATTGCCGCCGGGCATATACTTTATGGTCCTGTCCGGTCAAAATGGCAAACCACAGATGCTGGGCAAAATCGTCCGGCTTTGATCTGTCAACTCGCCCCGTAAAACCGTAGTAACTGGCATGCAGCAACCGTATGAAATGCCGCTGACTATTCTAAAGCAGTATTGGGGCTACGATACGTTCCGGCCGCTGCAGGAGGATATTATCCATTCGGTCTTAACCGGGCAGGATACGCTGGCTCTATTACCAACTGGCGGCGGCAAATCCATTTGCTACCAGGTGCCGGCGCTTTGCCGGGAAGGGATAGGCCTGGTGGTGTCCCCGCTGATCGCCCTGATGAAAGATCAGGTGCAGCAATTGCAGGCCCGCGGTGTGGCCGCCGCTGCGGTATTTGCGGGCATGAGCCGGCGCGAGCTAGATCTCGTTTTGGAGAATGCTTGCAACGGCGCTTATAAGTTGCTGTATCTCAGCCCGGAGCGATTGCAAACCGACTTTCTGCTCGCCCGGTTGCCGCGGATGAACGTGAATGTGCTGGCCGTCGATGAAGCGCATTGTGTCAGTCAATGGGGGTACGATTTTCGTCCGCCGTATCTGCAAATTGCCGATATCCGGCGCTTACTACCCAAGGTGCCGTTGTTGGCTCTCACGGCCACGGCAACCCCGGCCGTTGTGGAAGACATCCAGAAAAAACTCGCATTCGCGGAGCAACATGTTATCCGGCAGAGTTTTGAACGGACCAACCTGTCGTATTCCGTTTTGTACGAAAGCAAAAAACGGGAAAAACTGCTTGACATTCTACGCAATGTAACTGGTAGCGGCCTGATTTACCTGCGCAGCCGGGGTGAAACCAAAGAAATTGCCCGCTTCTTGTTTGAGAACGGCATCGCTGCCGATTTTTATCATGCCGGCCTTAGCATGGAGGAGCGCTCCCAAAAGCAGGAAGCGTGGAAACAAGGTAAAATCAGGGTGATGGCCTGCACCAATGCCTTTGGCATGGGGATAGACAAGCCTGATGTGCGTATCGTCGTCCACATGAGCTTGCCCGATAACCTGGAAGCCTATTTCCAGGAGGCCGGGCGAGCCGGCCGGGATGGCCAAAAATCGTATGCCGTATTGTTGTACACACCAGGAGATGCGGACAATCTCCGCTATTTCCTGCAAAGTAGTTTCCCGGAAATGGACCTGATCCGGCGTGTTTACCAGGCATTGGGCAGTTTTACCCAAATTGCCGTCGGGTCGGGTCTTGCCGAAAGTTTCGACTTTGATTTTCAATACTTTTGTCAATCCTACAAGCTAGAACAGGGGCCGGCGCACGCCGCGCTCCGGCTGCTGGAGCAGGAAGGCTGGATCGCCTTGTCCGAGTCGGCCGCCACTATGCCCCGCGTACATATTACAGCCAGCCGCGAGGCATTATACGACTACCAGCTGCGCAACAAACAAGGCGACCTGGTCACCAAGGTTTTATTGCGCGCCTACCCCGGCATTCAACGGGAGTATACGGAGATCAGCCTGGCACTGGTGGCCCGGTATGCCAATATGGCGCCGGAAATCGTACATCAAACGCTGGACGCTGCCCGGAAGGAGGAGGTATTGGATTATCAACCGCTGAAAAGTCTGCCCCAATTAACGTTTCTTCGGGAGCGCGCATCTCCTGACAACCTGCAGATCGATATGACCCGTTTCAACTTTCGCAAAAAAAGGGCGGAAGAACGGGTAGAACAGGCAACACGGTACGCCGAAACCCGGCGTTGCCGCAGCCGGCAACTGCTCGCCTATTTCGGGGAAACATCCGGCAAATCGTGTGGCATCTGTGATGTGTGCACGGGTCGGAACGATGCGGAAGTGCCGGCGGAATTGTTTGATGCATTGGAACGCAAAATTGCTGCCGTGCTCCAGCACGAAAACCTGCCGCTGGAGGAAGTGCTAAAAGCCTTCGCCCCACGCCGGCATGACCAGGTAGCAAAGGTGATCGATTACTTGCTTGATGAAGGGAAATTACGGGAAGGCCCCGATGGCAAATTGCGCGTCGAAGCCGGGGGTTAATTGTCGGCATTCGCGGCTAAAACGGTTGCCAGTTGTTGTAAAAAAGCCGTTTCGGAACCCATACCCATTTGCGCGGCAATGATGTGCGCGGCTTCGTAATAAATACTGCGATGCGTCAGCAGTTGCTGGATATGGTTTTCCAATTGGTCTTCCGCGACGCCGCTGAGCAGGGGCCTGGTGTTCGGATCAAGCCGCAACCGGGCGGCAAGTAGCCCTACCGGGACCTTCAGGTAAATTGTCGTCCCATGCTGGTTCATCCAGGCCATATTGTCAAAAAAACAAGGCGTTCCGCCGCCGGTCGCAACAATCGCCGGCGCCTCTTTTGCTAACCGGTGCAGGTATTGGCGCTCCAAATCGCGAAACCCCGCCTCGCCTTTTTGTTCAAACAGGTTGGCGATGGGTGTTTTTTCTTCGGATTCGATGTACTGGTCTAAATCGATAAAAGGCACGCCTAAACGCTCGGCCAAACGGCTGCCCCAATAGGTTTTACCGCTTCCCATGAATCCGAGTAGAAAACAGATTTTTTTCACTTTACAAATTGTTGACCAAGTGCATCTTAAGAATGCAGAACTTTGCACCCTGGTTCACTAAAACGCGGAATAACATGAGAAAAAGCCTTTTATTTCTACTACTTGCCGCCGCTGGGTGGGGCGCTTGTAAAAATGACAGCCACGATGCCGTTCAGGAAATCCGGAATGGCGGAGGGCCAAACAGCAATATGGTGCGCAATCCGATTACAGCAGACTTGCCGCTGGACAGCAACAAACTCGCCCGGATCGAATATGCCGAACCGGAGTTTGATTTTGGAGAAGTAACCGAGGGCGCGGTGGTGGAACACCAATTTCAGTTTACCAACACCGGCAAGGTGCCGTTGACCATTTTGAATGCGCGTTCGTCCTGTGGATGCACCATCCCTGAATGGCCGCATGATCCCATCGCGCCGGGCGGAACAGGCGTGATCACTGCCAAATTCAACACAAAAGGCAAACACGCCGAGCAGCGTAAATTGATTTATATCACAGCCAATACCTACCCCAATGAAACCAAGGTGATGGTTAAAGGTACTGTCAAGTCCGATTAAGGCATAATGGCATAACGGTCAAACGAATGGCGCCCCTGCCTGAATAGCAAAGCCCCATCCCGGATATTTCGGGATGGGGCTTTGCTATTGAATCGCCCCAGAGAACGGGCGCTAAACTTGCAATTGATTCTGCAAATAATTGGTTTTCAGAAACTTGAAATTGTTTTTGTAGTCCCGACAGGAATCGAACCTGTATCTGAGGTTCCGGAAACCTCCATTCTATCCGTTGAACTACGGGACCGTCTAAATTTGGCGCGGCAAAGTTAGCCAAATTTCAGGCATCACAAGAACAAAATACGTTCAAAAAAATTCCCGCTGCAGATTGCCAAGTTGCGCATCAATCCAATGCTGGGTTTCGCGCAGCAGAGCATCCGGGTTATCGTTTTTCAACACTTCCCCATATTGCAACCGGGCTTGCAGGTGCTTTTCTCCAAAACGGCGAAAAAAATGCGGGATAAATGAATCGGTGCCGATCCAGTAATCCGCTTTATTGGCATATTCCAGTGCAAAGGGCACAATCGGGAGGTTGTAGGTAGCAGCCAGTTGAAAAGCGCCTTTTTTGAGCGGGCGGGTCTTCGGGTCGGCGTGGGTAGTGCCCTCCGGGAAAAGAATGACCGGAAACCCATTCATCACTTTCTCCGCAATAGCGTTCAGCGTTTCCTTTCGGCTTTTTACATTTTCCCGTTGCAGGTACAGCACCCCGCTCAGCCGTGCACCATACCCAATGACCGGCCATTTGGCCACTTCGGCTTTTGAAACCGGAAAACCAAGCACATCGCGGCACAACAATACCGGGTCGAGATACGACCGGTGGTTGCCCAGCACAATGCAGGGAAAATCAGGAGGCGTGCCGTGTACGGTGAGTCTGACACCCAATGCGGGCAACAAATAACGGCGGGTCCAGCGTTGCCGGATAGCGAGGAACCGGCGCATATCAACGCCCCGCCACAGGGTGTGCCAGGCGATGCGGGTTATCAACGCGAGGGTAAAAAGAATAAAAAAGGTGAAGCGAAGAAACGCCCGAATGGTCTTCATGCAGATCAAAAAGAAGGTGATGAAACAGCAACCAAAGCCAGCTGGCTTTCAATCCAATCGCGTACTTGAGTTTCTAAAGCTTCGCTGTCGGTGTCCTGAAAAGTAGGCCCGTAACTGACCCGCACTTTGATTTGCCGGTTTTGGAATTGCCGCCACGCATGACGGAGAAAGGAGATGCGCCCAACCCAATAGTCGCGCGGATCGTCAAAACTAATCGCTACCGGCACCACAGGTAACTGGAATTTGGCGGCAGTGCGAAAGCCCCCTTTTTTCAAAGGCAGCATAGCAGGCAAATCCGACGTAGTGCCTTCCGGGAATAAGATCACAGGGAATCCATCAATCATTACGATATCGGCCATCGCTTTCAGGGTCGAAATCCGGCTCTCGCTCCGGTCTCGTTGCACATACAAAATGCCCGCCCAAGCAGCGCCTTTTCCGATCAACGGCCAGCGGGCCAATTCCGCTTTAGCCACGGGGTAGCCGTCTACATCGCGGAGCAGGAGGATCGGGTCCAGGTAAGAGCGGTGATTGGCCAGGATCAGGCATGGAAAATCAGGCGCCGGGCCGCTGGTCTCCACCCGTACACCCACACCGGCCAATACCCGTCGCGCCCAGCGGCGGCGGACAGCCATTACGGAGCGCATATCAGCACGTAAAATGACGCGGCGCCAATACACTTCCGCCACAATTCGGGCGGTATAAAAGGCAAAATAGAACAGTCGATATAAAACCAGGATATGTCGCACGGCCGCAAATGTAAAAAGGCGCTGGTTTTTACCTGCGCCTTTAAAATCGGTATGTGGGAATGACGATTATTCTACATCAAAACAATTGGTTTTAGATCTTTGGTTTGGCGTGAATGGGTCTTTTTTCTCCACTAGGTGAAAAAAGCAGTAATTCAGTCCTACAAATCACTACCCGGGCAACCGTAGCCCCGGTGACAGGCTTCCAGCAGGACGAGCGCGGCGATAAAAGCAAACGCGAGAATTTTTTTCCAGTTTTTCATTGAATAAATGATTTTGACAGATTCGGAAAAACGGTTGGCCGGGATTTTCACAGAAACGGAAATCCGGTTTCCTTATTGTTACAAATCCTATGCCATCGTTTTTTTTGCCACAAATATCCGTGTTTGCGCCCCGCTTTAACAAAACTTCAAATTAAATCGGGGCACTTTTGCTGGCAGAATCGAAATAAAATTTTTCGCTTGCATGCAGGGGTCCAGGGTCCCAATCCCAGGGTGAAAGTTTTGAAAACGGGTGCGAAAGCAGAAGAAAACAAACACAAGCTGTGGAAAATTCTTACGAAATATTGAATTATTGGACAAAAAACGATTTGTAATCGTTGTGAAAAAGGCTATATTCGCTGCCTTAAGCGTTGTTACAAGGCAAAATTGCCCCAAGACTTAATCTTTCCAAGCATACAGACGTTATTAAATCTGGGTTTTCAGTCCAACTGTCAGAAACAAACGTGATTTTTCTTTGGCCCAAAGGTTTCTTTTGGTCTGCCGGGAAAAATCTAACCTATGCATAATCCATTCCCGAGAACAAAAAAAACTTAAGCCGTGATTTACAAAGTAAAACTGAAAAATGCCGAGGATGCGGTTCTGTTGGATGACCATGTCTACGAATGGCTCACGACCGATCCTTATCTCTCCAGAATCGACTTAATCCATAACTTGAGAAAGCACTCCAGCGGGTGCGCCGTGTTCCAGAAGACCTGGAAAAGAGCAGACGGCAGTTTCAAAACCGAAACCATATATCTGCACAAACTGATCGCCGAAAAGTTTATGCCCGATATGAAATCGGGGAAAAACAAATTAGTCGGCGCTAAAAACGGCGACAAACTCGACTGCCGGTTGGATAACATTATTTACCGTTCCAGATCGGTGGCCAGCCGGCAGCGCAAAACCAGCAGCAAAACGGGTTATACCGGAGTTTATCGCGAACATAACCGATATAGAGCCGTAATATCCATCAGGGGCCGATCGGTGCATATCGGCATGTTTGATACCGCTGAAGAAGCCGCTTCGGCCTACAACAAGATTTCCAGAGAAACTTACGGAGAAGAGGGCAAGATCAATAAACTGAAATGACTAAAGAAGTCGTTTTGCACTCGTTTAATGCATCCGGTCGCCCCGCGTGGGTAACCCTTGCATGACCCCGGC
The DNA here is from genome assembly GCA_044230315.1 of Saprospiraceae bacterium. GTDB lineage: Bacteria > Bacteroidota > Bacteroidia > Chitinophagales > Saprospiraceae > M3007. The sequence continues at coordinate 186,484 of JBGARJ010000005.1, forward strand.
CTCATAGTGCAGGTATTCTTTCCAGCGGGCGCGTGTTTTATCTGCGCCAAAATACTGCTCGGCAAGATCCAGAAACAACCGGTAGTGACCGGCCTCAGCCACCATAAACTTATGGTACCATGCCCGCAATGCTTTATCGGCGCAATGCAACGACAGCAGCCTGAAGCGTTCGCAGCTGCGCGCCTCAATCAGCGCGCAAGTCAGCAGCCGTTCCAGCAACGCCTCCTCGCGGGAGACGCCCTTCTTTTGGAATTTCAACAGTTCGTTCACATATTCATCCCTGCGCTGCCGCCCGAGTTTCAGGTCGCGCTTTTTCAATTCAGCCAGTACCATTCGAAAATGGCCCCATTCTTCGGAGACGATGGGAGCCAACGCTTCCACCATTTCCGCGCGTTCCGGAAATGCCTGAATGAGCGAAATGCAAGCAGTTGCCGCTTTTTGTTCGCAATAGGCGTGATCGGTGAGAATCTCTTCCAGTTCAATTTCGGCAAGATTAACCCAGCGCGGATCAGTGGGTAATTTCAACCCGAGTGTCGTGTTTTGCAACGGCGTTTCCATCCCGCAAAAATACAGCGTTGCGCTATTTTTACCTTTGCCTCTCAAGATTGATTTCCAATGGAAAAACTACGCATGCCCGAATTGAACCGGCTTTCTCCCGAAGCCTTTCAAACAGCCGAAAAATTGCCGGTTGTTTTGGTGCTGGACAATGTGCGCTCCGGCCTGAACGTGGGCTCGGTTTTCCGCACGGCCGATGCCTTCGCGGTGGAGCGCGTCATTTTGTGCGGCATAACCGCACAACCGCCGCACCGGGAAATTCTGAAAACTGCTCTTGGAAGTACCGAATCGGTTTTGTGGTCGTATGCCGGAGATACCCAGGAGGCTGTGCAGGAACTCAGGGCGTCCGGATACATCGTGTACGCTGTAGAGCAAACGAATCGCAAGGTCTGGCTGCAGGCTTTTCAGCCGGAAGCCGGCAAACAGTACGCTTTTGTCTTTGGCAATGAAGTGGATGGAGTCGGTGACGCAGTGCTTCAACAATGCGACGGGGCTGTGGAGATTCCACAATTCGGCACCAAGCATTCCCTGAATATAGCCGTCGCCGCAGGGATCGTCGTGTGGGAAGTAGCCCGGAAAATAAAATTGTAACCTTGACGCTCCCCTGCACACCTGGCAAAAGGCGGCAAACGCAAGGCTTGAAGGGTGTGTACAAACTGAGGTACTGCGTATGCAATATTACAAATACAGCCTCAATATGCGAATCTACCATTACCTTTGCCCCCCATTTTTGCATAAATCTCGTTTGCTTCAAGCATGAAAGTTTTCAAATTTGGCGGCGCCAGCATCAAAGACGCCGCGGGGGTAAAGAATGTAACCGCCATTTTGCAGCGGCATAAACAGGAGCGTCTGGTCGTAATAGTATCGGCAATGGGCAAAACCACAAACGCCCTGGAAGCCGTTGTGGCGGCGCATGCCAAACAAAACGGCGAAGCGCCGCAACTGTACAAGGCGCTGCAGGAACACCATTATGCCATTATGCGCGAACTGTTTGAGCCGGGCGATGAGGTTTTTAATATAGTCAACGACACTTTCGTGGAAGGCGAATGGGTGCTGGAGGAGAAACCATCCGATAACTATGATTATATGTACGATCAGATCGTTTGCGTGGGCGAACTGGTCTCCTCTAAAATTGTTGCCGCTTACCTGAATAAATCCGGCCTGCCTGCGCATTGGCTCGATGCCCGCGATGTCGTAGCCACCGATAATACCTTCCGGGAAGGATGGGTCATTTGGGATAAAACCAAGGCCAATGTCCAAAAACATGTGGCCCCGTTGCTCTTCACCACCACCTTGGGTCGTGAGGGGTCGGACTATTCGGCAGCCATTTTTTCTTTTTGTCTCGACGCCGAAAGCATGTCCATCTGGAAAGATGTTCCAGGTGTGCTGAATGCCGACCCGCGTTTGTTTGAAAATACCATTAAACTGGATCGATTGTCGTACAAAGAGGCGATCGAAATGACCTATTACGGCGCGCAGGTCATTCACCCGAAAACCATTAAACCGCTGCAAAACAAGAGCATTCCGCTCTATGTAAAATCTTTCCTCGATCCGGAGGCGCCCGGCACCGAGATCAGCAGCGATATTGAAGATACATACCCCCCGATTATTGTGGTGGAAAAAAACCAGGCGCTGCTGCACATCAGCACGACCGATTATTCTTTTGTCGCCGAACAACACATGGCGCGGCTATTCTCCGAACTGGCGCAATTGCGGATATTCGTCAACACCATGCAGAATACGGCAATCAGTTTTACTATTTGTGTGCCGAATGTCCCCGATCGGCTGGAAACCTTTGTTCGCGACATTTCTGATCAATTCCGGGCTAAACAGGAAGTTGGGCTGGAACTGATTACCATCCGCCATTATAATGAGGAGACCATTGCGAACCTGAAGAAGGGGAAAATTGTCCTGTTTGAAGAGCGGATTCGCAATACGATCCAGATCGTAGTCAAAAACGTGCCAACGGTGGAGCGGCGGGCCGTCGAACTGGAACGCGCAAAGGGCTGATCGTATATTTCCGGCCAGGCTGTAGAGATTTTTACGCCGATTTGCCCTGCTGCGGGCAAACCCGTCGATCCGTTTCAACTATCCGCTGGCTTCCGGTGTTCTTTGCAGGCTTTTTAATCCGTCCTGAAGTGCTACCGGCCATTCATTTCCTTAGCGTTTTCCAAATCATTTCTTTCATGCCTTCTTTCGCGACCTCCCGTGCCATGATCAGACACCATTTTCTTGCCTTTGTACTGGCCTGCTCGCCATTGTTCTTTTATGCGCAAAACCCACAGGGCCAAAACCCCGGGCAATTTAATATCGGCCATTTTTATGGCAAAGTAATCGACGATGCCACGGGCAAGGGCCTTGGGTATGCTTCGGTCCAGTTGCTGGGGATGCGCTATGATAGCGCCAGCCGTTCGATGACAGAGCAGGTTGTCGCCGGGCAACTAACGGAAGAAAATGGGGAATTCAGTCTCGAAAATTTGCCTGTTATGGGGCAATTTACCCTGAAAATCAGTTTCATGGGCTATGTCACTATGGAACAAAAGCTCTCGTTTGGCGCCATGAAAGGACGTCCAAACAACAGCGAAGGCGGGTTTGACCTCAGTGCCGTCGACAAAGACCTGGGCGATATCGTACTTGCCGCCTCCGCCCGTATGCTCAAGGAAGTGACCGTGACCGGGGAAGCCGCTGCCGTGAGCCTGGCGCTGGACAAAAAAGTGTATAAGGTCGACAAAGATGGCCTGGCAGCCGGTGGAAATGCCGAAGACGCATTGAAAAATGTGCCGTCGCTATCCGTCGATATCGACGGCAACCTCACCATGCGAAATGCCGCCCCGCAGGTTTTTGTTGATGGGCGTCCGACTACCTTGTCCCTGGATCAGATTCCGGCGGATGCCATCGATAACATCGAGGTCATATCCAACCCTTCGGCCAAATACGATGCGTCTGGTGGAAATGCCGGAATCGTGAACATCGTATTGAAGAAGGAACGCCGGGTCGGGTACAATGGGAATATACGCGCCGGGATCGATATGCGTGGCAAATCCAATCTCAATGCCGATCTCAACGCCCGGCAAGGCAAAGTGAACGCCTTTATCGGCGGCGGCTACAACGAACGCAAATCGGTGGGAACCGGCCAAACCGAGCGGTATAACCTTGTAGGGACGCCCCTGACAAATGTTTTCCAATACAACAACTCCCGCAACAACCGGTACTTTGCCTCCATCCGGGGCGGCCTGGATTGGTTCGTGAACAACCGGAATACCATCACGTTTACCGGCAATTACCACGGTGGCCGCTACCGGTCGTTTGACGATATTGAGATCCGTACCGACACGGTAAACAGCAGCAGCACAACCGCTATGCGCAATACCGATAATACCCGTCAATGGAAGAATTTTGGCACGCAGCTTCTGTACAAACATATATTTCCAAAAGACGGCAAGGAGTGGACCGCCGATATTAACCTGAATCAAAGCAAGTCGGACAACCAGGGGCTCTTCCGAACAGTTTACCAGCAGTCCAACCTGGAATCCCAACAACGGCAGGATGGCAACGGAGACAATGATTTTTTCACGGCGCAAACGGACTTTGTCAATCCGATTTCAGCCAGCATGAAAATTGAGACGGGCGGGCGTGCAGCCATCCGCAATTTCAACAGCGACAATGCGAGCTATCAATTTGATTATATCAGCCAGGCATATATCCGGGCGCCTACTTTTGCCGATCAGTACAAATTCAACGATCAGGTGTATGCGGCCTATGGCAACTTTAGCCATTCATTCAAACATTGGGGTTACCAGGCTGGCCTCCGCGCCGAAAGTTCGGTGTACACCGGCACCCTGATTGACGTGGATACCTCCTTCAACAATTCGTATCCGCTGAGTTTGTTCCCCAGCGTTTTCCTGACCTACAAACTGAATGAGGACGACAATTTGCAAATGAGTTATACCCGCCGCATCAACCGGCCCAGTTTTTTCCAGATTATCCCGTTCCCCGATTTTTCCGATTCGCTAACCTTGTCGCGCGGCAATCCCGACCTCGTCCCGGAGTTCACCAATTCATTTGATCTCTCCTACCAGAACATCTTTAATGCTGCCCATAATCTGCTGGCCACCGTCTATTACAAACGGGCAGTGGACTTGATCACCGGGTATTCATTCACCGAATTCGATGCCGGTTTGCAACGCGACGTTACGGTGTATACGTATGTCAATTCTAATTCCAGCACGGCATACGGCCTGGAAGTGACGGTGAAAAATAAGTTTTGGAACCTCTTGGAATTGACAACCAACGCCAATTTCTACAATTCAATGGTGAATGCCAAAAATATCGAAAGTAGTCTGTCAAACGAACAGTTCACCTGGTTTATCAAAGAGAACCTGAACCTGAAACTGCCGGCGCAATTTTCCTTTCAGGTTCGTGCCGAATACCAGAGCCGCACCGCCTTCGCGCTCAACAGCGGCTCCCGCTGGGGCGGTTGGGGCGGCGGCCCCAGTTCAACGGCGCAAGGGTACACCATTCCTAACTGGTTTGTTGATGTATCGATCCGCAAAGATTTCTGGAAACGGACAGCTTCAGTTACGCTCAGTGTGCAGGATATCCTGCGCACCCGGCGGAGCGGCACCCACTCCGAACTGGCTATTTTTACGCAAGACAGCTGGCGCAGCCGCGACCCGCAGTTTGTCCGGCTGAATTTCTCCTGGCGTTTTGGCAAGTTCGACGTTTCGCTGTTCAAGCGGAAAAACAATCAATACAGCACGGAAGGCATGGAGGGCGGTTTTTAAACCGGATTGCGCATTATATACTGAACAGCCAGCCAGGCGCCAACTACCCTATCCGAACTTCCACCCGCGTACCTGCAGCCTGTCCTTCGCCATTATACAGATCGGTAAACCGCACTGGCGATTGGCCATTGGATTTGCCGTTCGCCTGCCGGATTCGCGCCTCCGTAATCTTTAGGCCTTGCGACTGGCGTTTTCGCGTATGGTGATTGCTCATGGCGGCAGCGGCTTCACGTCCGATGCCGTCGTCTTCAATGGTGCAAAGGAGGCTGTCTCCGTCGGGACGGAGTGCGATCAATAAGTGGCCTGCGCCTTGTTTTGGCATCAGCCCGTGCCAAATGGCGTTTTCGATGTACGGTTGGAAGATCAGCGGCGGCACCATGGCCTCGTCGGGATCGAGATCGGGCGCCAGGTCAATCCGGTACTCGAATCGTTGTTCAAAACGCATGGCTTCCATATCGAGGTACAGTCGTAGAGCCTCCAGCTCTTCGGCCAAGGGAATCAGACGGCGCTGTGAGTGTTCCAGGATCAAGCGTATGAGGCGCGAGAATTTGGCGATATAACGCGAGGCTTCGGCCGGCTTGTTTTTGATGATGTACCAGTTGATCGAATTCAGGCAATTGAACAGAAAATGCGGGTTCATTTGTGCACGCAACGCCGTCAGCTGCGATTCGGCCAGGTTTTGATTGAGTTCGCGCAGTTGGCGTTCCTTTTCCAGCATCAACTCTTTTGCCCGCGCATGCGCAATCTTGTCTGCACAAAGCGAAGCAATCGTTTTCACAACCCCCAGGTGGTATTCCGTGAAAAAACCGCGTTTGGAATGCTCCGAATCGATCACGCCAATCACGCGGTTGTCATGCAGGATTGGCACCGCCATCTCGGACAGGCGCGGCTGGTCGTCGACAATATAGCGCGGGTCACGGCGGGTGTCGGGTACCAACTCGGCCTGCCCCTTCAGCCCTACCGACCCGACGATACCCTGACCCAGCGGAATGTGCAGGGGATCTTTTATTTCAAACAAGATGGGACTCTTGGCGCCGTAAGCAGCTTCTTGTACCAGGAATTCACCCGATTCGTCGAGCAGGTAAATGACACAATCTTCCAGCCCAAGTCGCGCCATGCAGTTGTGCGACACATCCCACAAAATATCCCGCACACTGGCATTGGCGTATTCGGCATTGGCGAAGTAGGCCACAACCTGTTGGGCGCGCAACGTACGCTGGCGAAGCATCCAGGCGCGATACAAGCCATAACAAATGGCCAGCACCGCCAACAGCGACAGCAAGCGGAACCACCAGGTTTGCCAGTACGGCGGCCGGATAATGATCCGGATCTGTTTCTCTTGTATCGACCATGTGCCGTGCTTGTTAGCGGCCTTCAGGTGCAGCGTGTAGGTGCCCGCGGGCAAATTCGTATAACTGATGTAACTCCGGGTGTCGCTGTACACCCAATCCTGGTCGTATCCCTGGAGCCGGTAGGCGAACCAGGTCCGGGCATGATCATCGAAATTGAGCGCGCCGAGTTCAAAGGAAAAATGGTTTTGATTATGCGCTAGGCTCAGTTCAGGTATCCGGTCAATGTCTTCCGGCAAATCCACTGCGCGTTCAAATACTTTAAAACGTTTCAGATACGGTACCGGTGGTAAGCCAGAATGCAACACCGAATCGGGGTAGAAATAATGGAAACCCTGGTGTGCACCGCTGACGATCTTACCGTTGGGCACCCGAATCAGCGCGCCTATTTTGGCAAACATACCGTCGCGGTTATCATAGTTGACCACTGCCTTTGTGGTGGTGTCCAGCACGACAAATCCGCTTTGTGCGCCCATCCAGATTTGCCCGTGATCACCGAACACAAATTCATAGACGAGGTTTCCGCCGGGCACCTCATTGTTGTAGTAAGCATCAAAATAAGGTTGCTCCGGATTGGCGCTGCGCAAGCGCATCATGCCCCCGCCCATGCTCGAAATCCAAAGATGTCCGCTCGAATCGAGTGCGAGGCGGGTGACGAAATTATTGCTCAAACCCTGGGGCGGGGGGATTTTGCGGTTAAACCACCAGGTTCGGTTGCGCCGGAGATCCCAGGCTGTCAGGCCGCGGTCGTGTCCAATCCACACGCGACCTTTAGTGTCCCGTAAAAGGCAATTTACCGTGCTGTTTGCAGATAATCCTTCGGCCAGAACGCCATACACCTGCCGCGCAAGCATGTCAACGCGAAACAGGCCGCGCCCTTTTGTGCCTACCCAAAGCGTATCGCCCTGCGCCAACAGCGCTGAGACTTGTGCGTCGCGCAAGAGTTCAAAATCAGGCGAACTGCCGACAAATGGAAGTATCCGGCGCGCCTGTTTTTCCAAATACAACAAGCCTGTATCAGACCCGACCCACAAACAACCGCTGCGATCAAAGCACAAGGCGTTCATGAGCACGTCCGTTTGTTCACGGTTTTCCGGATGGCGATAACTGAATACGTCGATATGCTCCGTACGCAGGTCAAACGCCAGGAGGCCGTTGCCGCGCAAGGTGCCGAGGTAAAGCTGCTGGCTGTCGGGCGAAAGCACATAAGAACGTTGCCAGTTGTTGCGATCGAGTTTCGGGTCGCGGGCCGGGAAATAAACCATCGGCCAGGGGTTGGGCCGGTGCGTGAGCCGGATGATGCCGGCGCTGTAAGCGACCCAAAGATCACCATTCCGGGTTTGATGTGCACATAACATGGGGTATGCCACCCCGATAGGTTGCATGCCGCCGACTGTAAAAAATTCTATGGTTTGCCGACGGCAATCCATAGTCCAGGTGTCATCCACCGAGGTAAGGATCAGCAGGCTATCGGCGCCATATTCCCGAATATCCGTCACCGTATTCGCATTTCGAATTTCCGGGCTTTGTCCGTGTTTTTGAAATATGCGCCAGGTTCCATTGGCGGGATCGAGGCGGCAAAGTCCCGTTGAGGATCCCCCGCACCAGATATGGCCCTCACTATCCATAAACATTTGCAGGTTCAACTGGCGATACCAAAACACCAATTCCGACGCAAATGGAAAGAGATGAAATGTGCCTGTCCGTCGATCAAAGCGGTACACGCCGAAACGGGAACCGACCCAAAGTAAATTGGGGTCGTGCCGATCGGGGATGATCTCGCCTAAAGGGCCTGCTGCCGTATAATCGGCAAACCGGCCGGGCGGCATCGAAGGTTGAAAGTGCTGAAAAAGGCCCGAAAACCTGCCGTTGGCATCGGGCGGCGGCATATAATGCAGGGTAAAAAGGTTGGTGCCGACCCAGATTCCGCCCTGCTCATCTTCATACAAGCCGTCTATTTCATTGCCCGCAAGCGCCTTCGGGTTGCCGGGGTCGGCAACGAAATTTTGGGCCCGCGTGGTGCGGAGATCGAGATAACTCATCCCGCTGATATTGCTCCCCAACCACAGTCCGGCGTTGCGGCGACTTTTTTTGACCTGAATATAGGCGCCCGGGACGATAGAAGTGGAATCTTCAGGCCGATTGGTAAAAACCTCAAGACTGGTGCCGTCGTACCGGTAAAGTCCGTACTGCCCACCCAGCCAAAGAAAACCCCGGTCGTCCTCAGTCATGTCGCTGATCGCCCCCACGGGCGTTTCCCCAATTTTAGTGATCACCATGCGCCGGTACTTGGGTAGCGATTGGGCGGTCAATGTTCCAATGGCGGTGCATACCACAAAAAGGAAGCAGATGATCGTGCGAAAGGTCATGTGTTAGTTCAGGTTGCGCCCTTGAAGGGCTGCTTTTACGTCGTCTTTACGGCGGCGGGCCACCTCGATCTCGGTTTTATCGAGCAGGCGGATATAATCTTTGCCCATAAAATTGTCAATAAAATCGATATTAACCAGGTGCGATTTATGGACGCGGAGGAAACCTTGTTCGCTTAGGATTTCCTCGTACTCGCCCAGGGTTTTGGAGGAAAGAAAACGACGTTGGCCAGTGAGGTGGAACACGGTGTAATTGCGGTCGGCCTGGCAACGAACAATCTCCGGGGTGCGGAAAAAATAAGTGCCGTCGGAGGTAGGGATAGCCAGTTTGAATTCATTGGCCTTGGGCGCGCGCAGATTATCCACGAAATTCCGGTACAAATCGCGTTGTTGAGGGTCCTCTTTCCGCCGTTCCAAATGGCGGATAACGGCGGCTTGCAGTTCATCGGGGTCGATAGGTTTCAGCAAGTAGTCCAGGGCGCTGAAGCGAATAGCCTTGATCGCGTATTGGTCGTGGGCAGTGGTGAAGATGACATCGAAATTCCAGTTGTTCAAGGAGTTAAGGAGGTCGAACCCGTCTTGCGCAGGCATGACAATGTCCAGGAAAAGGATATCGGGCTGGAAAGTTTGGATCAGGCGGAGGGCATCCGGCACATTGGCGGCTGTTTTGATTTGAGAAATTTCCGGCACGCCGGTCTCCAGGTGGAAAAGCAGGATATCGCGGGCTTTTTCCTCGTCATCAACAATCAGTGCTTTGAGCATAGGCAGTTTCGACCCTTACGTGGGGCTGCCCAAATTTAAGCACTTTCGGTTCAATTAAAAAGGGCCGCCCCGAACCGGCCGGAGCAGCCCTGTAATGCGTTCACTTGATTTTATCCGTCGCTTAGGTCAGAATGCTGCGGCATTGAGGCGGTAGGCGGCAAAGAACTGAATGCCGTTTTGCCGCGGTTTATCATAATCTTTTGCCAGTTTGGTCAGGCCCCAGTTGAAGCGCATACCGGCGCTCAATTGTTTGGTGATCAGGTATTCAGCGCCCAACAGATAAGCTACTTCGAAGCTATTGAACCAGTCTTTGCGATCATAATCGCCTTCGTAGTTTCCTTCCGTTACCTTGAGTTTGGCCTTCATCAGGAGCCCCAGTTGCAAGCCGGTGTGGACGCTCAAGCGGTCGTACACCTGGTATTTGGCCATCAACGGAAGGTTGAGGTAAATATGCCGTTGTTTGAAATAGTCTTTTTTGGTGTCGTTGGCGCCCGAAGCGGAAAACACCAGTTCGGCTTGAGCCTGCAGGCGATCCATCACCGAGTAGTTGGCAAAAATGCCGGCGTGGTATAACAAGGCCGTTTTGGCATCGGTGGAATGCGTGAAGGAGGTGATTTGCGGCCCGGCTTTAACGCCGAAATTGAGGGTTTGGGCATACAGAGCGCCGGTGAGAAGGAGCGGCAGCAGGGGGAGCAGGATGACTCGTTTCATTGTGTTGTTTCAGTTAAAGAATTAAGTTCAACAATTTGGTTCTCAACGAAGTATTGTGTTTGTTTTTTGTTTACCCCGTTTGATGAAACAAAAATGCAGGCGCCGCGGGGCGACCTGCAAATCCGATGATTCTTCGGCACGGTTGATTATCCTGCGGTCAATTTGGGGCGGATATAGCGTTCACTACCGGGGCGCGGTATGGTAGCCTGTATCGCCAAATGGCTGTTTCGATTCGAGATACAGCGCCAAAAGGGCCTTTAACTCCCGGCGGGGGTCAAGGGGCTCGCCTTCCGGTTGCTCGATCTCTTCCAGGATTTCATACACAAAATGTGCCGGGCCAAATTGTTTCCATTCGCGTTGCAGCGCTTTGTTCGGGTGGCTACCCAATTCCAATTGCAGGCGTTGAGAGTTCCAGGCAGCCCGCAAATCGGAACTGCTTCCAAGAAATATCTTGCCATTTGAAGTGTTTCGAATTTGGAAGATCCCCATGGGGAACTTCATCTGTTTGTAGGCGTCTTTTAGTTCCTTCCGTGTTTTCATTGTATCAAATAAGTCAAAAAATCGTGAATAAAGCAGTGAAACCGCATGAATTGTTTGAAATAAGCCGCCAAAGCAAAACATTCTGTCTGAAAATAAGCTACCTTTGTTTTTCATGCTGGCTAATTCTTGTCGCTCATGGACACGTCATTACAGTTGTTGTTAGGCGCTATTGCGTTGGTTGTTCTGGTCCTCGCTATCATCCGACGGCCATCGGCACCGACCGGTGGGCCTGTAGTGCCGAAAGAACTATATAACACCATTGTCGCACAAAATGAAATGCTGCGCACCGAACTGAGTGCCAAAGAGCAGGAATTGCGCACCTGCTATAGTCAGATCGCTGCGCGCGACCAATCCCTCCAACACCTGCAAGAGGCATTGCGTTCCCAGCAATCGGAGGCAGAACAGCTCAATATGCGTTTGCGGACCGAATTCGAAAACCTGGCCAACCGGCTGCTGGATGAAAAATCACAGCGCTTTTCCGAACAAAACGCCCAGCAACTCCACCAGACACTCACGCCATTGCGCGAAAAGATCCGCGAATTTGAACTCAATATTGAACAAAAGTTTTTGGAAGAAACCCGTGAAAAGTCGGGCCTGAAAAAAGAAATTGAACAACTGCGCGACCTCAATCAGCAACTTAGCCGTGACGCGCACAACCTGGCTTCGGCGCTCAAAGGCCAAAGCAAGGTGCAAGGCGATTGGGGCGAACTGCAACTGGAAGTGCTGCTGGAGAAAGCCGGCCTGCAAAAAGGGGCGCACTATCACACCCAAGCTACCCTGCGCGACCACAATGGCGCCGCTAAACGCCCCGACTTTATCATCCAACTCCCGGAAAACAAACACCTGATCATCGACGCAAAGGTGTCGCTCACCGCATTCGAGCGCTATTTCAATGAAAATGACCCTGCCCGCCGGGAACAACACCTGCGTGCGCACATCGGCAGTATTCGCAACCATGTGCAGGAACTCAGCGGTAAAAACTACCAGTTGCTGTACCAGATCAACACGCCCGATTACCTGCTGTTGTTCATCCCCCTGGAAAATGCCCTGACCGTGGCCGCACAGGCGGACCCGGCGTTATTCACCGACGCGCTCGAACGCAACATCGTATTGGTGACCACAAGCAGTCTGCTGGCAACCATGCGCACCGTAGCCTATCTCTGGAAACAGGAAAAACAAAGCCGTTCGGTACTCGAAATTGCCCGGCAGAGCGGCTTGTTGTACGACAAATTCGTCTCCTTTGTGGACGACCTGCGCAGCATCGGCGCCCGCCTCGACGGCGCCCGGGCCGCCTATGACGACGCCATGCTCAAACTGGTCAACGGCGTTCGCGCGGGTGATACCCTGGTAGGCCGGGCGGAAAAGATCCGGGAGCTCGGCGCAAAAGCCTCGCGCCGCCTTCCGGCAGATATGATCGAAGCCGCCGCAGAAGAAGAGCGGGATACCGCGGATTAGCAGATCTTTGGCGCCACAACCCGCCAGCGAAAATGAGCCGGCGTTCTACCCTACCCTTTTTGCACCTGTTGCAACCAGATGAAATCGCCTTGTACTATGCGTATAGTATATGTTCCGTCGGGCAAGTCGTTCAGATCGATTCGAATCCGGGTTTGACCGGCTGGTATTTCCCGGTTGATCAGCACTTTTGCCGAAGGGGAGAACACGAGGAGATTGACGGGTTTACTAAAACCTCGCCCCAGACTAAGGAGCACCTCATCATTTAGCGTTTTGGCAGAAGCCAGAATGGAAGGTTTGCTGGCCAGGGCGCCGATAAATTCGTTGCCCTGCATGGGCGGAGCGCTGGTGAAGGCCAAATCATTTTGAGCGGGGAGCGCGTGCAATACAACAGCCGCAAGGAAGGACAACCAGATCGTTTTCATAGCCGTAATCTTTTTCAGTAAGTGTTTACGGATAAGAAACGGATCAATAGGAAAGGTTGCGCCGGCGCCGCAGCCTTAACGCTCTTTCCCGGTGAACAACAGTTTCAAGCCGGTGAACGAAAATCGCCCTGAACAATAATACCCATGTCGGTGCGCAATTCAGGCAGGATTTATGCTGTCGTTCAAAAAAACAGCCGATAATTCATCTGCCGATTGGGCGGTTCTCGACAACCCCAGCCAGGTCGATACCGTTTGAAACACGATTGCCGGCGGATGATCTTGCATCTGCCAATGGCGTAAAGCGGCAGCACCCGCTGATTTCGACAATTTTTCACCTGCAGCATCCTGTACCAGCGGATGGTGGAGGAACCGGACCCGGGCAAAATCGGACCAACCCAAACAAGACGCCAGGTATTGTTGCGCAGTGGTGGAAGATACGAGGTCTTCGCCGCGGATCACCTGTGTAACACCAAAATGCCGGTCGTCAACCAGGCTGGCCACCTGATAAGCCGGTATCCCATCGCGACGACGAACAACAAAATCGGGCGTTATCCCCAGCACGGGAGAACGGGGTGTTTTGATCCGCCAGGCCACGTTATGTTGGTCCAGGGACAGGCCTTGCTCCCGAAATTCAACCGGATATTGCCCGGCATACGGCGCAAGGTCGCTGCGCGATTTGCCGCAGGCAAAAAGATGTCCCGAAGCCCGCAACCGAGCCAAAGTCTCCAGGTATAAGGCCATCCGGGACTGCTGGGACCAATGCGCCTCAAAATCAGCCGGCGACTGCGGGCCTTCATCCCAATCCAGGCCGAGCCAGTGCAGGGTGTCAAAAATATCGGCTATAAATTCCGGTCGTTTCCGCTCGGCATCGAGATCATCGATCCGAAGCAGGAGCCGGGCGCCAGGGCACGTGCGGGCAGCCAGCCAGTTCAGTGCAAAATTCAGCGCATTGCCCAGGTGCAGATAGCCCGACGGCGTCGGGGCCAGCCGGAGGCGGCTTTCCGGCCGGATGCTCCGAACAAAGTCCAGGTATTGGTTTCCAAACGGTGTCAAAAGCAGGGATGCGCCGCGGTGTTATTGCGGATTTTTTTCAAATTGCCTGATAATCTCTTCGGGCGATTTACCCAGGAATTTCAAAGCGTTTTGCGCGTCGTCAACATAATCCGGATCATTCGGATAAGTTGTCAAAAACTTTTCATAGGTGGCTTTCGCTTTATCCAGGTCTTTCAGGTCGTTCTCATAGATAAATGCCATCATGAACAATGCCGTCGGCGCCTTCGGATGCTCGGGCATCTTTTCGGCCACATTGTAGTAGAGTTGGAGCGCTTTATTGGGGTTGCCAACCGTTTTGGCCAGCCCCGCCGCTTTCATCAGCAGGTCGACATGTTTATCCGGATTAGTCGTTTGGATGAGTGTGGAATAGGCCTCCGCAATCTGGATAAAAGTATCGGCGGTCACTTTTGCGTATACAGCCGGACCGCCAAAGGCTTTGTCCAGCCGCACCAGGTTCGAGTCGATCCAGGGGGCGTTTTGTTCCAGACTGGCTCGCATGGCATCGATGTCGTCCGGATTGCGGGACAGGTCGGGTGTCGATTTGTACTGATAGGCATACCAGATGCGCGCCAGTACCCCGATCGGTTCGGTCAGATTCTGTCCTTTCCCTTCTTTTGTTATTGCTTCGTTGGCCAGTCGTACGGCGGCTACCGCATCCCGGCCGTTGGCAAAACGGATTTCAGCGGCTTTGCTCAGGTAGTGGAGGTTGACCGCATGGGCCTCGGGATGGGCCTTAACGGCCGCTTGGTACAATTGCACCAATGAGTCGGCGGCCCCTTTGGAGCCCGACATTTCCAGGGCCTTTTCGAGGGCCGGTATTTTCTTTACGGGGTCTTCCTTGCAGGCAAAATGGAGCAGGCTGCAACAGATGACGAGAATGAATAAAATTATGCCTTTCATGTTCGTTTTCCAATAGTATGAAATTGCAAATTATTGATATTCAAATGTGCCGAATGTGCTGCGCACCGTGACTTTTGCGCCTTCATTGGCTTCAACCCGTCCAATTACCCGGGCTTCAATGCCAAAACCGGCAGCTGTTTGGATGATTGGGCCGGCGTGTTCCGGGGCAAGGTAAAGTTCCATGCGATGGCCCATATTGAACACCTGGTACATTTCACGCCATTCGGCGCCGCTGCTCTCCTGAATCAACCGGAACAAGGGGGGCAGATCGAACAGGTTATCTTTTATCACATGCACGTTCCGGATAAACTTAAGCACTTTGGTTTGCCCGCCACCGGTGCAGTGGATCAAACCGTGCAGGTGTGTCCGGTGTTGGTCCAACACGGCCTTCAACACGGGCAAATAGGTGCGTGTCGGGGATAAAATCAACTTTCCCACCGGAATATCCTGATCCGCTGCCCGGATCGTATCCGTCAACCGGCGGTTTCCGGTGTACACGAGGTTGGGCGGCAGGTTAGGATCATAACTCTCGGGGTATTTCCCAGCATACGCGTGATCCAGCACATCGTGCCGGGCAGCGGTCAGTCCGTTGCTACCCATGCCGCCGTTGTATGCGCTTTCGTAGATAGCCTGACCGAAAGAAGCCAGGCCCACCACCACGTCGCCGGGTTGGATATGATTGACCAACACCTCGCTGCGGCGCATGCGGGCAAATGCGGTGAAGCCTACGTCGATGGTACGCACAATATCGCCCACATCGGCGGTTTCGCCCCCTGCGAGGTGAAGCTCCACACCGTACTGGCGCATGGTTTCGATAAAATCGGAAGTGCCCCGGATGACGGCGGCAATTACCTCGCCGGGGATCAGCGTTTTGTTGCGGCCAATCGTGCTGGACAGCACGATTTGGTCCAGGCACCCGACGCAGGCCATGTCGTCCAGGTTCATAACGATGGCATCCTGTGCTACGCCCGCCCAAACCGACAGGTCGCCGGTTTCGCGCCAGTACAAATAGGCAAGGCTGGTCTTGGTGCCGGCCGTGTCGGCATGCAGCAGGTTACACCAGTTTGGATCGCCGGCTGCCACGTCGGGGAGTATTTTACAAAAAGCGTTGGGATACAAGCCTTTATCCAAGTGTTGAATGGCGGCATGC
>JBGARJ010000005.1:202580-246187 GCA_044230315.1 Saprospiraceae bacterium
GTTGATCGTATTTCATTTTTCCCAAGATCTGTACTTAGCCGAGCGATCGTAAATATGATACAGGATGGCTTTATCCAGTTCGTTAAAAGGTACGTTGCGGCGGGCCATTACGCGTTCGGCCGTTTCGCAGGCGTCTGAAAAGCGGTAGGTCCGGTAGCCGGATTCAACGCCGCCCCAGGCAAAATCCGGTACAAAATTGCGCGGATATCCGGCGCCAAACACATTGGCAAACACCCCAACCACCGTCCCGGTGTTGAACATGGTGTTGATGCCGCATTTGGCATGATCACCCATAATAAGGCCGCAAAACTGTAAACCGGTATTGATAAAGCGCTCGGGAACATAGTCCCACAGCTTCACTTCGCTGTAATTGTTCTTCAGGTTGGAGGTATTGGTATCCGCACCGATATTGCACCATTCGCCCAACACGGAATCACCCAGGTAGCCCTCATGGGCTTTATTCGCATTGGCTTGCAAAATCGAACGCGAAATCTCTCCACCGGCCCGGCAACCCGGCCCGATCGTTGTTGGGCCGTAAATACGGGCGCCCAGTTTGATGATCGCCTCCGCCCCGATCGCGATCGGGCCGCGCAGCACACTGCCTTCCATGACCTCTGCCCCGCGGCTGATATAAATCGGTCCGTTGGTAGCATTGAGAATGCAGCATTCCATTTTCACATCTTCTTCCAGAAATACATGTTGTCCATCAAGGACTTGATTGGTAGGGGAAATCGGGCGGGAATAGCGGCCCTGGGTCAGCAATTCAAAATCATCGGCGATTGCCGTTTCGTTCAGCCGGGTGAGTTCCCACAAATGTTGCAGTTGGATAATGGGGATGCCGCTGTCTAATTCGAGGCCTTGCAATTCACGTACTTCTTCATCTTCGATCAGGGCTTCGAATTGCATCTCATCCAGCCGGGCTGCCACCAGTTCCCCATGGTAAAGCAAGGCTTCGTTCATGCCCATCTGCTCGATCCGGTCGCACAGGGCTTTTGTAGGGAGAATGCCGGCATTGATGATGAGGTTCTCCGATTCCACCCGGATAGGATATTTTTCCTGGAGATATTCTTGAGTAATATAGGAGACGGATGCTTTCAGGCGTCGCTCCCATTTTTCGCGCAGGGTCAATATACCTAGCCGGAGTTCGCCCATGGGCCGGGTGGCCGTCAGGGGCAATAAATGATTGCGGGCATCGGAATCAAACAAGATCAGGTTATGCATGGGCAAATCGAAGCATTTCGTCAGGTCGGCAAAAATAGGCAATAAAAAAAGTCCCAATCAGCATGTGCCATCGGGACTTTTCAAAAAGTCGGGCAGAAAGACCGGCTTATTTTGCGAATTTGGTGTTGGCAAATTTCTTGTTGAACTTGTCAATACGGCCGGCCGTGTCCACAAATTTCATTTTACCCGTGAAAAACGGATGGCTGTAGGCCGAGATTTCCATTTTTACCAGCGGATATTCCTTGCCGTCTTCCCAAGTGACCGTTTCCTTCGAATTGACGCAAGAACGCCCCAGGAAGGATTCATCCGTGGAAATGTCTTTGAACACCACAAAACGATAACTTGCCGGATGGATGTCTTTTTTCATGACTTATCGTGCTAAAATTATTTACGCAAATGATTTACCAAATCGGGGTGCAAAGGTAGCATTTCCCTCATTTGTTTTCCAAATATCTTTCCAAAAAAGGTTTAACCGCTGCTCCGGGCAATCAATTTTTGATGCACGGCCCAGACCTGTGGGACCAGCATTTGCCCGCCGTCGTTGACAATCAGGTAATCGGCAAGTTCTATTTTAGTAGATTCGGGCAATTGGCTTTTCATGCGCGCCCGCACGGCTGACTCAGACAGGCCGTCGCGCGCCATGACCCGTTGCACCCGTAAATCTTCTGGGGCGGTAACCACGATGAGCGTATCGAGATGTCGGTGACTGCCGCTTTCGACCAGCAACGCGGCTTCTTTGAGGGTGTACGGACAGCCGGAGCGAGCTTGGGCATCGTGCCATGCCCGGCTGTGTTGTTCGAGCGCCGGATGAACTGCCGCGTTCAGGGCGGCCAGTTTTACCGGGTCCTGAAACACGATACCGGCCACAAAAGCGCGGTGGTAGCCGCCATCCGGCAAATACGCCTCCGGGCCAAAAGTGGCGATTATCGCCGCTTTTACCGCCGGGTCGTGGCTGATCAGCCATTTTGCCCAATAGTCGGCGTCGTACACCGGCACCCCTAAGACCTCAAAAATGCGGCATACGGTGCTTTTGCCGCTGCCGATACCACCGGTGATGCCTGCGCGCAAACATCGAACAACCTGTGACGATTTGGAAGGCATGCTCAAATCCGGAATAAGCCCGGGAGTTGTTGGAAAAAGGCGCCGAGAAAAGGCGCCGGCGGCGGCGCGCTCACGAGGCGCAAGGTTTCGACAAAGGTAGAATCCTCATCCAAGAATCGAAATACCAGGGCTGCCGGAAGTTTTTCAAACAAGCATTTGAATATCAGGCCCCCCAGAGCATTGTTGTTGCGCAAAACGCGCAAAAATATGCTGTCAAAGGCGCGAAAAACATATGGCGAACGCAACACGGCGGGATTGGGGCGACCCGTGCGCGCCCAATCATCTACAAAAGCACGGATCTTCCGCTGCGTCCGTTTGAACGCATATCCGCTGGAGGCCTTTACAAAACCGCCCGCCGTCCCAATGTGAATGACCCTGCCTTCCTGCCGGTGTGGGAAACGAAAGTCCGTCATGGGAATTACGCCAAACTCTGTTTCCACAACCCGAAAGTCCCGAATATTTAAGTGCTGGCTAAGGTAGCTCCGCAAATCTTCATCATAGGCCCCCCGCGCCAGCAAAGCCGGTGAAAAAAGCGTGAACTCGACCAAAGCCCTTTTATCTGTGAACGGCAACACGTACACAAACCGCGTTTCGCCGTGCTGTTGCGGGCGAAAATCCATGAACGTCATGCAGGCAGGATCAAAAACAGGTGTTTCCGTTTCGATAATCCAACCGCAGAAATGCTGAAGCAAGTGTCCGGTTAGTTTTCGCCGGAGCGCCTCAGGTGCTGCCGACAAGGGCGGTTCAGGATAATCCGGGCTCGCCGCCGGGAGCACCCTGGTTTTCGTAAAGGCAGAATTGAAGACCAGATTTCCGGTAAATACGCCATGATCAGTATATACCCTACCCAGCGTCGCATCGATCCGCTCGATATTGGCCTGTATGCGGCGGATATTGGGGCGCCGCGCCAGTTCTCCGTGCGCCCATTGGTAAAAATCCTGACCGCGAACCATATGGTAATGAAACGGGTCGATATCCAGTTTTTTCTCAAAATCAGGGGCATAAAACCGGCATTGCGACCAGGTTTTGTGGACGACGGGCGGCAACGGCTCGCTTGGGGTAGCCCAAAAGCACCAGGTCCGGTCGTTGCGTTGTTTGGCGTCGCGATCCAGCACGACGATTTGTTTGCCGGCAAAAGCCGATCGCTGTGCCAGTTCGACACCGAGCGTGAGCCCGGCTAAACCGCCTCCTGCAATAACAATATCAGTATGGAATTCCTGCAACGTGTACGCCTTGTTTGAGGTCTTACTGCCAGCCTTCATAAACAGCCCAAGTTAAAAACGGTTGCCGGGATGGTCTTTTACCCGCTGCAGGGTGAATTATTCGGAAAATCTTCGAATTTTGCAGGGCCAGTTATCCGATTTTCAAAACACTAAAAATCAGTTTATTATGCCAGCTAAGATCCTGTTGAAAACAATGCTTCCGGCCATACTGCTTGCAGGGCTGCTGAGTGGTTGCATGAAGTCCACCACGCTTACGGTTTTGCAGCCGGCGCAGTTCAAAGTGCCCGACCATATCGCCAAAATCGCTGTCGTAGATCGCAGCAAGCCCTCTAATGGCTGGTTGAATGTGCTGGAAGGCCTTTTCACCGGTGAGGCCATCGGTCAGGACCGCCAAAGCCGCCAGGAAGCGGTGCGGGGCCTGACCGACGCGCTGGAGCATACGCCGCGCTTCCGGGTGATCAGCACCGGTATCGAAATGACAGGCAGCAAGGCCGGCGTGGGTCTGCCCGCCCCCCTGTCATGGTCGGAAGTACAGCGGATATGCGCCGATTATGGGGCCGACGCTGTGGTGGCCATCGAATCCTTCGACTCGGACAATTCTACCACCACCACGCAGCGGCAAAACAAAAAGAAAAACAAGGACGGCACCACCACTACCATCATCGACTACCTCGCTGAGATGCGGACCGGGGTGCACATGGGTTGGCGTTTTTACGACCCGACGGCAAAAATCATCTTCGACGAAATTGTGACCGATGATTTCCTGAAAAACGACGCCTCGGGCAGCACCGAGCGCAGTGCAGTGTCGAGCCTGCCTTCTCAGGTTTCCGTGACCCGGAAGGTTTCCTTTTTGGTAGGGCGGGAGTACGGCATGCGCATAGCGCCCGTGTATGTGCAGGTGAACCGGCAATATTATCCGAAAGCGAAGGGTTTTAAAGATCAAATGGCTCAAGCCACCCGTTTTGCCCAGGCGGGTAATTGGGACCGCGCCGCTGAAATCTGGAAAAAACTGGAAGCCGTAGCCCGTGACAACCCCAAGGCGGCCGGGCGCGCAGCCTACAACATGGCCGTGGTGGCAGAAGTGAAAGGAAATCTCGATCTTGCGCTCGAATGGGCACAAAAAGCCTGGACCCAATACGGCAACAAAAAAGCCCGGTCGTACATCCAGACCATCGAAAAACGCCAAAACGACGCCCGAAAAGTGGAATATCAAATGAATAAAAAAGTTTGAGCGTTTCCCAATCCGTGAACCATGCTTTCAGAAGACGATATTAAAAAAGCCTTTTTGCCCTTTCTGAAACAGTTTTACCGGTACCGCTATGAGTACCGGCCCGAATCGATTCACACGGAATTGGACAATGTGAGCGCCGGCGGTTTGGTAGCCGACGGCATGTTGACCTTCCGCAAGGAAGATGGCAGCCCTTTTGTGTGTACGTATGAAGCCACGTCCATCGATAAGGCGGAGGAAGTCAAATTTTCCTTGAACGTATTGTATTTTACCTGGGACTGCCTGGCCTTTGGCGCAATTACGGCTGCCGTCGCCTATGCTATCGCCTATGTCGCCCGGTTTTCCTGGCTGGTCAGCCTGCAATGGACCGGCAACGTCGGTTTTGTGCTGGGCATGAGCCTGATCGGATTTTTTTCCTGGTATTTTATGCTGCGCAACTGGCGTAAATACCGGTATATCTATGCCATCGAACAGTTCAAGCAGTATTTCGCCGACGAACAATGGATCGCACTGGGCAATGATGTTTTTCCCGCTCCAACCGATCCGTATTTACAGGAGCTCAAGAGTCAGTGTGTTTACAACGGCTTCGGATTGGCGCTGGTCCCCGAACAGGGAGAAGTGCGGGTACTGTCCACACCTTCACGCCTGGGAATTTACGGCAAAGACCGGCGCATGGTACATTGGGTAACCCGCCTGACCTGGGTCCAAACCATGTCGCAAAATGTAACGACGCTGGCGCGCTACCGGCCCACCATGCCGGACGAGCTGACCCAGGTCTGGAACAAACTTTGGCGCCCTGCGCGGTATCTTCTGTTTGACCCCGTGAAAAAAGGGCTGTGGGCGGCCTTCAGCAGACCGCTTGGACGTACCAATTCGACGTTCGACCGCTATATGCACGGGCACAGCGTTCAGAAATGGGTCTTTACCCTGGCTTTACTCGCCATCATCCCGCTGGCCTACCGGGTGCTGACCATCCGGGACGACTCGATCGATGACGTGGTAAAGCGACCCGAGCAAAATCCGGAAGATCAATACGGCTATCTGTATGAAGGGCCCCGCTCGTCTTATCGCGACCCGCGCGGCATACCGAAACAAGATCCCGTGCCCGTCTCTACTCCTGCTTCGGACCAGCAGATCCAAACCATCAACCTTTCCGGTGATGACGACCAGGAAAACGTGCCGACCATTAATCTTTCCGGCGACGAGCAGCCAGAACCGGCAACCAGCCCGGTAAATAAAGCCGACCCCTGCGCCGCTATTCGCAAGCAGAAAGGCTGGGTGATCCAGGATAACTCGTATTCCACCAAGACCTTTGCAGCAGAGCGTTCCACTGCCTTGCGGCGCCAGGGCATTGACAATCAAATTGTTGCGAAAGCGTGCCTTGGAGACGGCAGCAGTGGTTTCGTGGTGTTTCTCGGCGAAACGCTGCCCTCAGAAACCGCAGCAATGGCCCGGGCTGATAATCTATCGAAGGCTATGGAACGCTACGGTTTGCTCCAGCGCGCCTTGCTGGTCCGGCGTATTAATTGACACGCTTCACGAGCAGCAAGGCCAAAGAATTGGCTCAATTTTTTAAATTGAAGACATCACAACACATCGTCCGGCTGATTTCGCTGGTTTTGCTGGCCCACATTATCCTTTCATGGCGTCTTTGGGCGGCGGGGCCGGCACGAACATTTCCACTGGTGCCACTGTGGGGAATGCCCTTCCAACAACCGGATGTTTGGGCTGCATGGCAAGCCTGGGTTTTGGTCGTATGGGTCGGCTTCACCGTTATTTTTCCCGCTAATAAAGGGCTGCTTGCGATCGTATTGTGCTGGGTGTTGTCAATGGTGGCGCAAGACCTGAACCGGCTACAGCCCTGGTTGTATTTTTATGCGCTCTGTTGGGGGATATTGCTTTCGGGCTCAGCCAAATCAGTGATCGCCACTCACACTGCTTTGCGCTGGCTCGTGGCGGCTGTATATGTATGGGGCGGACTGAACAAACTCACCCCTTATTTCGCCGTGGATAATTTCCCCTGGTTTTGCGAAGCCTTCACTTGGACCAAGCCCCTGGGCGCGTTTCCTGTGGCCGGGTATGCAGTGGCAATCGCCGAGTTTTTATTTGGAGTGGGCTTGCTCTGGGGGCAAAGCCGGCGGTTATTCCGGTGGCTGGTGGTGGCATTTCACTTGTTTATCCTGGCGGCCCTCAGCCCGTTGGGGCTGCATTGGAATACGATCGTAATTCCCTGGAACCTGGCGATGGCCGGCATGGTTTGGCTACTCTTCGGAGTGCGCAAAATGTCGGCAGTTAGGCTTAAGGGTAAAATACCAGGGAAGACCCGGCTGGTTTTCGGGAGTATTTTGGCCCTCGCCTGGTGCATGCCCGCTCTAAACATTTTGCATTGCTGGGATGAACCATTGTCGTGGAAAATGTACAGCAATACCCAAACAGAGGCCAGTTTTCAAGGCGTTCCCTGCTCCAACACAAGGGCCATCTGGCAGCGCTATGCGTTTGACGATGGCAGGAAACTATTGCTGGACGATTGGTCAATGGAGGAATTACATGTACCGGTTTACAACGACCGGGGTGTTTTTCGGCGGATTGCACACTATCTTTGCGAATGTGCCGATCAGCCTGATTCGGCAGGCTTGTATTTGCTTACCGTACAGCGCTGGAACCGGGCTGCAGAATCCTG
This sequence comes from Saprospiraceae bacterium, assembly GCA_044230315.1. Classification (GTDB taxonomy): domain Bacteria; phylum Bacteroidota; class Bacteroidia; order Chitinophagales; family Saprospiraceae; genus M3007. The sequence goes on from JBGARJ010000005.1 coordinate 210,034, forward strand.
GGAGATCATTCCCTGCAACCAACTTGTTCGTTGATCAATCTGTTGAATGAAAAGTTCTCTTCTTTGGCAACTCACACCCCCGGATGGCGGCCCGGACTCTTATTTATTCGGCACCATGCACGTACGCGATTTGCGGGCTTTCGGTTGGTTGAAAACCGCGCAAAAGTGCCTGGAACAATGCGATGTATTTGCAACCGAATTTGATTTTGCAGAGACCGACCCCTCGGCGGTTGCCCTGGTGTTGCAATTGCCGGAGGGCCAATTCCTCGATGCGCTGTTGAAACCAGGCGCCTGGAAGAGCCTGGGGTACTATTGCCGCAAAAAAATCAACGTCCCTTTACAAGCCGTACGCCTCATGCACCCAATGACCGTTTCCATGACGCTGACCAACGCTTTCCTCTCCGATGAAGCTTCCATGTCGCTGGACGAGACGTTGTACGAGTACGCAATCGCTCTGGGCATAAAGACGACGGGGGTGGAGACCTTTGATGAGCAGTTGCAGACGCTGAAACGGATTCCGTTCGAGCAACACCTGAAAGGGCTCACCTGGCTGCTCAAAAACTACAGCCGGCAGAAGCGCCGCCTCCGGAAAATGTTGCGCTGGTATCGGAACGGCGAAATCAGGAAACTCCACAAAGTAGCAAAAAAAGACGCCAAGGGTATGCGAAAAATCTTGTTGTATGAACGCAACGCCCTGATGGCCAAGCGATTTGCTGAAATTGCGCGGCAGGAAAGCCTGTTTTGTGCAGTTGGGGCTGGCCACCTGGCCGGCGAAAAAGGCTTGTTGCGCCTGCTCAAAAAGGCGGGCTTCACTATCCGGCCGCTCCTACCGGACACCAAATAGAGCCTCCAGTTTCGCCAGCAATTCTTTTGGGCTGATACTGATCTCCTGAATGTTTCCCTGTTCATCGGCCCACACGCCCCGGTAATAACTCATATCCTGCTGCAATCGCTGGTATAAAGCCAATTCACAGATTCCCATGGGCCAGGGATTGGCCATACGAAGGAGCAAATCGTCGCCCACCGGTTGATCCAGCGGCTCGGAAAAAGGCAGGTAGAGTCCGATTACCGTTACTTCGTTGGAATATTTGGCCTGGATGACATCCAACCGCTTCTTTTGGTATTCCAAAGGGCGGCTGTTGAAGAAATACAGGTAAACCGATTTGCCTTGGTGGAAATAATGGCCTAATTGCAATTTTGGAGAAACAAATGTTGCTACGGTCGCGTCGGGCACCCGTGTCTCGATCTTCAAATCGGCCATGGGCATCAAATTCACGTCTGCCTGCCGCAATAGCACCGATTTGCCGTCTTCGGCAATCCCTGTCACTGCGTATCCGATGCTATCGATAAAAATAACAGGGTCCGTTTCTCTCAGGGTCATGCAAGGGGTGCCATAACCGTTGTTGATCCGGAGTATCCGGTCCTGGTAGATCGTCAGCGCAAGGCGGTCGACGCCAGGCTGGTTGTACACCCCGTCGCCGTTGTAATCGATGAGGGCCAAGGTGAATCCACACTGGCTGTCGCGGTAATCGCCGCCGCTGACCCGGCTTTCGGCCTGCAAAAAACCGGAATTGCCGGCTATTACGTAATGGGGGTTGCAATGTAATAAGTCCGCTGTCAGGGGCAGGGTTACTTCTTGCGCCAAAAGGAGCATTGGGATCCGGAGCAGCAAAAACAGGGCGAAAAACGCGCGAAAGACAGTGCGTTGTACAGATGTTGTCATGGAGATATACTTTTGCAACAAATGTAATTTTTGCAGTGATAAAACCCGTATCTGAATCTTGATCCGTGTCGTTGATTTGCATTATTGGCCGTCGGTACCCTGGATGGTGCTGGCCTGGAGTGCCGGTGTGCTTTGCCTGGAAGCCTGTGAGCATTTTCAAAAAGGCAGCTACCGCAACCGTTGCCATCTGGCCGGGCCGAATGGCCTGCAACGGCTGAGCATTCCGTTGGAAAAGGGCAAACACCAACAGACCCCCATTCGCGCCGTGCGGATTGCCTACCATGAGCCCTGGCAACAGGTGCACTGGCGCAGCATCCGAACCGCCTATGGCAATGCCCCTTTTTTTGCCTATTATGCCGACGAGTTGGCCGTTTTTTACGAAACGCGCTTCGAATTTTTATTTGACTTCAACCTCGAGCTATTTTACTTTCTTGCCCGTAAAATGGGTTGGCGCGGAGACTTGCAACTGACCAATGCATATGCGCCAAAACAGGAAGCAATACTGCCCGGAGAAGGTTTGGTCGACTTCCGCGACACGATTTCTCCGGGAAACCATACCCTGCCCGGTTGGTTTCTTCCCCGTGCGTACCCACAGGTTTTCGCCGAACGGCATGGTTTTATACCCGGTCTTTCGGCGCTCGACTTGCTCCTTTGCCAGGGCAAGCACGCCGGAGAGCTCCTTGCTCAATCGCTACACCCATCTTTTCAGAACGGCGAATCAAATTAGTGTGTAAGTTTGCCTGCTAGCGGGTGCCGCCGCATTTTTCATCATTCTAAAGTATCAGATTCCATTGTGATCATTAATCAACAAACCCAGGCCCTGCGCGTACAGGTAGAAGATGCCGTAAAGGATCTGCACCATTTGGCACAGCAAATCGGGCACAAAGAACTGGCTGCCACGGTCGGCGAGTTGCGCAACCGGATGGCAGAGCCCTATATGTTTGTGATCGTGGGGGAAGTGAAAGCCGGGAAAAGCAGTTTTGTAAACGCTTTGCTGGACGCCGGCCGGGATATCTGTGCGGTGGCGCCTCAACCAATGACCGATACCATTCAGCAAATCCTGTTCGGCGAAAAAGAAGAAACGGTTGTCGTCAACCCATACCTCAAAAAGATTTTTCTGCCGGTTGATATCCTACGCGACATCGCGATTGTCGATACACCAGGCACCAACTCGATCGTGGAACGACACCAGGAAATCACCGAAGGGTTCATCCCGGCCAGCGACCTGGTGATTTTTGTGTTTGAAGCAAAAAATCCCTACCGGCAATCTGCCTGGGATTTTTTTGATTTCATTCACACCGACTGGCACAAGAAGATCATTTTCGTTTTGCAGCAAAAAGACCTGCTCAGCGCCGACGACCTTGCCGTCAATGAGCGCGGGCTGTTTGATTATGCCCGGAAAAAAGGCCTGCCCGAGCCGGTCATTTTCGCCACCAGCGCCAAGGCCGAACAAGACGGACGTTTCGACGAGAGCGGTTTTTCCGCCATCCGGGATTATATCCGTACCCACGTGACGGGCGGACGTGGAGCAGCCTTAAAGTTGCAAAATAACCTGGCGACCTCCCGAAGTGTGCTGGAACGCATCCGGCAGGGTCTAGACACCCGGACCGAACAGTTCGAGGCCGACCGCGTATTCCGGACCGACGTCCTCCAAACGCTGGACCACCAGGAAGCTAAATCGAACCACCAAAGCAAAATCCTTATTGAAAATCTGCTGAACGGCTATGACCGGATCACCAAGGAGATCGGCCGGGCGCTGGACAATGGCCTGTCGTTCCCGGCTATGTTGCGCCGGTCGGTGTTAGGTATTTTTAGCAAACAAGCCTCCATCAAGGATTGGCTCGACGAGCTGGCTAAACGGCTGGAAACCAATCTGACGGCCGAGTTAAAAGCCAAATTGAGCGACGGTGTGGTAGACCTGGCCGACAGTGTGCAGCAAATGGCAAAAATGATCGACCTGAAAATCCGCAATACCGCCCACACCAGTGTGCGGAGCGATGCGTATATTTTCGAAGACATATCCGACAAGCGTGCGGCAGTGCTGAAGGAGTTGCAGGAGGCGTTCGGCCGATTCATCTCACGCACGGAAAACTTCACCGATTCCCGTCTTTTCCCCGATAACACGGCTATTTCGCCCAATATTGCGGCCGGGAGCGGCATGGCGGTAATTGGGCTAATCCTGGCCACGGTGACCAAAGCAGCTGTTTTCGATGTGACAGGCGGAGTGCTCACCGGTATCGGGCTGCTGTTCGCCGGGGTAAGCGCCGGGTTGCAGCGCCGCAAAATAGTCAACGGATTTCAGGAAGAGATCTCCAACGGACGCCAGCGCATGGAGGAGACGTTGAACGAGAAACTCGTTGCATATGTGCGGATCATCAAAAGCCGTATCAACGACAATTTCGCAGATTTAGACGCCCTCCTGGCCAATGAGGAAAAGCAGATCAGCCAATTGGAAGAACAGTTCGAAGCACTCCGTCAACGATTTGACAAATTGGAAAAATCGCTGGAAATCAAATAGTTAAATTTAAACAATTTGCTATTTCAAGAAAGATTTCAGAAGGATTAAATGCAACAATTTGTGGATATGGTCTGTGCAAATACCCTTGGCCGGGTATTGGTGAGCAGGCATTTACCACTACTTTTGTGGCACTTCTGTGGTCGTATCCAACGGCAATTTTTAATCCCCTGGACACTTCGGATTTCTCCTCCCCGCGCTGCTCGCCCATTCTATTGACGCAGTCGTGTATTACCGCTTATTTAATTGTTTTGGTTAGCTTGGGCATTCTCCGCCCTGCTCTATTTTGACTTGTCGCATGCGTCCCTGTACCCGGGAGCATGTCTGCATAAAGATGTAATCGGTTTTTGGGATGGCCCTCTATCCGCGCAATGCTGGATGAGGGCTCTTTTCATTTTAGCCGCAAAGACTGTGATTGGCCGGCAACGTTATTTCAGGTAAGTATCCAGCCAGTTGAAAAATTCGCGTTGCCACATGATGCTGTTCTGGGGTTTGGACATCCAGTGGCCTTCGTCGGGAAAACTCACGAACCGCGACGGGATGCCGCGCAATTGAGCGGCTTGAAATGCTTGCATACCTTCCGAAAAAGGCACGCGGAAATCCAGCTCGTTGTGCATGACGAGGATCGGCGTATCCCAGTTCTGGACGTACAAATGCGGGCTGAATTTGGTCCAGGAGTCAGAATGGGGCATATCCCAATACGGCCCGCCCATGTCGTGATTGGCAAACCACATTTCTTCCGTGGTGCCATACCAACTCAGGGTATTGAACATACCGCAGTGCGCAATAAAGGCTTTGAAGCGTTTTTGGTGGTTACCAGCCAGCCAATACACCGAATATCCGCCGAAACTGGCGCCCACAGCGCCGAGCCGTTGGGTATCGATGAAAGGTTCTTTCGACAAAGCATCGGTAGCCGCCAGCAGGTCCTGCATCGCCAGGCCGCCCCAATCGCCACTAATCTCCGCGTTCCAGGCTTGCCCCTGCGGACCGCCGGGCATACCGCGCCGGCATGGAGCAATGATCACGTAACCGCTGGATGCCATCAATTGAAGGTTCCAGCGGTAGGAAAAAAACTGACTCAGGGCCGATTGCGGGCCGCCCTGGCAATAGAGCAAGGCCGGATATTTCTTTTTTGGGTCAAAATCGGGCGGCAGCACCAGCCAGACATTCATATCCTGCCCGTCTACCGTTTTTACCGTACGGCGTTCCACTTTGGCCTGGGCAATATTATCCCACGATTCTGCCGTCTCCGAGGTCATTTTCCGGGCGGCGCCGGAAGCGATATCTACCGCAAACAACTCGGCCGGCGCCGTCATCGACACCCGGGTCGCAACCAGGTTTTTACCAGCTACTTTAAACGCGGTGTAGTCGTGCTGGCCTTCTGTAACACGCCTGATCTTTCGGTCGGCCAGGGTGACCTGATACAGCTGGTAGGTGAAGTCGGTGGAACTCAGGAAAAACAAGGAATTGCCGTCGGGGGCCCACTGTGGGCTGTTGGCTTCGTAAATCCAGCCTTCGGTCAGCTCGCTCCGTTGGTTGGTTCGGGTATCGAGCAGCATGAGGCGTGGGCGATCGGCTTCATTTCCGGCTTGTTCGAGGCTGGTCCAGGCCAGGTAACGGCCATCTGGCGAAAAGACAGGGTCGATATCGTAACCCGGCATACCTTCGGTGATATTCAGCGTTTTGCCAGTGGCCAATTCGAAGAGATACAGGTCGGAATTAGTGCTCTGGCACGCTGCCGTATTGTTCAGTTTGCGACAGGTATACACGATAAACCGGCTATCGGGGCTCCAGGCAATCTGTTCCATGCCGCCCATAGGCGAGAGCGGGCTGTCGAACGGTTCGTTCATGATATTGGTCGGGCTGCCGGTGGCTTTGCCGTCCTGTAGGCGGATGTAAAAAACGTTGCTATACTGATAGTCGTGCCAGGATTTCCAATGGCGGTAAAAGAGTCCGTTGCTGATCCGGCCGCTGGCTTGCGGCAAATCGGGGTATTTTTCCGTAGGTTTTTGGTCGAATTGCACATCCTGGGTAAAGAGGATGGACTGACCATTGGGCGCATAGTGAAACCCGTTGATCTCAAAATCGGTCACCATCGTGCGGTGTGAATTTGCTCCGTCGCGGGCAACCTCGTACAATTTCCCGTCCTGGATAAAGCCAATCCTTTGCCCCGAGGGGTGGAATTCGGCGTCGGAGGCAACGCCGTCGGGATCGGTCAGCGGACTGATTTGCTGGGATGGCAGATCAACGAGATAAAGGGTCCGCGTACTTTTATTTTTCGCGACGTCGTAGCGTTGCACGCCATACACGGCAGCATTGCCGTCGGGCGAAACGCAATCCAGCGCGACCCGCCCCACTTTCCACAACAATTCAGGCGTCAGACGTTGTTTTTGAGCGGAGAGCGTATTCATGATGAGGAGCGAAAGGAGAAGAAAAGAAAGGCGCATGCTAATTTTCAATACTTTTGGCGGTGAGCAAATATGGCATAAATATCCGGGGTGAAATGGCGTGCGAAAATTTCGGCCGGTGGTTGCCGGATGGCACCGGTTCGTCGTTTTTGGGCGGATTGCTTTCTCCCGGAGATACTGGTAGCAAAAGTACGCTTATATGAAAAAATACCTGATGGAAGGTTTGGGCACATTTTGCCTTGGGCTGGTTATGCTGATGAGCGCGGGCAGCGGCGGTGCAACTACTTTCGCACCGTTTACCATTGGCGCGATGCTGGTGGCGCTGATGTACACCGCGCGGCCCATGTCGGGCGCGCATTTCAACCCGGCGATTTCGCTGGCGGTATTGATCCAGGGCAGGTTGCATCGCCGGGACATATTCTATTACTGTGTGGCGCAACTGGCCGGCGGCGTGTTGGCGGTATTTATCGCCGGCTTTTTGCTGCATTGCGGCGGCGCCCAGGAAATCGCCACCCGGGCAAATGACCCGTTTTGCGCACTCATCGCAGAATTTTTAGGGGTATTTGTACTGGCATTTGTGTTTTTGCAAACTACAGCCAATAATAACGATACATCCACTAACCAGATGCAGCCGGCATTAGCCGTCGGATTTGCTTTGACGGCGTTGACTGCCTTGTTTGCCGGTATTTCCGGGGCAGTATTTAATCCGGCCCTGGCATTAGCCATGATCTTGTCTGGCTTTAGCGCGTGGGGCGATTTTTGGTTGTATTTGGTCAGCGCTTTGCTGGGGGCTGTAGCGGCCGCTTCGGTATGGAGGATGATGCAGGAGGAGGCCGCGTGATAAATTTACACATCAGGCGCATAAACCACTTTCCGTCGGACAGATTTTCCAAACCTTATCGTTTTTTGCATTTTTGCCCCGCTAACAACGCCTAACAAACTGCCTGATGCGGATTATTGGAACTATTGCACACCCGAATCTGAAGATAACCATTTTCAAAACGGATAACCGCATTTCCGTCAAATTCGAAAACGAAGGATACGAACAAACCGTAAAATTCGGCATGGATGAACGGATGGGGAGCCTGGAGGCGGTGCAAAAATGGGCCGATGCAGTGTTCATGGAGGGGGTATTGCATCGGATGCAGGACCTGCACCAGCAGAACCTCGCAGCCCTGGCACGCGCTTTTCCTACATCAGATAACCAGGAATTTGAAACCATTATCTGATTTATTTTACTCACACATAACTTCGCCTGTATCCAGTAATTCTACTGCCATTGCCCCATCCATTTTTTCTTTTCGTATCATTGCACCCGCTTATTTAAACACATTTATTCTCTAACTCTTCAGCAGTTTCTTATGAAAAAATTGCTATTCACTTTGATAATTCTGGCGCCATTTGTTGCCCTAGCGCAGAATGAGAAGACTGTTCGGCCGCTATTTGAAAAAAAGACGATAGGTGAGATTCGTTTGACCTTACCCGCAAAAAACTGGAGCGATGCACTGGATTCCATGCGTTTGTACGGCGAAGGCATGATGTTGGGTTCGGTCGCGGTCGATGGCGTGCAGTACGACAGCATTGGTGTGCGGTTTCGCGGCAATAATTCGTATCAGCTGGGTATGAAGCGCAACCCCTTTCAAATCAAACTGAATTTCACCAAGCCTGAGCAAAACCACCAGGGGTACACCTCCCTCAAACTTTCCTGCGCCCTCCGCGACCCCAGCATGGTGCGCGAAGTGCTGTTTCACGAGATTGCGGGCAAATACATGCCCTCGCCGCAGGCGGCATATACCAAATTGTATGTCAACAATGAATACGTAGGCGTCTTTGTCGACCTGGAAAGTGTGGACGGTCAATTTTTGCTGTCACACTACGGTTCCGACGACAACGCGTTTTTCAAAGCGGGGGTCGATTACAAACCGGCTAATCCGACACCGAATTGCAAACAGAATATTTTCGGGTCGCTGGAATACGAGGAAAACATCGATTGTTACCGCAATAATTTTGAAATGCGCTCCGACCGCGGCTGGGCCGACCTGCAGGAGCTTACCCGTGTCCTGAACCAGGAGCCCGGGCGTATCGACCGGGTGCTCGACGTGGATCGCGCCTTATGGATGCTGGCCCTGAACAATGTCATGGTCAACCTCAGCAGCTACTCCGGCAATTATAGCGTGAACTATTACCTTTACAAAGACAACAACGGCCGCTTTCAGCCCGTGCATTGGGATCTGAACCTGAGCTTTGGCAGCTTTAAAAATACCGGCAACGGCAGCGACCTCGATTTGCGCGGTTTGCAGCGCCTCGACCCGCTCTTGCACGCCGACAATCCGTACAAGCCACTGATCAGCCAGCTGCTCAAAGACCCCTTGTACAAGAAAATCTACCTCGCACACGTCCGCCAGATCAACGACGACAATTTCGCAAGCGGCGCTTACGAAAAGCGGGCACAGGAACTGCAGGCTATGATCGTGGTGCCCTTCAACGACGACAAGAACAAGTTGTACAGTATCGACGAGTTTCAAAAAAGTCTGCGGGAAACGATTGGCCGGAAAAGCAAAATTCCGGGCATCATGGAACTGATGTCAAAACGGTCGCGCTTCCTGAAGGACCATCCGGAACTGACCGCCCTGCCCTGCTCGATCAGCGATATCAGCGTGCAAGGCCGCGGGAAGTTTGAAAACCAGCACATCAACACCTTCCGGATCCTGGCCAAGGCCGATCGCTTCCCCAAAAAACTCATTATTTACTACCGTTTTGCCGACAATCAGCCGTACACCGCCATGGTGATGCCCGAAGAAGCCTCCACCGACCTGCCTTCCGGCATGAAGGCTTTTGCTGCGAACATTGAGGCTAAAAGCGAAAACGCGGTCCTGGATTATTACATCCTGGGCGAAAATGCCGGAACGGTTTCTTTTGCGCCGAGAGACTATTACGCCAAGCCGTATAAGGTCAAACTCAGCGATTTGAACAAATGACACCGCTGCCATGATAAGAAATAAAACCGCCGGATGGACGTTTTGCCGCCCGGTGGTTTTGTTTTTACAGCATCCCAATCACCGCAAATCCGGCGTATTCTTGTAGCGGAATTCCAAATATGTCCGCCGTTCATTTCACAACCTTTCCCTCCACCATGCATACCTTTTCTCCCCTCCCCCAAACCCTCGTTTTTGTATTGGCGCTGGCATGCTGCCTGCCACTTCAGGCCCAGGATTTTTATGGCAAGGGCGTCCAGGAAGTGCGTATCGAGCTGCCCTATCCGAACTGGGACAAAAAACTGGATTCGCTCAAAAGCGCCAACCCGGAGGCCCGGCTCCTGGGCTCGGCCACGATCAACGGCGTGCGGTTTGACAGTGTAGGCGTACGGTACAAGGGCAATAGCTCCTATTTCCGGTCGCGAAAGGAGACGTTTAAAAAACTGCCCATCAACGTAAAACTGGATTACAAGATCAAGACCCAAAAACTGAAGGATGGGCAGAGTACAGTCAAATTGTCCAATGCATTCCTCGATCCCAGTTTTATCCGCGACCCGTTGGCCTATCAACTCATCCGGTCGTACATGCCGGCGCCCTTGTGCAATTTCACCAAGGTGTATATCAACAACTTGTTCTACGGCGTGTATGTGAATACCGAATCGATCGACGGTAATTTTTTGCAAAAGCACTTCCAAACGACCACCGGTTTTCTGGTCAAGTGCGACCCCGACAACTGGAAGCGTGTGCGCAGTCAAAGCGGTTGCCCAAAGGGGGAAAATGCCTCCCTCGCATATCTCAACGACAGCCCGGGCTGCTACGACGCTTTTTACGAAGTGGACGACGCGGCGAGCTGGAAGCCGCTCCTGAATATCATCCGGGTGTTGAACAAAACACCCGACCAGGTAGAATCCGTGCTGGATATCGATCAAACCTTGTGGATGCATGCACTGAACAATGTAATCGTTAACCTCGACAGTTATACCGGCTCTTTATCGCACAATTATTACTTGTGGATCGACACCACGGGCGTCGGGCATCCCCTGATCTGGGATCTCAACATGGCCTTCGGCGGCTGGCGGCGCAATTTCAGTTTCGAACAGATGAAAGACGACGAACTGATCCAGTTCAGCCCCTTGGCCGAGTTCGACAACCCGAAACGGCCGCTGATCTCCAAATTGTTGCGCACACCGCTTTACCGCAAATTGTACCTGGCGCACATGCGCACCATCGTCAAGGAGTACCTCGAAAATGGTGAATGGCTCAAAGAAGGCCAGGCCATGATGAAGGAGATCGATCCGCTGGTCAAGAAGGATTCGCTCAAACTGTATTCCTACGAAGACTTTCAACAATCGATGGATAAAACCATGGTGTCAGGCCCGGATAATGTGATCGGAATCCGCCAGCTCATGGATAAGCGCACGCAGTTTCTGTTGAAGCATCCGGCCTTCGCAAAAAAACCACCGGTAATCAGCATGGTGAAACATATTGCTGATGGCGATCAACTACTGGTAACAGCCAAACTGGAGAACGGGCAAAATGGGTGGCTTTTTTACCGGACCCAGAGGATGTTTGCCTTTACCCGCGTGGCGATGCACGATGATGGTCAGGACGGCGATGCTGCGGCTGCCGACGGTATTTTCAGCGCCCGGTTGCCTAAAGAGCGCATCACACAATATTATGTTGTCGGCGAAAATGCCGATGCCGCCGCAAGCTACCCCGAACGCGCTTCTTACGAATTCATCAAAATTGAAAATTAACACCTGTTTACCACAAGCGAACGGCCAGCCAAAAAAGTCCGATCAACATTACCGAGCCAAAGCCTGCAGCCAGATACCTGCGCATGCTCCGGTGTCCGCGTAAGATCGAAACAGCAGCCTTGAAAACCGAATTCGATAAGGCCGCTACCATGACCATGTTGGCGCCGTATTCGTATGCCGTGGCCTGCTTCGCCCATTTGGCGGTGCTGATCGTGATAGCATCCATATCAGCAATACCGGAAATGATGCCGGAAAGGTAGGAGCCCGATTCGCCGAACCATTGCCTGGAATAATACATAAACAGGCTAACGGCAATGTATAAGAGCCCAAAAAAAAGGGCATTCTTCAAATCGAGCGGGTTGCCAAGTGACAGCTGGGCCGCGCTTTCTGCGCTTTTCCAGGTACGGGTCCGGTACCAAACCGCAGCCAGGCTGAGCGCCAACATGATCAGGCATGGCGGCAAAAGTTGCCAACTGACGGGTGGACTAAACAAAACAGTCAGCAACAAGATACGGATATACATGACCGATGAAGCCAACAGGATACCCGCGCTCAAAGGGCGCGACAATTCGGGCGTTTCCCGGCTGCGGGCTCCAAATACCCAGGCGATCATGGTCGACGAAAACAACCCACCCAACAACGCTGTGAGCAGAATGCCCCGCTGCGGTCCGGTAAATTTCAACAACAGGTATCCGGTAAAACTGATGGACGATACCAGTACGATAATCCAGCCGAGCTCGCGGTAGTTCAACAAATCGTCGGGGCCAAAATACGCATCGGGGAGCAGCGCTAGCAGCAATACGGCCACCACAAAAAACTTGATAAACGCGGCAAGTTCGAGGTGGGTGATCTGTTTTACAAACCAATGAAATTCTTCCTTCAGGGAGAGCAAAACAGTCACCAGCACCGCTGTAGCCAGCCCTTCTGCCGGGTGGCCAAAAGCGACCAGCGCCCCCAATGCGTATGCAGTAGTGGCGGCCAGTTCGGTGGTCATGCCAAAGTTGCTCGCTTGCGCCTGCATATAATAAGCAATTACCACCAGCAGAAACAAGCCCAGGCTAACAGCCGGCAGGAACCACGGCAGGTATTGGTCGGAAATAAACCCTGCCAGAAACCCCAGGATCGCCAGCAATGGAAAGGTGCGCAGTCCGGCAAAGTGCCGGGTTTCGGTTTGTTGCTTGTGTTCCCGTTCGAGGCCTATGATCAAACCGAGACCGGTGGAAACGATCAGTCCCTGAAAAAAAGGCGGGAGGAACCCGAGCCAGGTGTTATCCATAGTTTAAAAATTAAGCACTTATCCGAAAACCGCTTTTTAGGCTAAAAAGGACCGCCCTGGAATCAGGCAAGGCAAATTTTCAGATTGTAGCCGGATGCCTGCGGACCGAAAATTCCAGGAATCTCGATTTTATCAGATGGTTTTTTGGGGTAAAAAAGGATTTTCGGACAGGCGCTAGGCCAACTCGACAATGGTAACGCCGTCCCCGCCCGATTCCTGTTCCGGGTGGTAAACATTGGAGATATTCCCTCCGTACTCCTTCAATTTGTGCCGCACCACTTTTCGCAAAATGCCGTCGCCTTTGCCGTGCAGGATCCTCAAAATGGAAGCATTCGACAGCAAGGCATTGTCTACAAACTTCTCCAACACCCGAAGGGCCTCTTCCTTGCTCATGCCGCGGATATCGATTTTGGCGTCGAATAAAGCCGCCTGCTGCAGATCGGCACTGCTGGAAGAAACCGCCGGCCGGGTCGGTTCGGCAACCGGCAACAGATCGCGCACGCTGACCGTAACCTGTAGCCCGCCCATGGTCACAATAGCCTTTCCGGATTTAATGCTGTCAATCCGTCCGGTAGCGCCGCCAGCGCGCAAACGCACGAAATCGCCGGCCTGCAGCGGTCGCGCCGCGGCTGCCGGGATATTTTCTTCCAATTTTAATACCTCTGCGTTGATATCATCCACCTGGCGGGCCTTTTCCGAGCGCTCCTGTTTGAGTCGTTGCGCCACTTCCTGCATCCGTTCGAGATTCTTTTCTTCCTTGAGCTGCTTCACCATTTTTTCCACTTCGCGGCTGGCGGTGGCGCTTTGCCGCAATTCAAATTCTTTTTGGTCCAGTTTCAGCCGTTTCCGCTTGATGTCCAGTTCCTGGTGCAAACTGTCGTAGGTTTTTATCAGCCGGTCGAGCGACTGCTCCTTTTCCGACACCGCCCGCAGGCGTTCTTCCAACTCCTGTTTTTCGCGCTGCAACTCGATCAAGATATCATCCACCGCGGTTTCACTGCCGGTCCGGTTCCTGGCATAGTCGATAATTTCTTTAGGCAAGCCGCTTTTTGAAGCGATTTCGAAGGCATAGCTGCTACCGGGCCGGCCTATTTTCAATTCGTACGTAGGCGACAGGGAATCTTTGTCAAAATGCATATTGCCGTTGATAATGCCGGGGTTGCGGAAAGCAAACACTTTCAGGTTGGAATAGTGGGTCGTCAACACGGCAAACACGCCCTTCCGGTACAGCCCACGCAGAACGGCTTCCGCAATGGCCCCGCCGGGCTTTGGATCGGTGCCGCTGCCCATTTCATCCACCAAAACGAGGGTACGCGGATTGGCTTTAGCCAAAAATATGCGCGCATTTTGCAAGCGGGAGGAATAGGTGCTGAGGTCGTCGTCGAGGCTTTGTTGGTCGCCGATATCGGCAAAGATCTGTTCGAAGATGCCAAATTCGCTCAGTTCGTGCGCCGGTACGAGCAGGCCGCTTTGCACCATCAGCTGAAGCAGGCCCACCGATTTCATGGCCACCGATTTTCCGCCGGCATTCGGACCTGACAACACTAATATGTGGTTTTCGGCATTTAGGCGCAATTCGAAGGGCACTGTTTTCCGACCGGTGGATTTGTTTTTCAAATACAACAATGGGTGATAGGCCTTCCGGATGCCGATCTGCGGTTTTTCCTTGAGTATCGGCATTCCGGCGCGCATGGCAATGGCCAGCCGTGCCTTGGCCTGGATAACATCGTAGCGAATAAGCGCATCCAGGTATTGTTCGAGGAGTGCGCCATAGGGACGGATTGTTTCGCTCAGGTCGCGCAGGATGCGGTAAATCTCCCGGCGCTCTTCGCTTTCCAGGTCGAAGATGTCATTGTTGATTTCGATCACCCCCTCCGGTTCGATGAAAACGGTGCGGCCGGTGTCGCTTTCATCGAGGATGATGCCCCGGATCTTGCGTTTGTGTTCGGCGGGTACCGACAAGACCCGCCGGCCATTGCGGAAACTCTCCGGTGTATCCGATAGCAGGCCACGGGTGCGGTATTCCTGTACAATCTGGCGGAATCGTTGGTCCAGGTCGCGGAGTTTGTGCTGGATTTCGCGCCGGATTCGCATCAATTCCGGCGACGCATCCGGCCTGATCTCGCCCTTTTCATCAAATACCGCTGCAATGGCCCGGATCAGTCCTTCATCGAAGTGCAGGTTGCGGGTGATCTCATACAGTTTGGGATAAATTTCCTTTTTGACGCCGTTAAAAAACTTGAAAATATCGCGCATCACCAGCAGGATGCGCAGGATTTGCTGAAAGCCGGACGCTTGCAGGGTATACCCGGCAATGGCCAGCATGCGCAGGTCAGGCCTGATATCGGCGTACATTTCCAACGGGAAGCGGTCGTTCTTTTCCAGGGCCAGCTTGTACTCCCGGGTTTCGCGCAGCCAGCTATCAATTTGGTTAAAAACAGTGGACGGCGTCAGAGCCTGTAAAAGCTCCACCGCCATGGGCGTCATGGCCTCCTTTTCGAGCAACTCCAAGACCTTGTCAAATTCGAGTTTTCGAAATACATCGCGCGGTTCAAACATTAAATTTGGCGTATTCATCGCTGCAAAAGTACCGTAAAGAGGATTGTCAATTCCTGACATTTCGATTTAAAATAATAGGAAGCAATGCTGATTTCCTACATTTGCGCAATAGTTCACATCAAATGCTAAACCTAATGGTGAAAAAACTACTTTTTGCTGCTTTCTGCGCGGCACTTGCCGCCACTGTTCATGCTCAGGGTACAGTTGTCTGGTCCGAAAATTTTGATGCCGCCGCAAGCCTACCGGCTGGGTGGACTCAGGTAAGCTCCGCTACCGATGGCGGTTGGATTGTCGGCACTACGGCCTCTCTGGGTTCCTCTTCGTTCACCGCCCCGGTGCGTACGGGCTACGTAATCGGCACGAACGACGATAAATGCAATTGCAACAAGGCTAATGAAATGCTGGTCACTCCCGCGATCGACCTTACCGCTCAGTCGGGCAATCTTACGCTCTTGTTTGACCTGTTTTTCTACAAAGGCACGTATCAATCCAAAACGGAATCGCTGAAAGTGCAGGCTTCCATCGACAACGGCACTACCTGGACCGACCTGATTGTACTACCTGCTACCAGCGGTTGGAGAGCCCCGTATGCTATCAATGTATCCAGCTATGCCGGCAAAACCGTCAAATTTGGCTTCGTTTACGACGACGGCGGCGGCTGGCTGTATGGCGCCGTGATGGATAACATTCGTGTGGTGATACCTGACAACATTTTGAAAGGCCGTGTGGCCAACGTATCCGCAGGACGCTACATCGATGTGGTGCCAACCACCGTTTCTGGGTATACCAAATTGCCGGTAGACGGTGAAGTGATCGTTCGCGGCTCGCTTTCAAACCCCGGCTTCCCTCCCATCAACTCGTATGACGTGACCGTTAAACGCGGCTCCGAAACCTTGACGAAAAGCTTCTCCAGCCTGGATATTCAAATCGGCCTGTCGCACTCGTTCTCGTTTAACATCCCGGTAATTGCCGGCTCGAACAACTTTTCGGTGGAAGTCAGCAATATCAATGGTATAGGCGACGACGATCCGTCTGACAATGTCGGCACCCTAGCCGTAGATGGTATCGTGCCACAACCTGGCCGTAAAGTGATCATTGAAGAAGGCACCGGTACCTGGTGCGGCTGGTGCCCCCGGGGTGCAGTAATGCTTGCTTTTACCACGAGCAGTTATCCTGACAACACGATCGGCATTGCCGTGCACAACAGTTCCTCCGACCCGATGCGGGTACTGGCTTACGACCAGGGTATGGGAACGCTGATCAGCGGCTATCCCAGCGGTTTGGTGGACCGTGAAACCGATATCGATCCGCTCGAATTCGAACGGGACGCTATCGTTCACATGGCCGAAGCACCCAAGATCCTGGTGTCCCAAAATGTAACCTGGGACGACGCAACCCGCATTGTTAATGTGACCAGCTCGCTCAACTTCCAGCAAGAAATGAATGGCGACTACAGCATTGCCGTCGTGTACACCGAAGATGGTGTGAAAGGAACGGCTACCGGCTACGCACAAGCTAACTACTACGCCAACAATGCCGCCGGCCCGATGGGTGGCTACCAAAGCCTGCCCAGCACCGTACCGGCTGCTCAAATGGTGTACGACCACGTTGCCCGCGCCCTGATTGGCGGATTTACCGGCAAAGCCGTTGTTCCGACGAGCAACCCGGCCGGTTCTGTGATGTCGTATCAAAGCACCTACACCGTGCCCGCTGCTTACAATATCAACAATATGAAGGTGGTGACGATGGTGCTTGACCTGACCACGGGCCAGATCATCAACGCCGAAGAAACGCCGATCCCATTCGTGTCGACGGGCGCTTCCGACTTGAAAAACGACCTGATCTCGGCTTCGCTCTTCCCGAACCCGGTTCAGGACGAAGCTACCCTGACGCTGAATTTGACCGAAAAATCCGACGTGCAAGTCCGGATCGTTGATGCTTTCGGCCGCGTTGTGCTTGAGCGCAACTACGCCGAGGTAAATGGCAAACAATACCTGCCCTTCCGCGCCGGCAACCTGGCAAACGGCATGTACACCCTCGTGGCTACTGCCAAAGGCCAATCGGTTTCCAAACCGTTTGTGATTACCCGTTAATCAACGGTTACGATAAATATCCGATTTTCGCGGCGGCGAGCAATTGATTGCTCGCCGCCGTTTTTATTCTAACCACTTCCAGGGGTGCCGGATTCCGGCATAATAGCCCAATCGATGAAATTGTATATCCTTGCCGGCGAGGCCTCGGGTGACTTGCATGGCTCCAACCTGATCAAAGCCCTGCTGCGGCTGCGGCCGGATACCCAATGCCGGATTTGGGGCGGCGATCTGATGCAGGCAGCCGGCGGAGTGTTGGTAAAACATTACCGGGATCTGGCGTTTATGGGGTTTTGGGAGGTGTTAAAAAACCTCCGGACCATCATACGGAACATCCGTTTCTGTCGCGCCGATATCCTTCAATACGCACCGGATGCGCTCGTTCTGATCGACTATCCGGGCTTCAACCTGCGGATCGCAAAATGGGCGAAGCGACGGGGCATTCGCGTCATTTACTATATTTCACCCCAAATATGGGCCTGGCATACATCGCGGGTACAAACCATTAAGCGGGATGTAGACAAAATGATCGTCATCCTCCCGTTCGAAACCGCCTTTTACCAGAAATTCGGCATGGAAGTGGAATACGTCGGACACCCGCTCCTCGATGCTATTCGCACCAGCCCTGCCGGCGCACCGGAAACTGCCCGGCTTTCAGCCGCTGCCGAAGCACGGCCTGTCATTGCGATATTGCCTGGAAGCCGGCAACAGGAAGTGAAGCGCATGCTTCCCATACTGCTATCGGCAGTGCCTTTTTTTCCAAACTACCGCTTCGTCGTAGCCGGAGCATCCACCATCCCGGAATCCGTGTACCGGCAACTGCTCGAATCCTGTCCTGGTGTCGAACTCGTATTTGGCAAGACATATGAGGTATTGCGTTCGGCTACCGCCGCCCTGGTCAAATCAGGGACTTCAACCCTGGAAACGGCATTGATCGGCGTGCCGCAGGTAGTGTGCTATGCCGGCAACCCACTTTCATATGCAATAGCCCGCCGGTTGGTACAGGTCAACCACATTTCCCTGGTCAATCTCATTTTGGACAGGCCACTCATCCGGGAGCTCATTCAGCAGGAGCTGAATACCGGCAACCTGGTCGATGCATTACAGGCTATGCTCGAGCCCCAACCATCGAACATGGTACGGGAAGGCTATGCAGAGTTGCGGCATATGTTGGGTGATGGCGGCGCTTCTGACCGGGCAGCAAAGGCTATTTTCCGTTTTTTGGATTCTGCCGTGCCCCGGCCGGAAAAAAAATAAGGCGCCGCGGAAAACCACGGCGCCCCATTTTATCTCAGGCAGTGCACCTTATTTCTGCACGACAAATTTTTTCGTAAGCGTGCCTTCTTTTGTGGCAATACGGGCCAGATAGGTGCCGGAAGCCAGCTGCGGCAACTGGTAGGTCAATGTTTCATTGGTGAGCGACTGACGGTCCTCGACCCGGATGACACGGCCGGTAACATCGGCAATTGTAATAGTGGCATCCGTCGGCTTGGCAAAATCAAGTCCCAAATTCAGGCTTTCCTGTACCGGGTTGGGAAACAGGGTCATCGTCGATTGCGGAAGCGGCTGGTTATCGGTGGTGGTAACCAGGCTGATGATCAAGCGCAATACTGCATTCGGGTTACCCTGGAAGCCGCCCGGATACCACTGGTCGCTATACGTGGACGTGGACACGGTGAACATGTAAATGTCTTCGGCAAAGGCGTGGTAAACCACCCGGCTGGCGCCGGTGTAACCAAGCGCTACATAATAGCGCTTGCCATGCTCGAGCGGAACACCCGATCCGCCGGTATTGAAATCAAACAATTCGGCGTTCTGCAGTTGGTTGTTTTTCGTTGTATCATCGGCCTCATACAGACCGGTACCGACCCAAACAAGGCTGTCGGAAAGGAATTTAGCCCTGGGGAAGTTGGTGAAATCGGAATTCACGCCATCCTTTACCCGGAACATGTAAAGCGTCGCGGCAACATCTGCAACTGCCAATTCACTCGGGTCGGCGCCAAAGGCAAATTGTGCCGTGGTGGCTTTATAGTTGTCCAGGGTGCCGGTGCCCATGCGATACAGATTGGCTACATACCAATCGCCGCCGCCGTTAGGCCGGAAGTTGTTGGATATATTCCCATTCTCTTTCGAAAATATACTGTTGGTTACCAGGAAGGGATCACCGTCGGTGTTGTCCTGCGGTCGGAAATCCACAGAATCCGCCCGCACCGTGTAATCCACCCGATAGGTGCCAAGCGGAAGTTCCGGCGCATACGTATGGGGCAATTCGAAGAAGCTATCCGTTACGCCCACTGCGATTTCCGGTATGACGAGGCTGTCGGAGAACAGCAGATCGCCGCCGCCATTGGTGGTTACAGTTGCTTTGAGCACTACATTGGTCTGATTGCGGGCGCCTTTGTTGGTCAAATAAGAACCAAAGCCAAATGTATCGGTTGAAATTTGGGAGACCGGTTGGGCAAAGCTGGCGGGCGAGTAATAAAAATCGCCCAAGGCCATGTCATGGTGCGGGGCCGGGTTCTCACTATACACGCCGATATCGTCGAGGCTCCACAGATACTCAAAGTTACCGGTCCATTGCCATTGAATGTAAACCGTTGCCTTACCGGCTGCTTTATCAGAAATATTGATCGTCGGTTTCTCCGGGTTGGCCGACCAGCGTTTTGACGTAGTGAGCCCCGGGAAAATGGTATAGGATTTCCAGCTCACTTTATCGGTGCTGACGCGAAGGATGGCGCCGTCAGCGGCATCCACGGTATAGACGCCGATGTGGGTTTGGAAGGTGATGTACACTTCACTTTTGCCGGAGCAATCAATCGCACCGGTCGTCAATTCTGAAATGTGGTCATTGGCAAGCCCGCCGTATTCATCCGAATCCATGGTTACAAATCCGTTCGTCGCGGTGGTGGCTTGAAAAGGAACCTGGGCATTGCCGTCGTCGAATATGCTGGGGCATCCTGGTTGGTTGTTGCCGGCAGCGGGGTCATTGCACCAGGTCCAAATCGCGCCCTGACCGGAAGCATCAACATTGGTCCAGCCGGCAGGTATACCGGCATGAAAATCTTCGGTCCAGAATGGAGTTTGGGCTTGGGCCATTCCTGCCACAGTCAGCAGTAAAAGTACCAGGAAGGATTTTGTCTGCAATTTCGTCATTGTGTAAATCAATTTAGTGGAAAAAATTGTTGCGCGGCAAAGATACTCCAGAGGGTATCCGTACTGCGTAAATTTGTAGGGAATAGTGGAATTATAGTAGTGATTAGCCATTTTTGGCCGACCGATTGCCAATTCTTAGCCCTGCTTTTTGACCTCTTTGGCCCAGGTGTCCTTTAACGTAACGGTTCTGTTAAACACCGGCCGGCCGGCAGTAGAATCCGGGTCGGCGCAAAAGTAGCCCAGCCGGGTAAACTGAACCGTATCGCCTTCTTTAACTTCCAGGAGGGCCGGCTCGACCCGTGCGTTTGCCGCGATTTCCAGCGATTCCGGGTTGAGCGATTTTTTGAAATCTTCTTCGGCAGCGGGGTCCTCCACTTGAAAGAGGCGGTCGTACAGCCGCACTTCGGCCGGATGGCTGTGCGCTGCCGAAAGCCAATGGATCACACCCTGCACTTTCAGGCCGCTCGTATCTTGCCCTGAACGGCTCTCCGGCACATAGGTGCAGCGCAATTCGGTAATAGCGCCGTCCGGGCCGTGGACAACCCCATGGCATTCGATGATAAACGCCGATTTGAGGCGCACCCGCCCGCCTGGATGCAACCGGAAATACTTCGGCGGCGGGTTTTCCATAAAATCATCCTGCTCGATATACAATTCCCGCGAAAAGGCCAGCGGGCGTTTGCCCGCGTTAGCGTCTTCCGGGTTGTTTTCCGTTTCGAGCCACTCCACCTGCCCTTCCGGATAATTTTCCAGCACCACTTTTATGGGGTTTAGCACGGCAAAGCGGCGAGGGGCCCGTTTATTCAGATCTTCCCGAATACAGAATTCCAGGAGGCTGACGTCGTTGATCTTGTCCCGCTTGGCTACTCCTGCGCGCTGAGCAAATTCCCGGATGCTTTCGGGCGTATAGCCCCGCCGGCGCAGGCCGCTGAGGGTAGGCATGCGCGGATCGTCCCAACCGCTCACATGGTTTTCGTTGACCAGTTGGAGCAATTTTCGCTTGCTCATCACGGTATAATTGAGGTTCACCCGGGCAAATTCATATTGCTTGGAGGGGTAAATGCCCAGCTGTTCGATAAACCAGTCGTAAAGCGGCCGGTGCGGAATAAATTCCAGTGTGCAAATCGAATGGGTGATGCGCTCTATGCTGTCACATTGTCCGTGCGCCCAGTCGTACATCGGGTAAATGCACCAATCATTGCCGGTGCGATGGTGGTGGGCATGTTTGATCCGGTACAGATAGGGGTCGCGCAGGTGCATATTGGGGGCCGCCAGGTCGATTTTAGCGCGCAGGACGCAATGCCCGTCGGGGTATTCTCCATTTTTCATCCGCTCGAACAAGGCCAGGTTTTCTTCCGGCGTCGTGTCGCGGTACTTGCTCGGGGTACCGGGCGTCGTAGGGGTGCCTTTTGCGGCCGCGATTTCATCCGGTGTGGAGAAATCCACATACGCCTTGCCGGCGCGGATCAGTTGCAGGGCCCACTCGTACAGTTGTTGAAAATAATCGGAAGCATACAGGACCTGATGCGGTTCAAATCCAAGCCAACGCACGTCGGCCAGGATATTGTCAACATACTCCTGTTCTTCTGCAGTGGGGTTGGTGTCGTCAAAACGCAGGTTGCATTTGCCGCCATACTTGATGGCGAGGCCAAAATTCAGGCAAATACTGGCGGCATGCCCAATGTGCAAATAGCCATTGGGCTCCGGCGGAAACCGGGTTTGAATCTGTTGGTAGCGCCCCGCGCGCAAATCCGTTTCGATGATTTCTTCCAGAAAATTGACGGGTTCGGTACCGGCGGTCAAATTATCGACACTCATATATACTTGGAGAAAAATTAATGGCGCAAAGAAACAAACGTTTGCCATAGCGCTTAGGTTTCAAACCGGGAGAATTTCCAACTTTTCCGGAATTCGGGAAATGTGCTGCAAAAATTGGCGAAACGCCATCTTTGCAGCCGCAGGCTTATACTAGCCAGGCATTTTCCAAAGTTATTGGCCATTATGAACTCGATACGCTTCTTGTTTTTCTTTTGCTGGGTTGCCGTACAGGTAACTGCACAACACGTCAATGTGGAAATCAGCAACGCCTTCAGCCCAAACGAACCCTCCATCTGCATCGATCCGGCCCAGCCAGGCCGGATTGTAGCCGGAGCTAATTTGAACAGCATCTATTACTCCTCAGACACCGGCAGAACCTGGGTCGCCCAAACCGTCAATTCGACCTACGGCGTTTGGGGCGACCCGGTGATCAGCATCGATACCCAGGGCAATTTTCTGTTTCTCCACCTCTCGAATCCGCCCAGCGGCGGCAGCTGGATCGACCGGATCGTTTGCCAGAAATCTACCAACGGCGGACAAACCTGGTCGCCGGGTACTTACGCCGGTTTCAACGGACTCAAAGACCAGGACAAGCACTGGATCGCCGTTGACCCGGCAAACAACACCTATTACGTGACCTGGACGGAGTTCGATGCGTACGGCAGTACAGCCTCCAGCGATCACTCCCGCATCCGGTTTTCCAAGAGCACCGACGCCGGCCAGACCTGGTCGGCCGCCACAACCATCAACCAGGTGGACGGCGACTGCCTCGACAGTGATAACACCGTGGAAGGCGCCGTGCCATGCGTAGGCCCCAATGGAGAATTATACGTGGTGTGGGCGGGGCCAAAAGGACTGATGTTTGACCGGTCGCTCGACGGCGGACAAACCTGGATGGACGCGGATGTCAAAATCGGCGATTTCCCCGGTGGGTGGGATTATGAGATACCGGGCCTGTTTCGCTGTAACGGTTTGCCGATCAGTGCCTGCGACCGGAGCAACGGCCCGAACCGGGGTACGATTTATGTCAATTGGTCGGACCAGCGGAATGACCCGAACGATACGGACGTCTGGCTGTCCAAAAGCACCGACGGCGGCCTGCATTGGTCCGCGCCAACCCGCGTGAACAACGACCCGGCCAACCGGCATCAATTTTTGACCTGGATGGCGCTGGATCAGGTTACCGGCTGGCTTTGGTTTGTATTTTATGACCGACGCAACCACAGCGACAACGGCACCGACGTGTACATGGCCGTCTCCCGCGATGGCGGAACCACGTTTCAGAATTTCATAATAAGTCAATCGCCTTTTACCCCCAATGCGGGCCAGTTTTTCGGCGATTATACCAACATCACGGCCCACAACAACATCGTAAGGCCGATTTGGACCCG
Organism: Saprospiraceae bacterium; assembly: GCA_044230315.1. Taxonomy (GTDB): domain Bacteria; phylum Bacteroidota; class Bacteroidia; order Chitinophagales; family Saprospiraceae; genus M3007. Next base: position 233,699 of record JBGARJ010000005.1, read on the forward strand.
TATGGATGGCCTGAATACCAGTGTGTGGACCGCGTTGATCGATGTCAATTGGGTGCAGACTACCGGGGTGGAAACGCCGGTAGCAGACACTACGATAAGCCTTCAGCCCAATTTCCCCAACCCGGCGGATAACGAAACCTGGGTTCCGTTCAAAATACGGCGGAAAACGGCAGTCACCCTGCAGATAGCCAGCCCGGACGGCCGGATACTCCACACCATTTTTGAAAACAAACTGTTCGACTACGGTAAATACACCGAGCGGGTGCCGCTGGAGTCGATGCACCTGCCTTCCGGTACCTACTCGATACTGTTGTCTGCAGAAGGCAAGGTGTTGACCCGGCAGATGATCGTGGTTAAACCCTAGTGGTCGTGGCAATAGTACCGCGATTTCAGAACAGCCCGACCACCTTGCCCGACGCGTCGATGTCGATCTTTTCAGCCGACGGCACTTTGGGCAAACCCGGCATGGTCATGATATCGCCGCAGATCATGACGATAAACTCCGCACCCGCGGCCAGCCGCACTTCCCGGATGTTGACCACATGGTTGGTCGGCGCTCCGCGCAACTTTGGGTCGGTGGAAAACGAATACTGTGTTTTGGCGACACAGACCGGATAATTCCCGTAGCCCTGTTCCTGCAGTTTTTTGATCCGGTTGCGCACATCGGTGTCGGCGGTTATATCGCTCGCACCGTAGATTTTGGTGGCGATGGCCTTCATTTTATCCCACAAGGATTGGTCGTCTTCGTAGACAAAATGGAAATCCGATTTGCCGTTCGACGTGATATCCACCACCGCCCGGGCCAGATCTTCGGCCCCTTTACCGCCTTCGGCCCAATGCCGCGACACGACTACAGGCACTCCGTACGGGGCCAGTTTGCTGCGCAACAGTTCGATTTCGGCGTCCGTATCATAGGTGAAATGGTTGATGGCGACCACGCAGGGCAACCCATAATGCTGGCGGATGTTGTTGACGTGCTTTTCCAGGTTGACAAAGCCTTTTTCGAGCGCGGGAAGGTTCTCTTCGTTCAGCTCTTTCAAATCCACACCGCCGTGATACTTGAGCGCCCGCAAGGTAGCCACCAGCACTACCGCATCGGGCCGCAGTCCGGCTTTCCGGCATTTAATGTCCATAAATTTTTCCGCCCCGAGGTCGGCGCCGAAACCTGCTTCGGTTATGACAAAATCGGCAAGCTTGAGGGCGCTTTTGGTCGCAATAACCGAATTGCAGCCGTGCGCAATGTTGGCAAATGGCCCGCCGTGTATAAATGCCGGCGTATGTTCCAGGGTCTGCACCAGGTTGGGTTTTATGGCGTTTTTAAGCAAAACAGTCATAGCACCGTGGGCATTCAGGTCGCGGGCGAGCACGGGCTGGCGGTCTTTGTTGTACCCGATAACGATATTGCCCAGCCGCTCCTTGAGGTCGGTCAGCGACGTAGCCAGGCAGAAAATAGCCATCACTTCGGAGGCGACGACGATATCGAATCCGTCCTCGCGGGGGTAGCCGTTGGAAATGCCGCCCAGGCTGACAATGATATCGCGCAGGGCCCGGTCGTTCATATCGACCACCCGTTTCCAGGCTACCCGTCGCACATCGATGTTGAGGGTGTTGCCCTGGTGGATGTGGTTGTCGATCATGGCGGCCAACAGGTTATTCGCCAGGGCGATGGCGCTGAAGTCGCCGGTAAAGTGCAGGTTGATATCTTCCATCGGAATGACCTGCGCGTAACCGCCGCCTGCCGCGCCGCCTTTCATGCCGAAAACCGGCCCGAGGCTGGGCTCGCGCAGGCAGATCATCGTTTTTTTGCCGATGCGGTTCAGGCCGTCGCCGAGACCCACCGAGGTGGTTGTTTTCCCTTCGCCGGCAGGCGTGGGGCTGATGGCCGTGACCAAAATGAGCTTGCTGCCGGGGCGTTCGGGCAGGCCGTCGAGGTAGGCGAGGTCGACTTTTGATTTGTAATGGCCGTAGGGTTCGAGTACTTCATCCGGGATGCCGAGTTTTTCGGCGGCGAGGGGTACAATTCGATGAGGGGTCGCCTGTTGGGCGATTTCAATGTCCGAGAGCATAATTTGATATTAGATGTTAAAGGCGCGGCAAGATACAGTACGCCCCATTTCAAAAGGCGACTTTTTCAGCCTTTTTTCCCCGAAAAAGCGTCATTGCCTGCCGGAACACGCGTTACATTTTGGCCGGCATTTCGATCCCCAGCATCAGCATACCCGATTGCAATACCTGACCGACGGCCTGGCTGAGCTGCAGCCGGAATGCCTTGGCGGCCGGGGTTTCAGCATTGAACACCGACAGGTCATGCCAGAAGCGGTGGTAGCTTTTGGCCAGGTTGTAACAATAGTTCGCCAGGTGGGAAGGGTCGTATTCGTCGGCGGCGGTACGCACCACATTCGGATACTCGTGCAAAGCCTTGAGCAACTCCTGCTCCTGCGGTTGAAAATCCGCGTAATCGCCCGCGGGCGATAAGTCAACTTGTTCTTTTTCAATCCGTTGCCGCAAACCATTGATCCGAACGTAGGAGTATTGGATGTACGGGCCGGTCTGACCCTGCAGGTCCACGGATTCTTCGGGGTTGAAGATCATCCGTTTTTTGGGGTGCACTTTGATCATAAAGAATTTCAGCGCCCCCAGTCCTACTTTACGCAGGGTATCGGCTTGGGCGGCAGCGTCCAGCGCGTCCAACTCGCCCCGTTCGGCCGCTTGGTTCCGGGCAATGGCAATGACCTCCTCGATCAGATCGTCGGCATCCACTACCGTGCCTTCCCGGGTCTTCATCCGTCCGGTGGGCAGTTCCACCAGGCCATACGACAGGTGATGCAAGCCTGCAGCGTATGGCTCACCCAGCCGTTTCAGGGTCTCGAACAACACGGCAAAGTGGTAATTCTGTTCATCGGCTACCACGTACACCGTTTTTTCGCAGCCAAAATCGTGGTACCGCATCCGCGCAGTGCCCAAATCCTGCGTGATGTACACCGAAGTGCCGTCGGCCCGCAACACCACTTTTTGGTCGTAGCCGGCATCTGTCAGGTCGACCCACACCGAGCCGTCCGGTTTCCGGAAAAAGACACCTTTTTGAAGGCCGTCCTCCACGATGTCTTTACCCAACAGGTACGTATCGCTTTCGTAATAGAGTTTGTCGAATGCTACGCCGAGTCGTGCATAAGTCGTGTCAAAACCCGCGTAGACCCAAGTGTTGAGTTGCCGCCAAAGCGCGACCGTATCGGGATCGCCCGACTCCCAGCGCAGCAGCATATCCCGCACTTCCATGCCCAGTTGGGAGTATTCGTTAAACCATTTGTTTTTATATTCCTTGAAAAATGCGGCTTCCGGCTGATCGGCTTTCCGATTGGCGGCATAAATAGCCTGGGCCTCCGGCGTTTGTTGCCAGGCGTCGTATTCGGCTTTAGTTTTGTTTTCAAACAATACATAGAAGTCGCCCACGAAGTGATCGCCTTTAATGCCGGTGGATTCAGGCGTTTTGCCCTCGCCAAATTTTTGCCAGGCCAGCATGCTTTTGCAGATCGCCACCCCGCGGTCGTTTATCACCTGCACTTTTACCACATCATATCCTACGGCCTCCAGGATTTGGCTGCACGACCAGCCGAGCAGGCAATTGCGCACATGGCCGAGGTGCAGGGGTTTATTGGTGTTTGGAGAGGAATATTCGACCATCACCTTGCGGTTCAAACGGGGCTGCCGGCCAAACTGAGGGTCGCTCAGGATCTTTTGCAAAAAATGTTGCCAGTACGCGGCGCTGAGTTCAAGGTTTAAAAATCCCTTGATCACGTTGTAACCGCGAACGTTGGGCACCTTGGATTGTACAAAAGCGCCGATCTCGCTGCCGACCGCATCCGGCGCTTTTTTGGCTATTTTTACAAACGGGAAAATGACCACCGTATAATCGCCCGTAAATTCGGCCGGGGTGATGTTCACCTGCACGTTGGATGGCGTTGCAGCCTCGCCGTAAAGTTGCTCGACGGCTTCCGCCACGGCCTGTTGAAGGGTCTCCAGAATTGTCATGCTTTAAAATTTGAGCGCGCAAAGGTATCGCTTACCTTGCACCTTGAAAACAAATTACTGATCATGCGCCTTATTTTCCTCCGCTGGTGTACCCTGTTGCTTCCGCTCGCCGCGGTTGCGCAAGGATTTGAATTCCCCATGACCGAAATACCGCTCCAGGATTTATCCGCGTTCAAACCGGCCGATGCCAACTGGCAAATTGCCGGCGATGTGCGGGCCGACCTCAATCAGGACGAAAACCTCATGCCGGTCCCGGGCGCGGGCGTTTTGGTGAACCGGCCTGACCCGGACCACCGCGACAACCTGTTTTTCAACCTGGAGCACGGCGATGTCGACCTGGAACTGGACGTGCTGATGGCCCGTCATTCCAATTCCGGCGTTTACCTGCAAGGGCGTTATGAGGTGCAATTGCTCGACAGCTGGGGAAAACGTTATCCGGCCTTCAGCGACATCGGGGGCATTTACGAACGCTGGAATGATAACAAGCCGGAGGGGCAAAAAGGTTTCCAGGGCATCCCGCCGCGGCTGAACGCGGCGCGGGCTCCGGGGCTTTGGCAACACCTGCGGATCGAGTTTCAGGCGCCGCGCTTCGATGCATCGGGCAACAAAACCGCTAATGCACGCTTTATCCGGGTTGTGCTGAACGGCGTCACCATACAGGAAAATGTGGAGGTAACCGGGCCGACGCGCGGCGCTCCGTTTGACCGGGAAGCGGCTATGGGGCCGATCATGTTGCAGGGCGACCACGGCCCCGTGGCATTTCGACATATCCGGTACCGCGAGTACGTCAGTCAAACCGTCCGGATAGAACAGTTGAAATACCGCTACTTCTCAGGCCAGCACGAGTATCTCCCGAATTTCCCGAGCCTGAAACCCGACGCCGCCGGCGATGCCGAAGGGTTGACCTGGGCATACGCCAAAGGCGACAATGATTTTGCCTTACAATTCACCGGCCTGCTCGTGGTGCCCGACAGCGGCGCCTACCGGTTTACGCTTTCGTCCAATGCCAACAGCATGTTACGGATTGGCGGCGACACTGTAATCGGCGAGGCCTGGTGGACCCGCTCTGCGGTGGTTCACCTGAAGGCAGGGCAAACCCCGATCGAGATCACGTATTGCAAAGCGGCGGAATGGCTGCAGCCCGGACTGGGGTTGACCGTGGAAGGCCCGCATTTCCGCCCGATCCCGCTGCATGTGCCCAGCTCCATGACTGTGACCAATCCCGTGGCGCCGATATTGATCCAACCGGGCAATGAACCTGAAATCTTGCGGTCGTTTATCGACATCTACCCCGGCGGGAAACGAAAACGCATCGTACACGCCATTTCCGTTGGACACCCCGAATCTTTGAGTTACACACTGGACCTCGACAACGGCGCCCTGGTACAGGTTTGGAAGGGTGGATTTCTGGACGCAACCCCGATGTGGAACGACCGCGGCGACGGGCATGCCGACCCGGTGGGCAGCGTGCTTTTCCTGGGCGATACCCCCCAGGTTGGTCCCATGACCGATGCATGGCCCGACACCCTGGCCATCGCCGACAGTTTTCGCCTGAAAGGCTACTACCTGGACGGCGGAGGCGCTCCTGCCTTCGAATACAGTATCGACAATATTACCGTAAAAGACCGGCTTCTCCCGGCCGGCGCCGGCAAGTGGCTGGAACGCGAACTGGTTTTTGGCGAAAGTACGCGCGTGAACAACCCTGCATTCCGGCTGGCGGCAGGGAGCGAAATCGTCGCCGTGGCTGCCGATACCTGGGCGGTGGACGGGAAGCGGTTTTACATTCAGCTGCTTTCGGGTCAGCAGCCGCAAGTGCGGAATGCCGGAGGGTATGCAGAACTGTTGCTGCCCGCCGCCGGAACCGTCCGGTACAACCTGATCTGGTAGTCACCGGCCATCCACCCAATTTCTGAAAATTTGGTAAACTATTTCGAATATGTTGCTCCGGCTGTTCCTGATTTCACTGTCCTGCGCGCCAATTTGGTCTTATGCCCAAAACAACGCCGAATCTGCCGCCGCCCAAGCCCCGGTGGAGAGTGACTATTACCGCATTATTACGCTTCCCGTTCCGGAAGGTATCCAACTGGAGGTGGGCGGCCTGACCGCTTTGCCAGACGGCGACCTCGCGGTTGCCACGCGGCGCGGCGACGTATGGCTGATCAACAACCCTTACATGCTGGGCAACTCGGCACCGCGGTACCGGCGCTTCGCACACGGGCTGCACGAGACCCTGGGCCTGGCTTATGTGGACGGCGCCTTATACACCGCCCAGCGCGGAGAGCTGACCCGCTTGCGGGATACGAACGGAGACGGTCGCGCCGATGCCTATGAAACCGTGTTCACATTGCCATTGAGCGGGCATTACCACGAATACACGTTCGGGCCAAAGGTGGCGCCCGATGGCAGTATGTTCATCACGGGGAATGTCGCCTTTGGCGATCAGGAATGGTGGCGCGGTGAGAGCCGGGTGCCCTGGCGGGGCTGGACGCTGCACATCTGGCCCGACGGGCGCATGGAACCCTGGGCTACCGGCATGCGCTCGCCCTGCGGAATCGGCATGGTTGGCGATGAGTTCTTCTATGCTGACAACCAGGGCGACTGGGTGGGAAGCGGCGGCGTAGTGCAGGTCGAAAAAGGCGATTTTACCGGCCACCCCGCCGGCCTCCGCTGGGCCGACCGGCCGGATTCGCCGGTCAAAGTGCGGCTCAACGATATCTACTACCGGGCCAGCCCGCGGTTCAGCCCGCCGGGCAAGGCCATCAAGCCCGAAGACATTCCCGATGAGAAACCGCTGCCCTTGTTTGCCGTGGCGCAGGAAGTGCCGGGCCTCAAACTTCCGGCGGTTTGGCTGCCGCATACCATTTTGGGTATCTCCACTTCCGAGATCATAGTCGACACCTCCGCCGGCGCGTTTGGCCCCTTTGCCGGACAGTTGTTCGTGGGCGACCAGGGACAAAGCAAGATCGACCGGGTGTTTCTCGAGAAAGTAAAGGGCGTGTGGCAGGGAGCGGCGTTTGCCTTCCGCGAAGGTTTTCAGTCGGGCGTACTCCGGATGTGCTGGGGAAATGACGGCTCTATGTTTGTCGGGCAAACCAACCGGGGCTGGGGCTCCACAGGTAAAGACGCCTGGGGCTTGCAGCGGCTGGCCTGGACGGGCAAGGTCCCCTTCGAAATGCAATCGGTGCACGCCATGCCGGATGGTTTCGAAATTACCTTTACCCAGCCCGTTGACAAAGCCAGTGCGGCCGACCCCGACAATTACCAGATCACCGGATTTACGTACAAGTATCAACCCGTTTACGGTAGTCCTATTGTCAATCAAAAAGATCACCTGGTGCAAGCAGCTCTGGTTTCGAAAGACGGTCTATCGGTCCGCCTCGTCGCCGACAGCTTGCGGGAATACTACATCCATGAGATCAAAGCCGATGGCGTGCGCTCATATCGGGACGGAGCGCCCTTGCTGCATTCCACTGCGTATTACACCTTGAACCGGATACCCGGCGGCGATAAACTGGACGTGCCGCGGCGCAAACCGCGCCCTGCCATGGCCCAGCAGCATCAGCACTCCATGAAAAACATGCCGCCTGGGACGCCGGACAATCCGAAAGGACAGGCCGTTCAATCCTCTACCGCGCCAGCATCTGCGATTACCGGAAAAAGAAATACCCGTAAACCGGCCAATTGGACTTCAGTAGATCAAACGGTTACGATCGGTACGCTACCCGGGCTGAAATACAACCGAACCTATGTGACCTTGCAAACCGGCAGCCATGTAAAATGGACATTCAGCAACAATGACGATATGCCGCATAACCTGGTGATCGTCAAACCCGGCACCGCGGATGCAGTTGGCGCGGCGGCGGCCAATCTCGGGCTCAAAGGGCCGGAGCTGTCTTACATTCCCAATTCGTCCAACGTGTTGTTCCACACCCGCTTAACGCCGCCCGGCGCCTCAGACTCGATCTATTTTATCGCACCGGCCCCAGGCGATTACACATTTGTCTGCACTTTCCCCGGCCATTCCCAGGTGATGCGCGGGCTGTTGCGGGTAACAAAGTAGCGGAGGTCCCGTTTTGCCTTGTGTTTGAAGCCGAACCCAGGCTATCTTTGAGCAATGAATACGAACATCCTGTCGGTCCGCGCCCAGACAATCACGCCGGGCAGCATCCAGCTGCGCGAGGAAGCCCTGGCGGTGGAAGAGCCTCTGGAGATCCGCTTGGGTCATGGCGCCGGGGAGCAGCGCAGCCGGAGTTCTATTGCTGTGACGATGCGAACCCCCGGTCAGGACGAAGACCTGGCGGTGGGATTCCTGTTTACCGAAGGGATCGTGCAAGACCCTGCGCAAATCATGGCGGTCAAATGGTTGGAAGAAAATACGATGCTGGTTGAGTTGCATCCTGCGGTGCCGGTAGACCTGGACCGACTTTCGCGCCATTTATTCACCGCTTCGAGCTGCGGGGTATGCGGCAAGGCTTCGCTCGAAGCCGTACAAACCATAAGTTGTTATTTCCCGGTAGCCCGGGAGCCGCTAGTGCCCGCCGAAGTACTGTACAGTTTGCCCGATACCTTGCGCCACGCCCAGCCGGCTTTTGATGCGACGGGCGGGTTACATGCCGCCGGGTTGTTCGACAGCGCCGGCCGCTTGTTGTTGCTGCGGGAAGACATCGGCCGGCACAACGCCGTCGATAAAGTGATAGGCGCCGCTTTGCGCAGCGCCTATCCCCTACCCTTGCGAGACCTGCTGTTGTTGGTAAGCGGTCGCGCGGGGTTCGAATTGGTGCAAAAAGCGGCCATGGCAGGCATTCCGATGCTCGCCGCTGTGGGCGCCCCTTCCAGCCTGGCCAGACAACTGGCGGAAGAGTCGGGCATGACCCTGGTCGGCTTCCTGCGCGGCGAGCGGTTCAATGTGTACACCCACCCCGATCGCATCAAGCCAGTTTGATCGAACGGTCCAGGTAAACGTCCTGAACGGCATTTAACAGCGCAACTCCTTCTTTTACAGGCTTTTGGAATGCTTTACGGCCGGAGATCAGTCCCATCCCGCCGGCGCGTTTGTTTACTACGGCCGTAATAACGGCTTCCTGCAGATCGGTAGCGCCCTTTGATTCGCCGCCCGAATTGATCAGGCCCACCCGCCCCATGTAGCAGTTGGCCACCTGGTACCGGCAGAGGTCGATCGGGTGATCGGTGGTCAGTTCGGAATAGACTTTGGGGCTGGTTTTGCCGAATTGCAGCGCGTTGTAGCCGCCGTTGTTGGTTGGTAATTTTTGCTTGATGATATCGGCCTGAATCGTGACGCCGAGGTGGTTGGCCTGTCCGGTCAGGTCGGCGCTGGTATGGTAGTCCACGCCGTCTTTTTTGAACGCGCTGTTGCGGAGGTAGCACCACAGGATGGTCGCCATGCCGAGTTCGTGCGCCATATCGAAGGCTTTACTCACCTCCTGGATTTGGCGGGTGCTCTCCTCCGAACCGAAATAGATGGTGGCGCCAACCGCCACGGCGCCCATGTCCCAGGCATTGCGGATGGTGCCGAACATGATCTGATCGTACTTATTGGGGTAAGAAATAAACTCGTTGTGGTTCACTTTAACGATAAAGGGGATCTTATGGGCATACTTCCGGGCCACACTGCCCAACACGCCGTAAGTGGAAGCAACGGCGTTGCAACCGCCTTCGATCGCCAGTTTGACGATATTCTCGGGGTCGAAAAAAATCGGGTTGGGCGCAAAAGATGCTCCCGCGCTGTGTTCGATCCCCTGGTCGACCGGCAGGATGCTGACATAACCGGTGTTGGCCAGCCGCCCGTTGCCCAGTATTTGTTGCAGGCTGCGCAGTGTTTGCGGCGTGCGGTTGCTTTGCTGCCAGATCTCATCTACATGATTGCGGGATGGCGCATGCAGTTGTTTCCGGTCGATGGTGGTACAGGTGTGGTCCAGGTAGTACGCGGCCTTGTTGCCGAGCAGGTCCAGGATCTTTTGATTTGCCATAAGGTGGAATATAATTTGGTTAGGTAAATCTGCAGCAAGGCGGTCAAAAACCGAAGGTAAAGGCGATCCGGTATTGCCAGGGCTGTTCGTAAGCATTGACGTCGTTGGCTACGTAAAAGTCATACATTACGGCGATCTCCTGCCCGGGGCCGCCTTCGCCGTTCGCAAAATTATAGCCCAAACCGATGTATTGAGCCGGTCGGGTTCGTTTGCCTTTGCCATAGCCCTGGAAATCCTGGTAGATATATTGGTCGGAAACCGTCCCAATTTCGCCCTGAATAAACAAGCCCTTGAAGACGCGCACCCGGGCAAACAAACTGAGTTCGACATCGAAGAGGTTATAGGCTTTCAGGCCCGGGAATTTGAGGGAACTGTACAGGACGGATACGCGCGGCCCGGCCGACAAGGGGCCGATGATTTTATACCCCACCATAGGAGAAAGGCCGAAGTCGAATTCGCTGTAGCCGCTGCCGCCATAAAAACCCAGCGCCAGACCGCCGCCATACCAGAGGTGTTCTTTCAGATTGGAATCGCTTTTCTTTTTCTTTTTCGGGAGGGAAAATCCGGCCCCTTGCGTGTTAAAGGCCAGGGCGGTTGATTGCGCTGAAACGCTGGTTACGAGCAGCAACCCGGAAAGGGCGAGCGTCAGGGGAAACATAATGCGTAATTGCTTCATAGTACGTAGTTTAAGTTGCTTGAACAGGATCAATATTGGGTATCTGCAGGAGAAATACAACCATGCAAGAACATGTTTTAATGTTCAATCTGCGGCAAAAGGAACGAATATCAGCGATAAAAAGCGTCCGGTTTTTGACGAAATTATCAATTTTAGAATCTTGTGAAAATGAATCTACCGGACAAGCCCTACTTTTGCACCTCAACATCAACTATCCTGGCAGTTCGCCGCAAAGAAACGGCGTTTCTCCTTTTCTCCCCGATTATCTGCACTGCCATTTCTTCCAATATCAGATGAAACAAAAGATTGGGGCACATTCCAAATGGGTTCTTTATTTAATGTCGTACTTAAACCAAACCTGCTAATTATGCTCAATTATGTACGTCTGTGCAGAGGGGTACTCCTGTATCTTGCTGCAACGCTCCTCTCGTTTCAAGTCAGCGCACAGATATTTACCGGCGAACGCCAGGCGCCAGTCGCTTCGGATGCCCTCGACAAAGTGCTGACCCAATACGAGGTATACCGGATCGACGTCTCTCCCCTGAAACAGTTTATTCAAACGAGCCCCTCCTTTACGCCCGTCGAATTGAACATGGGCGCACACCATTGGAAAATGGAGCTGGAGCCCAGCAACATACTGGCGCCCGGTTATACCATGCAGGTTGCCTCCGACAATGGAATAGAAACCTATCCGCGTTCGGACCATCGCGCCTTCAAAGGCATAGAACAAACCACCGGCGGCCCCATCCGGCTTACTCTGGACCACCAGTTTATGTATGGTTTTGTCGAAGAAAATGGCGAGCGGTTTTATTTGGAACCGCTTTGGTACCACGAGCCCGGCGCTGATCGCGATCTTTTTGTCCTGTATTCGGTGAAATCGGTGATCTATGATTCGAACCGAACCTGTATTGAATTGGCGTCGCAGGAAGATGCCAAGGAACTGATCAAACAGCAGGGCAAGGTCATCGCCGCGCCGGAGTCGAGCGGTTGCTATGAACTGCAAATCGCCATTGCGTCGGACAAACTGATGTTTAACAAATACGGCTCGGTGGCCGCCGTTGAAAACCACAACATCGCCGTGCTCAACGATGTGCAAGGCGATTACACCGGCAATTTCAACAATGACATCGAGTTTGTAATTGTATTGCAATTTGTCGTCTCGACAGGTACAGACCCGTGGACCTCGTCTACCAATCCGGACGACGTGATTAATTCCTTCGCCGCCTGGGGCAATTCCAATGGGTTTGGGACGTCTGCCTATGATGTGGCCGAATTGTGGACCAATCGCGATTTCGACGGCTCTGTCATCGGCATTGCCTTTCAGGGCGGCCTTTGCAACAGCGGCAAGTACCATTGCCTGCAGGACTTCACTTCCAATGCGCAACAGTTGCGCTGCCTGACCTCGCATGAGCTCGGGCACAACTTTAGTGCCAGCCACGACCCTACCACAGGGGGGAGCTGCCCGCCGCTTTATATCATGTGCCCCTTTGTCAGCAGCACAACTGTTTGGAGCACAGCCTCCCAAACCTCGATCAACAACTATATGAACGTCAAGATCAATTCCGGCTGTTTGTCGCCCTGTGGATCCACCGTGCCGTTGGTGGCCAACTTCGACTGGTCGCCCAATACGCCGTGCAAACAAACGCCCGTACAGTTCACCGATATGTCGACTGGCCCAATCACCAGCCGGCAGTGGACCTTCCAGGGCGGAACACCGACGACATCCACCGCTACCAATCCGTCGGTATCGTGGACTAACGCCGGCACATTCAATGTCACCCTGACGCTCAACGGACC
>JBGARJ010000035.1:0-58648 GCA_044230315.1 Saprospiraceae bacterium
CCCCCTGAAACCCTGAAACCCTCTGAAACCCTGAAACCTCCTGAAACCTTGAAACCCCCTGAAACCCTAAAACCCACATATCATGCAGATCGAATCGAAATTGCCCCACGTCGGCACCACGATTTTCACGGTCATGTCCGGGCTGGCCACACAGCATGGTGCGATCAACCTGTCGCAAGGGTTTCCGAATTTCAACCCTTCGGAGCGCTTGCAACGGCTGGTATTTGAGCACATGCAACGCGGGCACAACCAATATTCCCCTATGCCGGGTCTGCCCAAGCTGCGCGAACGCATTGCTGAAAAAATGGAGCGGCTCTACGGCCGGTCGTTAAACCCCGAAACGGAAATCACCGTGACGGCCGGCGGTACGCAGGCCATTTTTTGTGCCATCGCAGCATTTGTGCACCCGGGCGATGAAGTGGTGCTGATCGAACCCTGTTACGACTCCTACCGGCCTTCCGTGGAAACGGTCGGCGGCATAGCGGTACCCTGCGCCTTGTCGGCGCCCGATTACCGCATCGATTGGATGGCCGTGGGCCGCCTGATTACACCCCGAACGCGCATGATCTGCATCAACACGCCCAACAACCCCACCGGGACCCTGCTGCGCGAAGCCGATATGCAGGCCTTATCTGATCTTCTGAAAAATACCAACGTGCTTGTCATGAGCGACGAGGTATATGAGCATCTCATCTACGACGGCGAACTGCACGCCTCCGCGCTGCGTTACCCCGATCTCTATGCGCGCAGCCTGTGCATCTACTCCTTCGGGAAAACTTACCACAACACCGGCTGGAAAACCGGCTACTGCATCGGCCCGCCGGAACTCAGCCGCGAGTTCCGGAAAGTACACCAGTTCAATGTTTTTTCGGCCAACCACCCCATACAGGCGGCTTTTGCCGATTTCATGGCCGACCCGGCGGAATACTACGGGTTGCCGGAGTTCTACCAACAAAAGCGCGATTTTTTCCAGCAGGCCATGGCCGGCACCCGTTTCCGGGCGTTGCACTGCAGCGGCACGTATTTTCAACTGTACGATTATTCGGCTATTAGTGACGAGCCGGACCTCGATTTTTGTAAACGCCTCACCACCCAGTTTGGCGTAGCCGCTATTCCGGTTTCTTCGTTTTTTTCCGACGGGCGCGACGAGAAGGTCATCCGCTTTTGTTTTGCCAAAACGGAAGACCTTCTCGAACAGGCCGGCAAACTTTTGGAACGGGTTTAACCCCGGTTTTCAAGCGCGGACGACCACCACTTTGCCACTCTGCACCTGGCCGTTTTTCCAAATGCGCAGGGTGTAAAACCCTTCATTCAAATCGTTGACCGGTATCGTGTGCGTGCCCGCGGCCATTTGCGTGAAACTCCGCACGGCTTTGCCTTCAGCGTCGTAAAGCGTCAGCTTCTCGGCATCGAACGGCAGTTCCACCGTGAATTGGGTACTGGCCGGGTTGGGGTAAAACAGGATAGGTTCCAGCGCCTGGCCGTTGCCGGGTTGCTGCTGGCCGGGCAGCACGGCCTGGTCTTCAAACCGGATCGCGGTTTTCCCTTCGCAGGTCGGCACAGTGCTGTATTCGGTGATGAGTCGCACCAGCAGATCATTGAGCGATTCAACCGTGTATTCGTCGCTGGTAGGCTCCAGGTGTTTGCCGCCGATGCCCGAGTGGTCGGTCAGGAAAACGTAGGTGCCGTTAGTGGCCAGGCCGAAAAATTTCAGGAGGAACTCGGTGTCTTTTTGAATGCCGCTGGCGCTCACCGGAATGATCCGGATGCCTTTACGGGCTGCTTCCCGGATGCTTTTTTGCAGGCTTTCGAGCACTTCGGGCTCCTGGTGCGGGCTCGCATCGAGCACCAGGAAACAGATACGCGCCACAGCCTCCGTGCTCCAGGGTTGGCGGTAAATAGCCTCCTCCAAGGCGCTATGCACAGCCTCTGGATAGTCGCCGCCGCCACCGGCCGATTGTTTGCGGATATAATCGACCGTCCTGGCAATATCGTGGTTCAGGGCGCTGCTTTTTACCAGGTAGTCGTCGCCCTGATCGCGATAAAACACGCTACCCATACGCACCGCCACGTCGGGGTTGGCCGATTTGACCCGGCCGATCACGTCGAGCAGTTCGGTTTTCAGGTATTCCAGTTCGTCGCCCATGGAGCCGGTGGCGTCCACCGTCCAAACGATATCCAGATTGGCCGGGTGTTGGCACTCGCGGCGGACTTGAAGGTGGTTGAGCCCCTCTGCCACAGGCTTGGCCGTTTCGATTTTGTATTCTTTTCCATCCACCCGGGCCACGATTTTGGCTCCGGCCGTTCGCCCATTTTCTTCGTACAGGTTGGTCCAAAGCTCGGCTCGCCCCAGATTGTCGGTGCGGGTTTCCCAAAGCATGGTCCCTTTGGCATCGGTCAGTTGCACCACCGCGTCGACCACGGGCAGATTTTGTTCGTTTTGCAACGCCACCGAATAGCGGTTTTGCGGAAAAAACCCGTACATCTTCTCATAGGTATTGATCTCGCCGTCGCGCAGCAGATCCACCCAGTGCCGGTTCCAGTTGTGCAGGTCGTTCCATTCGCCGGCTGTGAGCAAGCCGGCGCGGGGCGCGGGGGTCCCGGGGCCGGTAACGGCTAATGGAGCCGCTCGTTCGTCCTCGGCGGGCGATTCTTCGACGAGCGTCGGGTAAGATGCATCATCACCCCATTTTTCCGCTTCTTTCACTTTGGTTGTTGCCGGCGGCGGGGGTGGAGGAGCCGGCGCTTTATCCGGCTTAGCGTCTGCTTTTTTCTTCATTTCCTTGCGCATCGCACGGGTTTCGGCGTGGCCAGCGGTGGGGTGGATGCTTTCGGAACTCAGTACCATACCGGAGCTGAGTTCGTCTTTTTGGATCAACGGAACCTTGTACGAGGTGACCACTACTTCGCTCAACACGACGCCACCTGTCAGGGAAATATCCAGCGTATTGACTTTGCTGTCGAGCACATTTACACCGGTGATACGCCGGGTTTCGAAGCCGGTATAAGAAAATTCGACGTCGTAGGTGCCGGGGTCCAATTCGAGGCGGTATTGGCCGTTATAATCGGAAATAGCACCGCGCACCAGTTCGACGCCGCGGAGGACTTTAATCGAAACGCCAATCAGCGCTTCACCTTTGTCGTCCGTAATTTTTCCGGTCAAAACGGTTCCGGTTTTAAAGGACAGGGCCATCAGGCACAACAACGCGAGCAAGAACAAGGGAAGGGAATGTTTCATCGGAATCTGTTTTAGTCATTTTCGTAAAAAATCGCCAACAGATGTGCAGATGCCAGCCAATACACAAATGGGTGGGTGCAAAAATTAAAATAATCGGTACACTAGCGCAGCAAGCGCTTGCCCCATTTCCACACAAACGACCATTCGCGCTGCACCCGAAAATAGGGTCTTGGGCTGGCGCCGAACTGGCGGCGCACGCGTTCGATCGGTTTGATCATGCTGCCCGCAAAATCGAATTCCGGTAATTTCAGGGTTTCTGTTGCGTAACGTATGGCTTCCCAGGCCAATAGAATCCCGGCGCCCGACGTGCGCCGATCGGGGTCGTCGCCGGCGAGCAGGTAATAAGCGGCGCGCTGGTCCCAGATGAGGTAGGCCACAGCGTGCACGGCGCCGGATTGCCGGTCGGTCGCCCAAAATATTTGGCGGGCCTGCCGTTCGCGCAGGGCGGCGTCCAGGCGTTGGAGCAGTTCGAAGGCCACCGGCGCTCCCAGGCCCTGGCGCTGGAAGCTGCGGTTGTGTATCCGGTAAAATAATTCGATGTCGTCGCCGGTATGCACCTGTACGCGCGCTGCCGCCTTCGGCAATTTGTTGTTGCGGTAATCGGGGGCCAGGTTGGCGCGCAGTTCGTCGAGGCTCGTCAGCGGCAACACATAGGAGTAGCGGGTCGTTTGCCGAAAACCACGCCAGTACATGGGCAACCAGTTGGTAGCCGTATAGTTAAAATCCTGTTCGAAGGCGGCCAGCGGCGGCAATTGGTCGAGCAACTCGCGCAGCAGGGGCATTTCGCGCCGTGTGCTGCGCCAGGCCGGCAACAGGTAAGGCCCCATCATCCGGGCCAGGGGCGGCATCGCCACATAGCGCCACTGGAGTTTTTGTTTCTGAAAATACGGCCACACCCCCACCACGTCCTTGTCCTTTTGCACCAGGGCGGCATCCCAGGTACCGGCCGTGCACACAGCGTCGAGGTACCAATCTTGCATGAAGACGGGCAGATCCGGCGCTGTGCCGCAAAACAGGCGGTATGCATCCTGGTTGTTCATGCCGTGGAGCAGCGGTTAAGTAATGGAAGCGATTTCAAAAACAAACAGCCGTTCGCCCCATTTTTTTTGTTCGAAAACGGGGTCGAACCGCCATTGGTGGTGTGCGGCAAGTTCCCGTATTTTTTCCAGATTACAATCTTCCGACAGGATCATCCACGCCCGGCCGCCAGGGCTGAGGAACGCAGGCATCCGGGCAAAAAGCGTTTGAAAATACTCCAACTGCTCGCCGGCGAAGAAGGCGCGTTCAGGGTCGTTTTTGGGCGCAACAGGGTAGTACGGCGGGTTGATGAGCAGGTGGTCGAACTGCTGCGGTGGTACTGCAGCAAACAGGTCGCTTAACCAACACTGCACTGCAAGACCGTTGGCTGCCGCATTGCGCCGGGTCGTTTCAATGGCCTGGGGGTTGATGTCGAGCGCGGCGGCCGTTGCGCCGTTTTGTGCGGCAAACAAGGCCAGTGCGCCGCTTCCGGAGCCTACATCCAGCACTCTTTTGTGTTGGAAATCAATTGTTTTTAAAAACCGGATAAAGATCCGGGTGCTAAAGTAAATGCCCGGGTGAAACACTTGCGGCGGCACGGTAAGCCGCATGCCGTTCAACCGGATGACGCGTTCGCGTTGCACCAACCACAAGGCCCAACGCCGGTAAACCGGCAGCCAAAAACGGCGGTAAAACCAGCGTGTCGCCGTCATCAAAGCCCGGTATTGATATTTAAATAAAACCCGCTGCCGCCGGTGCCTTTCCAGCTCCATTCGAACTTGGCCACTTTGTCGTAATACACCACCAGGTCGATCCCGATGCCATAACCATACAGCAACCGGTTGTTCAAGGGGTTGGGCACCGAATAAAACGGGTCGTTGGCATACCCGAGGTCGTTGTTGAGCGACAAGTACACCTTGAAGGGCATCACCCGGAATGCCTGCAAGGGCATGAAACGCCCCAGGTTAAACGTGCGGTCCAACGCCCGGAAATGCAGCGATGAGCGGAACAGGCCGTAGTCCAGCCCGTCCATCACAAAAAATTCGTAGCCCCGCACGAAGTCGTTGCCGTAACCGAGGGCCTGGTTGTTGTAAAACGGCGGTTGCTCGCGGGGCAAACTGATGCGGCCTTTCAGGATGGTCTCCAGGCTCAGCCACCGGGCAAAGGGAATGTATTTTTTGTATTCGAAGGTGGTGCGGAACAGGTGCAGATCATCGCCGGGCAAGAGTCCGTTTTGCCGGAGTTCCAGGGAGGCCAGCCAACCGCTGAGTGGGTACGGCCGGATGTCGCGGTGGTCGATGGTCAATTTATAAATCAGGCTGAAATGCCGTTGCGCGGTGCGGCCGTCGAGGAAGAAATCGGGGTTCACCTCGGAAGCGATCGAATCGGTGATGCGGTTCAGGTGGTACTCGAGCAAAAACGATTGGTTGGTCAGCAAGCCGGGGCGCCAGTTGAGCCCGGCGTTGGCGTAATAGCGCGTGATCTGCCAGATATCCGGGTTGACCAGAAATTGCTGTTTGTTGCCGGCCGTGGTATAGGCGATCTCATGGGTGCGTGTGTAGCCGGTGGCCACCCGGAAGCCCAGGGTTTGGCGGCGGTTGAGCCAGGGGCGTTCGTATATGATCTCGTATCGGTTGGCGTAGCCGAAATTGAGGTTTACTTTCAGCACATCGGCATGCCCGGTGAGGTTCAAATGCGTCCAGCTGATGCCGTAATTGACCCGTTTCAGCGAGCGGTGAAACTCCGACCACCAGACGTTGAAGTTGCGGTCGGCCAGCTCGAAGAGCGGGATCGGGTAGAGATACCACATCTCCACAAAACGGAACCGGACGGCCAGGCGGTTGCCCGGAGGGAGCGTATCCAGGACGACGTCGGAACTGGAAAACAAACCGGTGTTCATCAACCGCAGGCGGTTCCGTTCCAGGGTTTCGGCCAGCGTGTTGAGCGCCAGGGAGTCGCCGGCGGCAAATTCCAGTTCGCGAAAAATCAGCGAGGGGCGGGTTTTGCGGTTTCCCTCCAGAATAATGCTGTCAATGCGGATATAAACCGTTGGTAAGGCATCGTTTTGGGCGGTGATCGGCGGACCGCCCAACAGGAAAACGACCGGCCAAAGCAGGGAGGAAATCCATCTGATACAGGTCAAAAATCGGCTTTTTATATACGTCATGGCAGGCGCTCAAATCCACTTTTCATTGCTCGCCGGACAAAATAACGTCAAAACACGCAAAAAGTATCATCTAGTCGATTGATTTACTTCAATTTGTGTTACCTTTGGGTAAAATCCTTCGGTTGTCCATGAGTGAGATAATTGCGGATCCGGTCTTATTAGGGCTGCTTTGGGCGATTGCCGTGCTGGCGGGCGTGTTGTTTGGCTGGAATTTACGGGCGTACTGGCCGGAACGTGAAATGGCCAAAATGTTGGAACGCACCACCCAGGAGCGCAACGCATTAGCCCGTTTATACACACAAATCAAACACCATTACGAGCTGCGGGAGGCCGATTTGCGCAAAACCGCCATCGAAGTCACTGCCCTGCGCGAGCAATTGGCCAATTACGAAACCGACCAGGCGTTCCTCCTTTCTACTGCACAAGCCAATACCGCCCGCATGGAACGGGCAGAAGCGAATGCCGCGCGCTGGAGCGAACGGCTACCGTTCCTGGAAACGGAGAATCAGCGCCTGCAGGCTGAAAATGCCACCATTCAAAAAGAACTCAACCTCCTGCAAGGCCACCTCAATGCCTGGAAAACCCTCCACATGGGCTTCTCAAACATGCACCAGCAACTGCGCCAGGTGGAAGAAAAAGCCGAACAACTGGAACAGGAACGCCGCGCATTGAACGAGCAACTCGAAATCGCCCGCAGCGAAATCCAACAACAACAACGCGAACTGGCCCGCTATGCCATCCAGGTGCAGCAACTGGCCGACAGCGCATCTGCCAGCGACGGCGACAGCGGCC
Organism: Saprospiraceae bacterium; assembly: GCA_044230315.1. Classification (GTDB taxonomy): domain Bacteria; phylum Bacteroidota; class Bacteroidia; order Chitinophagales; family Saprospiraceae; genus M3007. The sequence goes on from JBGARJ010000035.1 coordinate 7,215, forward strand.
CCACCCAGACCCCCGGGCTGCCCGATAACCTGCTTCGCATCCACGGTATCACCGACGAATACGCCAACCGCCTGCACGACCTCGGCGTGTTTACCTTTGTCCAAATCAGCGAATGGGAAGCCGACGATGTAGCCACCGTTGCCCGCGTGCTCGGCATCAGCCCCACTAAAATTGTGCAAGACGACTGGGTCGGCCAGGCCCAGGTACTGGTAGCCGGGCCGCAACCCTGATCAGGGCCACAGGCCCGCGGGATACTCCCCATTGCCAACCATTTCCCTCAGCGCCTTTTCCACCGTGTTTTTATCCTCCGGATACGTTACGCCGTACCAGGGGCTTTCGCTCGACATCACCCGTACGCGAATCGCGCCGGCGTTGAGCAGGGTGTTGACAGCCGTAGGGATGTAAAATTCGGCTTTGGGCTTTTCCATATTGGCCATCACAAACGTGCGAAACTGAGTTTCCAATGCCTCAAAGATCGTGTGGTGAAATCCCCAGAAATTCATCGACGCCAGCATGTCGTCGGGCAACGGATGGCGCGCGCCTTCATCGTCGACAAAACAAATGCCCTCCGGGAAACGGTCGATTTTTGTACGCTCGGTTACATCCACCAGGTATCCGCCGGCGTCTACTGTGCACTGCCCGCGCGACACCGAACCGTTTTCCGAAAGCGTATTGGCCAGGCGATAGGCCACCATGCCATAGTCGCTCGGGCCGCATTCCTGTTGCAAAAACCGGCCCAGCGCTTCAAAAGCCTGCGCGCCGTAAAAATCGTCGGCGTTGATGGCGGCAAAAGGCTCGCCGATGCAGGCCCGGGCCGACAGAATAGCATGGGCGGTCCCCCAGGGTTTTTTGCGGGGCGGTACCTCGGGGAGCCAGTCGAGCGCAGTGTCCATCTCCTGAAAAGCATACTCCACCGCGATCTGGCGCTCAATTTTGCGGCCAATACGCATCCGGAATTCGGTCTCGATATCTTTCCGGATCACAAAAACGACTTTCCCAAAACCCGCGCGGAGTGCATCGAATACGGAAAATTCGAGGATGGCTTCGCCGTTGGGGCCGATGCCATCCACCTGCTTGAGTCCGCCGTACCGGGAGCCGATGCCGGCGGCCAGGATTAAAAGTGTTGGTTGCATGTGTTTACGTTTGATTATTGAAAGAAAATTGCGGGGTTCGACGGGTTTGCTACATTTGCCCGGACGCTGACGCCTCGAGCGTTGGTATTTTTCCGCCGCTTTGAAAATAAAGGTGCAAAAGTCCAAAACCCGCGCCAAATTCTCACACACCTAATTCACCGCTTGTCCTATGCGCACCACTACCGCCCGCAACTCCGGATACCTCTACCAAATCACGATCATCGGTTTGCTGTTTTTTATTTTCGGGTTTGTCACCTGGCTCAACGGCACGCTGATCCCCTTTCTCAAACTGGCCTGCGAGTTGGATACCATGCAGGCGCTGTTTGTCACCTTTGCTTTTTACATCAGTTATTTTTTCCTGGCCATACCTTCGTCCCAGATCCTCAAACGGACGGGTTTTAAGAACGGCATGGCGCTCGGCCTGGTGGTGATGGCGGTCGGCTGCCTGCTTTTTATCCCTGCAGCCAATGCGCGGGCGTTCCCCCTTTTCCTGACGGGGTTGTTTGTGCAGGGCATGGGCTTGTCGCTGCTCCAAACGGCGTCCAACCCTTATATCAGCATTATCGGCCCGATCGAGAGCGCAGCGCAGCGGATCAGTATTATGGGGATTTGCAACAAGGTGGCCGGCATTCTGAGCCCGCTGATCCTCAGCAGTATTGTGTTGAAAAATGCCGGCGCTATTGAAAAACAGGTGACCGACGCCGTGGACGCGGCGCAAAAAACGGAATTACTCAATGAACTGGCGGGTCGCGTGGTGATGCCATATATTATCATGGCGATCGTATTGGCCGCGTTGGCGTTTATGATCCGTCAGTCGGCCCTGCCGGAAGTAGACACCGCCGCGGAAGACACAAGCGACGGCGCCACGGTGCTCTCGGCGGGACGCAGGAGTATCTGGCAATTCCCGCACCTGTTGCTGGGCGCACTGGCCATTTTCTTTTACGTCGGGGCGGAAGTCATGGCCGGCGACGGGATCGGGATATACAGCCGTTCCCTGGGCTTCGGGCTCGACCAAACGAAATATTTCACTTCCTTCACCCTGGCCGCCATGTTGCTGGGGTATGTGCTCAGTATTATCCTGATCCCCAAATACATTAACCAGCAGCGTTTTTTGCGTTATTCGGCCATGCTCGGATTGGTGTTCACCCTGTTGACGTATTTTACCACCGGTTCCACCGCGGTAATGTGCATCGCGTTGCTCGGGCTGGCCAACGCCGTGATGTGGCCCGCCATTTTCCCGCTGGCGATCAACGGCCTCGGACGGTTCACCCAAATCGGTTCGGCACTGCTCATCATGGGTATCGCCGGCGGAGCCGTCATGCCGCAGGTGTACGGCCTGCTGCAAATAACGGCAGGGCACCAGCTGGCCTTTCAAATCACTATGCTGCCGTGTTATCTGTATATCCTGTACTACAGCATTGCCGGGCACAAGCCCCGGTAGACCGACCGCCAAGAATTTTTGTTTCATGCAAACCATCGAACTTTCAGGAGCCGGCAAACGCTATCGTTTCGAATGGATTTTCAAGGGCCTGAACTATACCTTTCAGCGCGGCGAACGCTATGCACTGCTGGGGCCCAACGGGTCTGGAAAGTCAACGCTCCTGAAAGTTTTATCGGGACATCTGTCTTTGTCGAAAGGGAAGATCGTGTTCCGCGACAGTACCCGCGGCACGATCGACCCCGACCAGGTGTACCGTCAGGTAGGCTACGCCGCGCCTTACATCGAACTGATCGAAGAACTTACGCTGGCTGAGGCCCTGCAATTTCACGCCCGGTTAAAACCGCTGCTGCCTGGCTTGTCGCCCGACGGGCTCCATGAACTGCTGGACCTGCCGCGGGCGCGGAACAAAGAACTGCGGTATTTTTCGTCGGGGATGAAACAACGGGTCAAACTGGCCCTGGCTGTCTGTTCAAACGCCCCGGTCGTGCTGCTCGACGAACCCACGACCAACCTCGACCTGAAGTCCATCGACTGGTTCAAACAATTGGTGGAAACCTATGCCGGCGACCGCCTGTTGGTGATTGCATCCAACGACCCTGCTGACTTGGCGCTCTGCCGCCAGCAGATCAATATTCTCGATTATAAATAGCGCCGGAGCAAATTTTGACCTTCCAATCACCTTCAGCCCCACTCCCGGAACGTTATCTTCGCATCATGAGAAAACTTGCCGCCGGCGGGTTGGCGCTTTTACTGAGCGCGCCGCCCGTATTTTCCCAACACCTGGAGCACTTCGATGTGCTGCTCCTTTCCCTCGCCCAACATACCGACAGCAGCTGGCATGCCGCTGCCCCGCGCTTCCTCACGGCCTTTAACCCCCGCGGCTACAACAACCAGCCGCAGTTTTTTTCCGCCAACGAGCTGTACCTGACCGTTCAGGAGCCCACCGACACCACGCAAACGGATATTCTTGCGCTCAATATCCCGCTCCGCACCACCACACGCGTCACCGCCACCCAAACGCCGGAATATTCGCCGACGCTACAACCCGGCGGGCGGCGGTTTTCTGTCGTTCGGGTGGAACCCGACGGCAGCCAGCGGCTTTGGTCGTTTCCGTTGGACCGCTCCGACAACGGCCGGGTCGTATTCCCCAACCTTTCTAACGTGGGATACCATTGTTGGCTGAACGACACCCTGGCAGCGCTTTTTCTGGTCGGTGAAAATAACGAAACCCACGCCCTGGCAGTGGTGGGCACAAGCCGGCAATTGCCCGTGCGCATTGCGTTCAACGTCGGGCGTTGTTTGCAAAAAATGCCCGACGGGCGCCTGGCCTTTATCCAAAAGGCCACGGAACAAACCTGGTTTATCAAGGCTTACGACGCCGCAAAAAGGACCTTCGATTTTTTGACCAAAACCCTGCCCGGCAGTGAGGACTTCGTCGTATTGCCCGACGGCACGTTCCTAGCCGGCAGCGCCGGCAAATTGTACGCCTGGAATCCGCGCCGGCAAACCGACTGGAAAGAAATCACCGACCTGAGCCGCTATGGCGTGCACAGCATCACGCGTTTGGCGTTGAGCCCCGATGGAAAACTGCTGGCTATTGTGGTGCAGTAACTCCGCCTGGCAAGTGGCGTACAGCAAAACCTGCGAATGGATACGCTCCAACGAGCGCCACGGGCAAGGTGGAGGCCCAAGCCCTTCGTACTTGGAGGAGCGCATGCGGGAGTGTGCGGTTGATGCTACCCTATTTGCCTCAATTCAATCCCTGTGCTCACCCTGCCGCCTGCTCCAGCGCTTTCCGGATCAACCCTTCCTCCACCCCATTGGGCACGGTCACCTGCAAATCCGGATACGCTTCCATGGCGCGCCGGATGGCCGTGAGCGCATGGGGATTACGGGCCCAGGCGCGGCGGGCGATGCCGTTGTTCACGTCCCAGAACAGCATGGCATGCAAACGCCGGTCGGCTTCGCGCGAACCGTCGAGCACCATGCCGAAGCCGCCGTTGATCACCTCGCCCCAGCCGACGCCGCCGCCGTTGTGCAGGCTCACCCAGGTAGCGCCGCGAAAGCTATCGCCGATCACATTGTGCACAGCCATATCGGCGGTATACCGCGACCCGTCGTAGATATTTGCCGTTTCGCGGTACGGCGAGTCGGTGCCGCTTACATCGTGGTGGTCGCGACCCAATACCACGGGGCCAGCCAGTTGGCTGCTGGCAATGGCGTCGTTGAAGGCCTTTGAAATTCGCATGCGTCCTTCGGCGTCGGCGTACAGAATCCGCGAAAAGGAGCCTACCACGGGGAGGTTTTGGTGGGCGGTTTGGATCCAAAGCAAATTGTCGTTGATCTGGCCTCTAATATCGTCGGGCGCATCGGCGAGCATGTCTCCCAATACCCGGGCGGCGATGGCGTCGGTTTTTTGCAAATCGGCAGGGTCGCCAGAGCAGCATACCCAGCGGAAGGGACCGAATCCAAAGTCGAAACAAAGCGGCCCCATGATATCTTCCACATAGGAAGCATAGCGGTAAGGGGAGTCGGTTACGCTGATTTCACCGGGCGCCAGCGGCCTACGGCCGGCTTTGAACACGGCAGCGCCGACATCGCCGGCTTCTTTTAAAAATGCGTTGCCGTAATCCCAGAAATACATGCCGCGTTCGGTCATGGTATTGATCGCGGCGGTATGGCGGCGCAGCGATTCGGCCACCGCTTCCAGAAACCGCGCTTTATCGGTCACCAACAGTTGTTTGGCGGCCTCGAAGGTGTAGCCTGCGGGGCAGTAGCCCAGGTCGTGAATGTTGTGACACGAGGTCTGGTCCGAACCCAGTTCTACCCGGATATTGTCGCGGGCAAACCGCTCCCAAAGGTCCACGATATTGCCGTGATAAATAAGCGCCACGGCCTCCCGGTTGCGGCGGCTTTCTTCGAGCCGGACAATGAGGTCGTTCAGATCGTCGAACACATTACTTTCCCGGATATAACCGTCGGTGATCCGCTGGCGGATCGCATCGCCGTCCACTTCGGCGATCACGCCTACGCAGCCCGTGATCACGGCAGCCGCCGCTTGCGCGCCCGACATGCCGCCCAGGCCGCTGGTGACGAACACCCGCCCGCGGAGGTCCTTGTCGCCAAAACCCATCTTGCGGCCGGCGTTCAGCAGGGTGATGGTGGTGCCGTGTACGATGCCTTGCGGGCCGATGTACATGAACGAGCCGGCCGTCATTTGGCCGTATTGGGTGACGCCGAGGGCGTTGAATCGGTTCCAGTCTTCCTTGCGGGAATAGTTGGGAATCATCATGCCATTGGTCACCACAACCCTCGGCGCGTCGGCATGGCTGGGGAAAAGGCCCAGGGGGTGCCCGGAGTACAACACCAGCGTTTGTTCGTCGGTCATTTCCGACAGGTAGCGCATGGTGATCAGGTATTGTGCCCAGTTTTGAAATACGGCGCCGTTGCCGCCATAGGTGATCAGTTCGTGCGGGTATTTGGCCACCTTGGGATCGAGGTTGTTCTGGATCATCAGCATGATGGCTGCGGCCTGTCGCGACCGGGCCGGATAATCGGCCACCGGCCGGGCATGCATCGGGTATTCGGGCCGGAAGCGGTGCATATAGATGCGGCCGTACCGCTCCAGTTCGTCGGCAAACTCCGGCGCCAGGGTTTCGTGCCAGTGCGGCGGGAAGTAGCGCAGCGCGTTGCGCACGGCCAAGATTTTCTCTTCGGCCGACAGGACGCCTTCGATCACGCGCCGCGGCGCGTGGCTGACAGCAGGATCGAGCGGTTGGGCAGCCGGAAGGGTGGTGGGCAGGCCGGCGGAGATCTGGGTTTGGAACGTGGTGCGGGCGGACATATCTTTTTGCCGGATTGGTTGTTAAATTGGCGTCGAACTGATTTCATGCAAAAGTACCGTTCTAAAATTCAAATTGAAAACGCAACTGAAGCAAATGAACTCTTCTTTTCTCACCGCTGTCTGGCGCCGGCTTTTGCTGTTCAATTATCCGGTCGAACCGGCAATATTGAAGCCCTATCTTCCGGCGCATACCGAATTTGATCCCTGGAACGGCGTGCATTATGTCAGCCTCGTCGGGTTTATGTTTCAAAATACCCGGGTTTTGGGGATTCGGTTCCCGTTTCATGTTCACTTTGAAGAAGTCAACCTTCGGTTTTATGTCCGCCGCCGCGACCCCGGGAGCGGCGAATGGCGGCGCGGCGTGGTATTCATTCGCGAGATCGTGCCCAAGCCCGCAATCGCCTGGTCGGCCAACCTGCTATATCGCGAACGCTATGTGACGCGGCGCATGTGGCACCGGTGGGCCGATCAAACCGGCCCGCTGGAAGTGGAATATGCGTGGCGGGAAGGCGGTCGCTGGCAGGCTTTTGGCGTACAGGCCGGCGCTGCGGTGCAAGATCTGAAGTCCGGAAGCGAGGCTGAATTTATCACGGAACACTACTGGGGGTACGCCCGTTGGGACGCCCGCCGTTCAATGGAATACCAGGTGGAGCACCCCCGTTGGCAGGTGTATCCGGTGCAGGCCTGGCACAATGACGTCGACTATGGGCGGGTTTACGGGCCGGAGTTTGCAGCGCTCGGAACAGCCGGGCCGGCATCGGTCTTTTTGGCCGAAGGTTCTGACATCGTCGTTCAGAAAGGCCGGTTAATTGAAAAGTAGCGCCGTATCGGACTATCCCGACTGTTTCTTCCGGGCGCGCATGCTGCGGGCAAAGTGACAGACGTTTCTGTCGCATTGCCAATACAGCGAACACTCGCCGCCGGCAATTAACAGCACCGCGCTGGCAAGCAGCACGTTGTGCACGACCATGGAGCTTTCGTAATAGTCGAGGAAAAAAGGCCGAACCACAAACAACTCGACCGCGATCGCCGCTGCTGCCAGAAAAGTAAGCGCAATGGCTGTGGCACGCACCCGGATCAGCCAGGCCGGTTTCTGCCGGAGCAGGCAGGCCCGGAGCAGGCGCATGGCCGCCCGGTTCCAAGGGTGCAATTTGAGTAGTTCGCGCAATACGTGTTCACTCCGGGCGAATTCCCGCAATTGGTACAACGCCGCGCTTTTCCTGAACAATAAATGGGCATAAATATCTTCCCCGCCCCACGATTCGATGTTTTGCATAATGACCACTTCCAGGAGGTGGTCGCACATGACGACGTGCTGGCCGTAATTGCCAATTTCAAAAAGCGCAGTGGTATAGGCCAGGGTACAATCAAAATACTCCTCGGTGTCCAGCGATCCGATGGCATCCTCAAACCGTTCGTAGTACCGCACGATACCGTGATAATCCGCGGTATCGATGGCTTTGAAATTGCGGTACAATTTCAGGCGGTGGGCAGGGAGATAAGCCATGGTGGAGTATTGCAGGTGGCCGAAGATACACAATTTTTACATCCTGATTGTTTTGCGGGCGTCGGCTGGCTGTTTCAGCCAATCGACGCCCGCAAATACACCGGGATCGCGTGCCGGGTCTAAGCAGTTGTTTGAGTTATTCTTGTCGGGTAAAAAGGCATTTTTTCCAGCCATACTTCTCCTTTTTCTCCCTCCATAGGTCCACTATGAACTTCGAAAACCTGCTCTTTTCGCCTCCGACAAGAATAACTCAAACAAGTTCTAAAACCGTTGGAAGGCCACCGGCATGGTGTCGTCGTAAGCGCCGGTGAGCACGGGGGTTTGTACGTTGGCCGTGTACTCTCTGACTTTGCTGTACACGTAATTGTACAACTCCCGTATCGTGATAATGTGATCGCCGTTGGCATTGGCGGCGCCTTTGAGCCCGCGCAGCAGGTAATAGGTGAACACACCCTGCCGCAAGCCGTGATCTTCCAGCGACAACTCTTCGGCTTTTGAAGACATCAGCAACGCCACGCCGCCGTTCGATTCCTCAAAGGCCTGGTAGTATTTATCCAGCGATAAGGGGGCCGGGCCTTTTGCCGCCAGGCCGTAATTCAAAGTGCCACTGTGGCAGGCGTCGGCAATGCAGAGTTTGTGTTTGGCTTTGCTTTGGAGCAGGATCTGTTTGATCTCCTCGTGCCGGAGTTTATTGTTGTACCCGTCAAAATCAACCGGCAGGAAACAACCTTCGAGGCCGTGGCCGCTGAAATAAAACAATACCACATCGTTGGCATCAGCGCGCAGGAAATACTCGCGCATGGTGCGCAGAATATTTTCCCGGGTCGCTGCTTCGTCTACCAGCACAGTGATCTGCTCATCGGGAAGGGCGCCGCCTTCGGGGCTTTTCAGGAACGAGTAGAACCGGTAGGCGTCGTCGTCGGGAAATTTGAGCGTGGGCATCGAGGTGTAGCGCCCCACACCTACCACCACGGCGTAAATTTTTACGTTTTTGCTGGCTTCCACCCGTACAGGGTCGTTCGGGATCACCTCATCGGAATCGAGCTCGCGGATAGCCGCGCCATTGACCCAAACGGCGCCGGTGACGCGACCGTTAGCTGCATAGATGACCCCTTCGCCGTTGGGAGCGCCATTGGCCCATTCGCCTTCATAGCGGTCGCCGCCGGCATAATAACATATCCCGCGGCCGGCCGGCACGCCGTTTTTAAATTCGCCCACCCAGCGCGAGCCGTCGGGGTAGTCGTAGTAGCCCTGGCCGCTGCGGCAATAAATGGAGTTGCAATTGCGCATATTACCCACATCCGCCTTGCCGGCGGCGGGTTTGGATGGAGGTTTACTGGTGGCTTGTGCCAGTACGCCGCTGTTGGAAGCCGGAGTGGTGGCGCCGGTGCTGTACTTGCCATTGATCCAGGTGCCTTCCGTAATGGCGCCGGTAGTGCGAACCAACCGGCCCGTACCATTTTTCAGGTTTTTTCGCCAGCCCCCGGTGTAATAAGCCCCGTCGGGGTAGTACATCGTGCCGGTGCCTTCGAATTTCCCGAAGCGGAAATCGCCTTCGTAGCGCTCGCGGGAAGCGAAGTAATATTTCCCCTTGCCGTGGGGTTGGCCGTTGGCCCAGTTGCCGACGTATTTATCGCCGTTGGCGAAACGGAAAACGCCATAGCCGCTGCGGCAGTTGCCTTCCAGGCATTGGGCGGAAAGTTGTGTTTGGCTGTTTACCAGCAGCATGGCCGGTAGTAAGAACCAGAAAAAGAGACCCTTCATAGGTATCGGTAGTTTGAATGTTCAACGAAAGCGGATGTAAAAGAAGGGTGCAAATACTGTTAAGAATTGATTAAAGTGAGAAAAGAGGGTGTCTCCGGAACCGCATTTATACTAAAACGATCCACATCAGGTATCGGTTGGTGGTATTTGGGAAAAGAACACGTTCGGATTTTCATACTGCAGCGAAAACGGGAAAATGTCCGTTCAAACCAGGAAATTTTTGCCGACGCGGGCAATCCGCCGAAAATTTAGCGCCGTATGCAATGAAATTTTCCGTTTGGGCCCCAGCGATGAAATGCTATTCGTGTTCTAAAAGTGCGCCCGGGCGAGGAGCGATTCCAAAAACACGTTAGGTAACCGAATATTGTGCCAGTCATATTAGATTCGACCTGAATTTGTAAATTTGCGCCGCCAGATTCTTGGTTAATATTTTGATTTTCAACAAATTGAAAAAAACGCTAAAATGATGTTAAAAAAAATCTGTCTTGGCCTGACCACTGCTTTTGTCTTGCTGGCCTGCGGGGCCAATCAACGTAATGCGCTTCAGGCACAAACCGCCGCCGACGGCAAACACTTTGGCGTCCGGATCAATGCCGACAAGGCGATTACCTATGACCAGTTGATCCCTAAGATGGCCAATACCGACTCCATGGCGGTTAAAGTAACGGGCAAGGTGAGTGCCGTGTGCCTGAAAAAAGGCTGTTGGATGACGCTGGTTTCGGACCAGCCAGGTCAGCCGGAAATGCGGGTAACGTTTAAGGATTACGCGTTTTTTATGCCCAAAGACCTGGCAGGCAAACGCGTGGTGATCGACGGCTTTGCCTTCGTCGACGTGACACCGGTGGCCGATTTGCGCCATTATGCCGAAGATGCCGGAAAATCGAAAGCCGAGATCGAAGCCATCAGGGAACCCAAACGCGAACTGGCCTTCGAAGCGGCCGGGGTGTTGATCCTGGATTGAGTACCGGATCCGGAATACGCGGATAACAAATGCACCACGGTGGGGCAGAAAATTTATAATTTCGTCAGCCCGTTATACTTTCAGTAGTCCGGCAGGTTTTCGCAAACCGTTGAAAAGGAAGCCTGGTGCATGTTGTTGGCGAGGACGCCATCAACTGCGTTAGGGTTTGATTTTCAAGGAAATGCCGCTGTTGGCGTCCTGCCAACAGCAAAATATGCCGGACCGTGGATGCTGTGTAGCAATCAATCCGGTTTTCGCCCTGGAAATTGCCCCGTGGTGCATTTGTACATCATCAGGCTTGTGAATATCAATATGTTGCGGTCTTGAGCCCCGTCACGTAGTACATATCCATCAGGCCTTTGTTCTTAGCCGCGATTTTGCCGCGGCTGTCCCACTCAAATTCGTATTTGGCCAGCCAATAGGCGCTTTCGCTTACATTTACCCGGCCGGGTTCGCAGGTTTCTTCCATGCGGGCGGCGATGTTGACGGTGTCGCCCCAAATGTCGTAGGCAAACTTCTTCTCGCCCACTACACCCGCAACCACCGGGCCGGTGTGGATGCCGACTCGGGCTTCGAAATAGGGCAAGCCCTGGTTCATATGCTGGGCCTTCAGGTGCTGGAGAAAATCCTGGATTTCGAGTGCGGCTTTTACCATATCGGAAGGACTGGCATTTTTGTCGGACAAGCCGCTGGCGCAGATGTACGCATCGCCCACGGTTTTGATCTTTTCGATGCGGTATTGACCGATGATGCGGTCAAAATTGCTGAAACAATAGTCCAGTTCGGCCACCAATTCTTCCGGGCCGAGGAGTTCGGAGAGCCGGGTAAAGCCTGTAAAATCGACAAACATCACCGTCGCCTGTTCGTATTGTCGGGCGGCTACTTTGTTTTTCGTTTTCAATTCCTGGGCAATAGCCGGCGGCAGGATATTGAGCAGGAGTTCGTCGCTTCTTTTTTGCTCGGCCTCGATGATCTTGTTTTGCTCGACCAGTTGGTCGGCGGTACGGCGTTTGGCCCGGTAACGCAGGTAGAACAGCGTCGCCAGCACCAACACGAAAGCCACCAGCATAAGGAGGAAATTGCGCGCCGATTCGGATTTCTGCTGGGCCAGTTCGGCCTCTGCCAGGCGCGCTTTCTGGGCCTCGATCTCCCGCTCCTGGCGGCCGCGGACGATCGAATCGACCATTTGCTCTTCCGTCAGGGTTTCGAGGAGACGGGCCTTGGTTTGTACGATGGAATCGGCCCGTTGCTTTTCGATCGAAATTTGGGAAATGGTTTCTTCCCGTTTGGTGAGTTCTTCCTGTGTTTTGGCCTGTACCTGCTTGATTTGTTCCTGGTACGTGGTTTCGAGGTTCTGGCTTTGGCCGGTCAGCTGGGCAATTTGATCGCTCAATCGCCGGTTTTCGGCTTCGGCGCTGGCCAGTTTATTTTCCAGCCGGCTCAGGGCATCGCCGCTGCTGGTGGAGCGGCCGGTATTGCCTTTGAGATAATTCACCGTCTCATGGCTCCATTTGAGCGCTTCGCGCAGATCATTCTGCTTGAGGGCGATTTCCTGCAAGCGGTCCATCGAATTGAGAGCGATCTCATACAAGCCATAGTTGCGGGCGGTATTCCACGCATAATTGAATCGATCGGCCGATTCCCGGTAGTTGCGCCGGCGGTACAGGCCTTCGGCGCTCAGGAAGATGGACTCGGCTTCGCGGCGTTTTTCGCCCAGTTCGGAAGCCAGCATGCTGGCCCGATGCGCGTAATCGGCCGCTTCCTGTGGGCTGGAATTGAGCAGTTTTTCGGCGATCTGGTAGCTCAAATTCATCTTTTCACTCTTCGATTGCGAGCGGTTCAGCCGGGACTTGAGCTCGCTCACCGACTGGGCGCCCATAGGGTTGGCCAGCAATATGGTCAGCAGAAAAACGACAAAGGCGGAATAGCGTTTCATAATAACCGGGATCAGGGGGGATTGAAAAGCGCTTGGCACGGCGATGGGGCAAATCTTTTTCGGCAAAATAATCGCCAAAAATGGAAATTTATTGACTGCCGAACGGAAAAAATTGCAGAAAGTAACGACCGCGATCAAAGAATGTTTGGTCATAACCGGGAATCCGCCCGGCCCGCCAAACCAATATTGGAAATACAACCGGATAGCCGCTACTTTTACCGGACCAAAGCAGCATCCTACATGCACATCAAACCCTTCGAGGCAACCTTTCCTATTTTTGACCGCATCCCTTCACCGGATACGTTTTGCGCCGATGCAAAAAATAGTTTCTTGGATTACCAGCGCAAAGGCTGGCTTCAAACTTCGGGTCATACAGCGCTTTATATTTATCAAATCGACGACGGGCACCGCTGCCATACCGGTCTGGTGGCGTTAAACGATGTACGTGATTTTTTCAGCGGCAAAGTCAAAAAACACGAAAAAACCCTCAACGAACGCGAAGCGCGGCAAATGGAACTTTTCCTGCGTTGGGGGGCTATACTAAAACCCGTTTTGCTCACCTACCCGCCCATTGCCGGCGTTAATGACTGGCTTCAAGCGTTTATCCGGAACAACCCGCCCCTCTTCGAAACTTATTTCGACAACGACCATCAAACCCACCGCGTGTGGATGGCCACCGATCCGGTCGAAATCGAACAGCTGCAACAACTGTTCCTCCAGCATGTGTCTACGGTGTACATCGCCGACGGGCATCACCGCACGACCACACTGGCTTTGCTGCACGAGCAACTGCGGGACCAGCATCCCGATTTTGATTTCGAATATCTGTTCTGCGCCTTTTTTGCCACCGACCAGTTGGATATTCTGGATTACAACCGCGTGGTGGAAGGCCTCAATGGCCTCTCCGAGTCGGCCTTTCTGGCTCGGCTGGCCCAAATTTTTGATTTGGAACCCATCGAAAACCCCCGCAAGCCCAGGCGTAAATTCGAATTGAAACTCCTGATCGGAGAACAATGGCACCGCCTGCACTGGAAACCGGAAGTGGTGACCGCCTATGCCAGGGAACGCGCCGCCGGGCACCCGCCGGTCGTGCTCGATGTGGACCTCCTCAATGAACTGGTGCTGCACCGGATACTGGGCATCCGGGATGTACGCACCGATGCCCGCATTATTTACGTGGAAGGATCCAAAGGCCTGAAGGGGATCCGGAAAGCCGTGAATGCCGGCACCGGCCGTGCTGGATTTGCCCTGCACCCCGTATCGTTTGCCGATATGATGGGCATGGCCGACGCCGACCAAAGTCTTCCGCCAAAAAGCACCTATTTCGAACCACGGCTGAAAAGCGGCATCCTGATCAAGATGTTGCGCCGGTAAGCAGGGCGCCGTTCGGTTTTCAAAGACTATGTTTTTGTAGGCATGGATAGTACCCTCCATCAAGTGGATTGGGTAATTGATCGATATATTTGGTTTATAAGATAAACTACTTTACTTTTGTGAAAAATTTAGAAACTGAACCAATTTGCATACCTAATGGAACACGAAGAAAAAGTGCTGAATCCGCAGGAAAGCCTGCGTGTCATCCGCGAAACAATTGACCTGGCGAAAAGCCACCTGAGCGAGAATGGTTTTCATTTTTTGCTTTGGGGCTGGCTGGTAACGGCTACCTGCCTGGTGGATTATTATTTGGCTGTGATCGCCCGGTATCCGGGGCATCCCCTGGCCTGGATCAGCATGGCCTTGATTGGGGTGCCCGCTTCCCTGATGTATGAATGGCGGCGGGAGAAAAAAGAACCGCTGACGGCCAATCCGGTGCGCGAATGGTACGGGCGCGTTTGGCTGGCGTTTGGTATTTCGCTGATATTGGTCACCGTCCTGTCGGTTCCGGCTCATTTATCCCCGGTTCCGTTCATCCTGGTCTTGGTCGGCTTTGCGACCTTTGTTTCCGGTTCCTTGCTGCGATTTCGGCCCCTGCTCTGGGGTTCGGCGGCCGCATGGGTGGGCGCTGTCGTCTGCCTCTACCTGGCGCCGAACGAACATTTGCTGGTCCAGGCGGCTGCCATAGTGGCCGGTTACCTTGTCCCGGGATATTGGTTGAACATAAGAGCCCGCAGCCGCCATGTATAAAGAATTGGATCCCTTGCTTTTATCCCAGTTGAGACTGGCTATCATGTCGTACCTCATGGTCGTGCAGGAGGCGGAATTCAACGCCATAAAAGAGCAGACCAAGGCCACGGCTGGCAACCTCAGCGCACAAATCAGCAAGCTGCAGGAAGCCGGCTACCTCGAGGTTGAAAAAACCTATAAAAACAACTATCCGCTTACGCTATGCAAAATCACCCCGCGCGGGATGGAGGCCTTCGAAGCCTTTTATACCGACCTGAAATCTTATTTTGATCAGAACGACGGGGCATAAATTCGTTCACACACAACACTACCCGGTTATGAAAAATCGCTTTTTCCCCGCAGTCCTGCTCTGGGGCTGCATCAGTACGCTCCTGGCCCAACCCAGGCTTCAACCCACCGCAACGCTGGCGGCGGCCATGCAAAAAACGGCCTTTCTGGAAGGTTCGTGGAAAGGTTCGGGCTGGATTCAGATGGGGCCGCAACGCAGTACCTTCAACATCGCCGAACAAGGAGCCTTTAAAGCCAACCGCACGGTCTTCGTCATGGAAGGGATCGGCCGCGACGCCAATGATTCCACCCAAATCGTGCACCAGGCATTTGCCGTCATTTCATTCGACGAGCAGGCCAACCGCTACCGTATGCGCGCCTTTCGCGGCGATGGAAATTCCGTTGACGCCGATTTCAATGTACAGGACGACGGCTCGATCGTATGGGGCTTTACACACCCGATGGCCGGCCAGGTCCGGTATACCATCCGGCTTGCCGGCGGGCAGTGGGTGGAAACCGGCGAGATGAGCCGCGACGGTCAAAACTGGCAACCCTTTCTTGAAATGACGCTCGAACGGCAGTGAATCACTGCAACAGCGTGGCAATCAACGCGTCCAGGGTCATGCTTTCCTGGGCGCCGCTTTGCTGGTTCTTGACCGCGAGGTTGCCGCTTTGCATTTCGGCCTCACCCACGATGATCACCCAGGGGATGTTTCGTTTGGCGGCGTACTCGAATTGTTTTTTCAATTTGCCTGGTTCCGGGTACAATTCGGCGGCAATGCCGTAGGTGCGCACCTTGCTCACACACCCGAAGGCGTAATCGTGGGTGGGTTCGTCGAATGCGGCGAACAGCACCTGCACCGTTTCGGTGAGGTCGGAAGGGAACCGGTCGAGCGATTCGAGCACATCGTAGATGCGGTCGGCGCCAAATGAAATACCAACGCCCGATAAGCCGGGCATGCCAAACACGCCGGTGAGGTCGGCGTACCGGCCGCCGCCGCCGATGCTGCCCATTTGCACGCCATTGGCCGCCACTTCGAAAATGCAGCCGGTGTAGTAGCTGAGCCCGCGGGCCAGGGTGATATCAAACTTGAGTTCGTTTTCCAGCGGCATTTTTTCGAGGTAGCGAAATACGCGCTCCAACTCATCCAACCCGGCGCGGCCCGTTTCGCTGGCGCCAAATATCGGCCGCAGCGTTTCGATGGATGGGGCAGCCAGGATTTTTTCGATGGTGGCAATAGCCGTATCCGGAATGCCCCGGCCGGCCAGTTCTTCCCGGACCCCCGCGATACCGATTTTGTCCAGTTTGTCGATAGCCACCGTCATATGCATGAACTGTTCGGCGATGCCGGCCGCTTCGGCGATGCCGTACAAGACCTTCCGGTTGTTGATCTTGATGGTGACCGGGATGCCGAGGCGGGCAAAGGCTTCGTCATAGATTTGGGTCAGTTCGGCTTCATACAGCAGGCTGTCGGAGCCGATGACGTCGGCGTCGCACTGGTAAAATTCGCGGTACCGGCCTTTTTGGGGGCGGTCGGCGCGCCACACCGGCTGTATCTGGTAACGCTTGAACGGGAAGGTCAGGGCGTGGCGGTTCATGACCACAAAGCGGGCAAACGGCACGGTCAGGTCGTAGCGCAGGCCGCGGCGGGCGATGGCGGGCGTCAGTTTGGCGGAGTTTTTCGCGGCCAGCAGCGCCGGGTCGGCGTCTTTCAGAAAATCGCCGTTGTTCAGGATCTTGAACAGCAATTGGTCCCCTTCGTCGCCGTATTTCCCGGTGAGGGTACTGAGGTTTTCCATTGCCGGCGTTTCCAGCGGCTGGAAACCGAATTTGACGAACACCGAACGGATGGTATCGAAAATCCAGGCGCGTTTGCGCGCCTGCTCGGGGCCGAAATCACGGGTACCTTCGGGGAGGCCGGGTTTTTGCATGGTGTGTAATTGTGGTCGTGAACGGTGTTGTTGCCGGACAAAAATTGCCAATTGGTAAACACCAACTGGCAATTTTCCGTGCCGCAAATATCGGCAAATGTTCCGTTTTTAACCCGCAACCTGGGTCAGCGTTCCAAACAAGAGGCCTTTTGCGGCCAAGGTCCCGACGATGATCAGGGCGGCGATGGTGGTATACACGGCCAGCGTTTTGTGCCTGGCCGCCGGGTCGGCAGCCGACTTCGATTTGGAACGGCCGATGTGAATGAGCGCTACGGCAATAATCATGGCCGTAATGTGCTCCACGGCAAAATACCGCTGCATGGGATCTTTCATGGCCGCGCCGAAATTGGCAAACGCCGTTTGGGTCCACTGGCTGGTAAACGCATACATGATCAGGCCGATCAGCAATTGCAGGTGCGACAGCCCCAGGAGGGAGGCGGAGGCGATGTTGTCGGTTTTTTCAAACGGTTTGCGGCTCAGCCAACCGCTGTAGGAGCGGGCCAGCACGAAGACAAGAGCAGCCAGGATCAGGAAGCGGTTGTAGGAATGCA
Source organism: Saprospiraceae bacterium (assembly GCA_044230315.1). Classification (GTDB taxonomy): domain Bacteria; phylum Bacteroidota; class Bacteroidia; order Chitinophagales; family Saprospiraceae; genus M3007. The sequence continues at coordinate 24,675 of JBGARJ010000035.1, forward strand.
GCGTGGTTAAAATCGTATTCATGACGGGTAATTTTAGTGAGCATCATGGGTTTTGAATGGCCGCAAAAGTAGGGTTTACCCGGCAGTTACCGGACCTAATCCGGCAGCGGTATTTTGGACTGCGAAAATTTTTTTTATGTGTATTGTGACGCGTTGGGGGGACCGGCGTATAAACATCGTCTCACGAACCGAAAAGACATTAAGATTTAATCACAGTAGGAAGATTGTTTTCATTTGGTTTTTTGGAGTTAGGCCGCCGGACGCAACGTTCGGCGGTTTTTTTATTGCTGTCTTACTCGCGGTTCCGCGAATCCATCCAGATCGTCACCGGCCCGTCGTTCACCAGGCTTACTTTCATATCGGCGCCAAAAGTGCCCGTGTATACCGGGCAGCCGGATTCACGCTGGAGCAGTTCCACAAATTTTTCATAGAGCGGAATAGCCGTTTCGGGCCGGGCGGCCCGGATAAACGACGGGCGGTTGCCTTTTTTCGTACTGGCGTGCAGGGTGAACTGGCTGATCACCAGGCAAGCGCCGCCGATATCCTGCACCGAGCGGTTCATCAGGCCTGCCTCGTCGGAAAATATCCGCAGCGCGGCAATTTTACGGCACAACCACTCCGCGTCGTCGGGGCCGTCGTCGTGTTCGATGCCCAGCAGAATGAGTAAGCCCCACCCGATTTGGGCTTTTTCGTCGCCATCGATGGCGACGCCGGCACTGGAAACGCGTTGGATCACTACCCGCATACTACTGAATCGTAAAGAATAAAAACAAGTGGTTGGTAAACAATATCGGGGAATATTCGATTGTACCCGCCAACTTCGTTGCCGTGTTCAGTTCAGTCTCCTGAATTTTAACACGCCCTTACTCACCAACCTATGCACTAAAATGGTCAAAGAATTCAACAACTACCGGGCCCGCATGAACGACCGCATCCTGGCCCACGACAACAAAGTGATCAAACGTTTCTGGAGCCTCGACAACCAGACGTACCAGGAAGGCGCGCTCGACACGAAAACCAAGGAAATGCTCGGCCTGGTGGCTTCGATGGTCCTGCGCTGCGATGATTGCATCAAGTACCATCTCGGTAAATGCCACGAACTGGGCGTAAGCACCGATCAACTCTTTGAAATTCTGGCGGTGGCCAATATGGTCGGCGGCTCTATCTGTGTTCCGCACACGCGCCGGGCCGTGGAATACTGGGACGCCCTGCAGGAAGCTTGAAGCGGCCGGACAGCGCTATTCGTACACCACTTTATGCAGCAGCCGCAGCCCAAACGACAATTCCAGCGTAATGTTCCGGATACGCCGTTCCGGGATGGTTATGGTGGTTCCGCCCGTGGGGTCAAACGGATTGGTTACGTTGCCGATCGACGGTTGTTTGTATTGGTAGGTGAAATCGGGGTGCACCGAAAAGGTGAGCTGTCCGCCGATCAGGTCGCTGAACGGGAATTCGATGCCGCCGGCTGCCGAAACGCCCACCATCCAGCGTTTCATGGAACCGATGAACGGGTAAAAAATCGCATACTGCAGGTTTCGCGCGCCCGCCAGGTCGTCGATGTTGGTATTGAGGGTATAATCGCCCCGGATGCCGCCGTAGTAGAAGTACTTGCTGCGGGCGCCGAGCGGAAACTTTTGCTTGCCGCCGAGGATAAGCGACAGGTTGCGAAACTGGAACTCCTGCGAATACTGATCGATGCCGCCACCCTGGTAGAAAAAACGAAAACGCGTGGCGCTACCCCGCACATGGTAGCCGAATTGCATAAAGACGGAGGCATTGTCGTTGTCATTGTTGACCGATTCGATCGCCAGCGCCACATGGTACTTGTACAAGGGCTGCCGGTCGAACGAATTATCCCATTTTTGAAACCCGATACTCAGGCCCCCATTCAGGACAAACGCTGTGGATTGTGCACTGATTGGTCCAAAAACTGCGGCAAAAAGCAATGTGCTGAATACAAAACGCTTCATTCTTCCGTTTTTTGGGCGCAAAGTACAAAACCATCGGCGCTGCAACCGCGTTCCCCGCAGAGATTGACCGGAGAAAGTGCAGGAAGCCGCCAATCGTCATACCTTTGCAGCTAAGAACATCGCGGGAATTTCATAGCTGGTCTGCAAACGGGAAAATTTCATGCGGCGTTAGATTTTTAGCGGAATGCCGCATATAACTGCAAGATTTGCCCGGTGTGAACTGAAATTTTCCCATTTCGCTTTAGCATGAAAATCCAACCATGGTATAATTGTCAATGAACCCTTCCAACCGGAAAATTTACATATGATCGCTACCCTGCCTTCGACCGACACATTTGAGTCATTCCCGTATATCCGCCCCGACCTTTCGGCTATTTCCGATGCTTTCGACCGGGATTTGAGCGCCTTTGAGGCAGCCGCCAGTGCGGCTGAGCAGCTGAGTGCCCTTCACGCACTGAACGCCGAGCGGGAAGCCTTCTGGACGATGTACAACCTGTGCTATATCCGCCACACGGTGGATACCGCCGACCCCTTTTACGAAAGCGAAAACGCTTACTTCGACGAAAACCTGCCGGCCTATGAGGCCCTCACCAACCGCTTTTACCGCGCTTTATTGCAATCGCCTTTCCGGGCCGAATTGGAGAAAACGTACGGGCAGCATCTGTTTGTACTGGCCGAACTGGCGTTAAAAACCTTCACCCCTGCCATTTTGGAAGATCTCCGGCAGGAAAATACCCTCAGCACGGAGTATACCAAACTGAAGGCCCAGGCCCGGATCGAATTTGACGGCCAGACCTACAACCTGAGCAGCCTTGTACCGCTTGAACTGTCGGACGACCGCCACGTGCGCCGCCGTGCCGCCGAAGCCAAGTGGGCCTTTTACGCCGGCAATGCAGGCGTGGTGGAAGACCTCTTCGATCAGATGGTGAAGACCCGCCACAAAATGGCCAAAATCATGGGCTTCAACAACTTCGTGGAGGTGGGTTACGCCCGGATGCGCCGCTCCGACTATACGCCGGATATGGTGGCCAACTTCCGGCGGCAGGTTCGGGAACTCATCGTTCCGCTTGCGTCGGAACTATACCAGCGGCAACGCGCACGCCTCGGCCTCGAAAAACTCAAATACTACGACGAAGAATACAAATTCCCCACGGGCAACCCCAAGCCTATCGGCACACCTGCCGAAATCGTGGCCAACGCCACCCGGATGTACCAGGAACTATCGCCCGAAACCGACCGGTTTTTCCGCTATTTGCTCGACACCCGGCTTATGGACCTGGTCAACCGCGACGGCAAGGCTACAGGCGGATACTGCACCTACCTGCCCCAGTTCCGGGCGCCGTTCATTTTCTCCAATTTCAACGGCACCAGCGGCGATATCGACGTGCTTACCCACGAAGCCGGCCATGCCTTCCAGGTGTGGAACAGCGGCCATTTCGAGTTCGACGAATACCACTGGCCGACGAGCGACGCGGCAGAGATCCACTCCATGAGCATGGAGTTTTTCACCTGGCCCTGGATGCACCTGTTTTTCGGGCCCGATACGCCCAAGTACCATTTCATGCACTTTGGCGGCGCCCTGCAGTTTTTACCCTACGGCGTTGCGGTCGACGAATTTCAGCACATCATCTATCAAAACCCCGATATGACCCCGGCCGAGCGCAATGCGGCCTGGCGCCGGCTGGAGCAAACCTACCTCCCGCACCGCGACTACGACGGCAACCCCTTTCTGGAACAGGGCGGTTTCTGGCAAAAGCAAAACCACATTTTCAATTCGCCGTTTTATTACATCGACTATGCGCTGGCCCAGATTTGCGCTTTCCAGTTTTGGACCAAAGACCGGCAAGACCACCGCGCCGCCTGGTCCGACTACCTGCGCCTGTGCCAGGCCGGCGGCAGCCAGTCGTTTCTCGACCTGGTGAAACTGGCGCGGCTCCGGTCGCCTTTCGAAGACGGCTGTATCGCCTCGGTAGTCGGAGAGATCCGGCAGTACCTGGCTTCGGTCGACGATTCCAAATTTTGATCACCGCCGCGGGCAGCAGGTTTGTAACCGACATCGGCGCCTGCTGTTGCGGTAAAACCGGGGTACTCCCGGCGCTAAAACTATGGTACGGAATATTTTGATCCTCGGTTGTTTCTTGGTCAGCGCCGCCTTCACGGCGCCGCCGCAACCGCCTACCCTGCAACTCGCCCTCCTCAAATATTCGGGCGGCGGCGATTGGTACAACGACGTCAACTCGCTGAAGAACCTGGCCCGTTTCTGCAACCAGAACCTGCGCACCAATTTCGACCTGGAATATGCCGTGGTGGAGCCGGGCAGCGCCGATATTTTCAACTACCCCATGGTATACGCCACCGGCCATGGCAACATGCTGTTCAGCGACCTGGAAGCCCGCAACCTCCGCGCCTACCTCGAAGGCGGCGGCTTTCTGATCCTCAACGACGACTACGGCCTCGATCCCTTTGTGCGGCCTTCGATGAAAAAGGTATTTCCCGAACTCGACTTTGTGGAATTGCCCTTCAGCCATCCGATCTACCACCAGCACTTCGAATTCAAGAACGGCCTGCCGAAAATCCACGAACACGACGGCAAAGCGCCACAGGGTTTCGGCCTGATCTACCAGGGCCGCCTCGTGTGTTTCTACGACTATGAAACCGACCTGGGCGACGGCTGGGACGATGTGCACAACGACCCGATCGATATCCGCACCAAGGCCCTGCAAATGGGGGCCAATATTGTGCAATACGTCTTCGGGGTACAATAGACTTGTTGCGACGGTTATTTCCGGCCGAAATCTGCCGGAATTTCGCCCCATTCCCCGGTTTTCCACTTTACGATAGGGTTGGTCACCTTGTTTACGGCGAGCCACTTTTCGGCGCGGTCGATCAGTTCGAAGATCGGGCCGTTGCGGCTCGTATGTTCGAGTTTGGTGCGACAGGTTTTGGCTTTGATCCAGAGCTGGGCATTGCGCGAGTCGGAATAGATCGGAATATTCGGCCGGTTTTGTTGTTTGAGCCAGGCCAGGCCGTGCACCAGGGCGAGAAATTCGCCGATGTTGTTGGTGCCGTCGGGCAGAGGGCCCACGCGAAAGATCTCCTGGCCGGTGCGGATATGCACGCCGCGGTATTCCATGTCGCCGGGATTGCCGCTGCAGGCAGCGTCTACCGCCAGGCTGTCGAGGTGCACGCCGGCTTTTTCCAGGTCGGCCAGTGATTTTTTGACCGTTTTAGTGTCTTGCCCGACGTACGCCCAATACGATCCGCGGAAGGCTTTATCCGCTTCGGCGCGGGAGCCGAAACTCTTGTATTTTGCCTGCGGGTAGCCGTCTATCTGCCGTTTGGCCGCCTCCCAGCTCGAGTACACGCCCGGCATGTGCCCTTCCCAAACGACGTAGAATTTTTGTTTCGCCATTATTTCAGCGGGTGATCACAGCCCCAACAAGTTAAAGCTATAGTAGAGCGAAATGCCCTGCAACCCGATGCGGCCGTTGCAAAAAGCCGGATTGTCGCAGTTGCGGTTGTACAGCGCGTCCAAGTCGGCCAGTCCGAGGTTGGCCCGGAGGCCGACGATGCTGCCTACGGTATTCTTGAGGCTGCTCAGCCGGAACTGGAAGCCGGCGATGATGCCCACGTCGTTCTTTTTAAAATCGTTGTTGGCGTCGAACAGCTTGTTGTCGCCGCCGGGTTTTTCTTCTCCCGAGGCTTTATTGAACAGCAAGCGCCCAAAATACGGGCCGGCGAGGATGGTGAAACGGCCGTCGCGTTTCAGGTTGATCTCCGGGATGGCGGCTACCACCAGCCACACCTGGTGATAGTTGACGTCGCGGAGGTAGTCGACCGAGAACGGAAAGGTATCGAGCGGGGTGAAAAAGGCCGATTTGGCGTGGGTCGATTTGCCGGCCAGGCCGGCTTCCAGGTTGACGGTAATGAAACCGCCACGGCCTTTGAACCGGAACTGCGTGCCCAGCTCCCAGCCGAGCCGGGGGGCAGTTTGCGGATTTTTGGCAATAGCCGGGTCGGTGGATGAGGGGAAATTGCCCGTGGCGCGCAGGGTGAACATATTTACGCCACCGCGCAGTCGGAATTCCATGCTAGCAGGCGTGAATTCACGTTCGAACACAAATTCTTCGGTCACCGTGCGGCTGCCGCGCCGGCCTTCGTTGGTCACCTGCAATTCGCGGTTGCCCAACAGGCGGTAGCGGATTTTTTGTGGGTTGTCGAATTCCGGATTTTCAAAAAGGTACCCGTCGTTGTCGGCCAGGGTCATTTCATAGGCTACCGGCTGGTTTTTGTTTTGACCGCGCACGGTGGCAAAAAAAGTGATCACATCACCGCGCCGTTCGATGCGCATGGTTTGCAGGTTGACCGAATCGCCGTCTTCGGCTTTGATCCGCAACTCCCGGCCGCTGAGGGTGCTGTCGTCTTCAATTGCCCAGATCTCCAGCCGGTCGCCCCGGTCCTGCGGCATAAACCAGGTGCCCTCGAGAGCACGCAGTTCGCGAAAAATATCATCGGCGTCTTCAATTTGAGCTTGCAGCCACAGCGGCGTAAACAACAGCAATACGGGGAGTGCACGAAAGCGAAGGGACATAGTAGAAATTTTTGGCAAAAAAACGAAGAATATTGGTTTGGTAGCGATTTGCGGCGCGCATTTCAACAAGCGGCTGCCGGCCTACGAAATCCGGCTCCACACGCGGGCTTCCTTTCCGGTAGCTTCGAGGTGGGCGCGCAACCGGGTGTGTTCGGGTTTGGAGAGGGAAGGGTCGGTTTCCAGAATACGGGCGGCGATCTCGCGGGCGGCGCTGAGGATCTGGCCGTCGCGGCCCAGGTCGGCGAGCAGGAAGCGGAGCATACCGCTTTGTTGGGTGCCTTCGAGGTTGCCGGGGCCGCGCAGCCGCAGGTCGGTTTCGGCGATCACAAAGCCGTCGTTGGTTTGTACCATGGTCTGGAGGCGTTCCCGGCCGTCGGCGCTGAGTTTGTAGCTGCTCAGCAGGATGCAGTACGACTGTTCGGCGCCGCGCCCAACGCGGCCGCGGAGCTGGTGCAATTGGCTCAGGCCGAAGCGTTCGGCATTCTCGATGACCATAACCGAGGCGTTGGGGACGTTGACCCCCACCTCGATGACGGTGGTGGCCACCATGATCTGGGTTTCGCCTTTGACGAAGCGCTGCATTTCGAAGTCCTTGTCGGAGGCCTTCATTTTACCGTGTACAATGCTGATCTGGTATTGCGGCGGCGGAAAATCGCGGCTGAGGGCCTCGTAGCCGGCCATAAGGTTGAGCATGTCGGCCTTTTCGGTCTCCTCGATCATCGGGTACACCACGTACACCTGACGGCCTTTGGCGATTTCCTCGCGCATGAAGCCCTGCACGCGCAGGCGGTGGTGTTCGGTTTTGTGGAGCGTGGTGATGGGCTTGCGGCCGGGTGGCAGTTCGTCGATCACCGATACGTCGAGGTCGCCGTAGAGGGTCATGGCGAGCGTACGCGGGATGGGCGTGGCGGTCATGACGAGCACGTGTGGCGGCAGCCCGGCGCCTTTTTTCCAGAGGGCGGCGCGTTGCTCCACGCCGAAGCGGTGTTGTTCGTCGGTGATGGCCAGGCCGAGGCGGTGGAATTGCACCCAGTCTTCGATGAGCGCATGGGTGCCGATCACGATGTGCAGCTCGCCTGAAGCGAGTTGTTCGAGGATGGCATCGCGTTTTTTGCCTTTCACGGCGCCGCTCAGGAAACCGACGTGAATGCCGAGGTCGCCCACCAGTTCGGAAATGCCCGCGAAATGTTGCTGGGCCAGGATTTCGGTGGGCGCCATAAGGCACGACTGGTATCCGTTGTCGAGGGCTATCAACATGCTCATGAGGGCCACAACGGTCTTACCCGAGCCTACGTCGCCCTGCACCAGGCGATTCATTTGCTGTCCGGAGGCCAGGTCGGAGCGGATTTCGCGGAGCACCCGTTTTTGCGCTTCGGTGAGTTCGAACGGCAGTTTTTCGTGATAAAACTGGTTGAACCGCTCGCCGATCTTTTCAAAAACAAAGCCCTTGGAGGCGTCTTTGCGGCGGCGGCGGATCTGGAGCAGGCGGAGTTGGAGGAAAAAGAGTTCTTCGAATTTCAGGCGCCGGGTGGCGGCGTCCACCTCCTGCTGGTTTTCCGGAAAATGGATCTTTTGCAGCGCCTCCCAGCGGGGGGCGAGGCGGTAGGCCTCCAACAGAAAATCGGGCAGTGTTTCGGGCAGGTCGGCCGGTTTAAGCCCGTCGAGCAAGGTGCGGAGCAATTTGCGCAGCCCTTTGGCGTCGAGCCCTTTCTGCGTCAGTTTGTCGGTCGATGGGTACACGGGGTCGAAGGTGCGCGCCGATTGGGCGTTTTCCGGCGTCACTTCTTCGATCTCGGGGTGCGGGATGTTGAACCGGCCGCTGAATTCGCTGGCGCGCCCGAAAACGACGTATTCCCGGCCCACCTTCAGGTTTTTTTCCATCCATTGAACGGCCTGAAACCAGATCAGTTCGATGGCGCCCGACTCGTCGCGCAGGGTGCCCACCAGGCGCTTGGCGCGGCCTTCGCCGAGCATCTCCAGCCGCCGCAGGATGCCTTTTACCTGGTACTGTTCGCCTTCGGTCCGGATATCACTGATGCGGTGAAATTTTGTCCGGTCGATGTACCGGAACGGGAAGTGGAACAACAAGTCCCCCAGCGTGAACACACCCAATTCTTTCTTCAGTACTTCGGCGCGTTGCGGGCCGACGCCTTTGAGGTATTCGATGGACGTGTCGAGCGGCATTTAAGTTCGAAGGTTGGCGTTTGCCTGGAGCCATCAATGAGGCCTGGAGGCAAATATAACAGAATTTGTTTTAAAAACCCTACTCGACAAATTCCACGGTGCGTTTTTTATCCCATCCGAAATGCGCCAGCAGGCGGTCGAACAAGCCGTACACCACGGGCACGAAGATCAGGGAAAGGAACATCGACGAATTGAGGCCGCCGATAATGGCCCAGGCCAGGCCTACTTTCCAGGCCGAGCCGACGCTGGTGGAAAGGGCCAGCGGCAGCAGCCCGATGACCATGGCGATATTGGTCATGAGCACGGGCCGGAAGCGCATTTTGGTGGCTTGCATCAGGGCCTGATTGAGGCTCATACCCTGTTGTTTGAGGTGGTTGGCGAAGTCGACGACAAGGATGGCGTTTTTGCCAACCAGGCCGATGAGCATGAGCAGGCCGAGGCCGGTGAACACGGTCAGGTTTTGGCCGGCCAGCGCCATGGCGAGAAAAGCGCCGATGATCGACAGCGGGATCGACAGCAACACCACGAAGGGGTACACCCAGTTGTCGTACAGGGCAACCATGATGAGGTACACCAAAACCAGGGAGGTCCACAAGGCGAAACCCATGCTGCCGATGCCCTGCTCCTGCCGCCGCAGGTCGCCGCCGTAGCGGAAATGCGCGCCGGTGGGCACCCGCAATTGGTCGAGTTTGGCTTTTACTTCGCGGGCCACCGTGCCGGTGGGCCGGCCGATCACCTGTGCGGAGAACTGGATGGAGGGCAGGCGATCGCGGCGTTCGAGGCGGGTGGGCGCCGAACTTTCGCGCACCTCGGCAAATTGCTTGAGGTACACCGTACTGCCCAGCGGGTTGACAAACGACAGCTGCCGGATATCGTCGGCGCTGCGCCGGTCGAACGCATCGAGGGCGATGCGGATGGGGTATTCAAAATCGCCGTCGCGGAACCGCGCGTCCGAATTGCCGCTGAACGCCATTTGCAGGGTAAGGCCCACCTGCGCCATGGTGAGGCCGTAATCGGCCAAGCGCTGGCGGTTGACCTCCACCTGCACTTCGGGGTTGCCCGGCTCCACGCTGGGCGTGATCTCCACGCAGCCGGGCACGGAGGCCATCACGCGCTGGATTTGTTCCGACATCGCTATGATGCTGTCGAGGTCGGGCCCGTTGAGCCGCACCTCGATGGGGGAAAACGACAAGCCCAAAATATCGATGGGCGATACGCTGATCTTCGCTCCGGCCACCACTTCTTCCAGTTTGACCTTGGCTTTGCGGGCAAAAATATCGGTAGACACCGTCCGCGGATGCCGGAACGGGGTGAGCGTCACCAGGATTTCCGCCACATGGGGGGCATTGAGGCCGAAGGATTTGCCCGTGGTGCCGATGGTGGTAAAGGTGGTGACCACGTCGGGCTGCGCACGCAGCCAGTCTTCCACCTGCTTGGTCATGCCGTCGGTCTGCACAAGCGACGCGTTTTTGGGCAACTGGATCTCTACCAGAAATTCGCCGCGTTCGCCCGGGTCGATAAATGCGTTGCCGATAAAACCACTGGTGACAAGCAACATGGAGCCTCCCATGAGCGCGACGGCGAGGAACAGGGTGAGGGCCTTGGTCTTCCAATTTTGCAGGGCCCAACGCAGGGCGGTCACAAAACCGTCGGACAACCAGTCGAGAAACACTTCGAAGCGCAGCACGAGCCGCCCCGCCATGTTGGTCCCTTTGAAGCGGTGCAGTTTGCCCACGCGCGAGGTGAGCCAGGGCACGAGGGTGAACGACACCAGCAGCGACATAAGCGTGGATACCAGCACCGTCATGCAAAATTGCCGCAACAGGTTGGGCACCATGCCCACGGTGAAAATGATCGGCAGAAACACCACCACGTCCACCAGGGTAATACTCACCGCCGTAAAACCGATTTCGTTGCGCCCGTCGTACGAAGCCTGCACACGGTGTTTGCCCATTTCCAGGTGCCGGTAAATATTTTCGATGACTACAATAGCGTCGTCGACCAGGATACCGATGGCGAGCGAAAGGCCCAGCAGCGACATGAGGTTGAGCGAATAGCCCATCACTTTCATCATCACGAAGGTGCTGACGATAGAGGTCGGGATCGACACCAGCACGATAGTAGCGTTGCGCAGGCTGTGCAGGAACATCAGCATCACCAAAGCCACCAGCAGCACCGCGATAAACAGGTCGTGCACCACGGCGTCGGTAGCTTGCCGGGTGAAGGTGCTGGAATTGGCCACCACCTGGAATTGCAGTTGCTGTGCGGTGTAATTGGTTTCCAGGGTTTTCAACTTTTGCAGCACCAGATCGGCCATTTCCACCGCGTTGGCGTCGCTTTGCTTGCGGATCTCGAGGCCGACCACCGGCTGGCCGCTGGCGCGGCAGAGCACTTCGGAGTCCTTGGTGCCGTCTTGCACTTCGGCGATGTCTTTGATAAAAATCGAGGAGCCAAACCGCGATTTGCCCACCACCAGGTTGCGGATGTCGTCGAGCGTCAGAAACTTGCCGGCCAGCCGGATGCGCAACTGGGTTTCGCTGCCGGTCACCTTGCCGGTCGGAAAATCGAGGTTGGCCGCCTGTACGGCTTGTGCCACCTGGAGCAACGACAGGCCGTATTGTTCCAGCCGGCCGCTGCTGATGTTGATCTTGATCTCCCGTTCTTCACCGCCCAAAATACCGACTTGCGCCACCCCTTTGACCTGGGCGATCTCGGGCACCACGCGGTTTTTGATCAGGTCGTAAAAAGCAAAGCCGGCCACATTGGCATGTACGGCCACACGCAGGATGGGCAATTCCGAGAGGGCAAATTTGTTGATGACCGGGGTGCGCACCTCCTTCGGGAAATTGGGCAGGATCTGGTTGATTTTGCGCTGCATTTCCTGCACCGTTTTGTCAATATCGGTCTCCTGCGTGGTTTCTACCGCCACAAAACAGATGTTTTCGTTGGAGCCGATCTGGATCTGGTCGATGCCCTCCAGCGACGAGATCGCGTCTTCGATGGGTTTGGCCACCGCATTTTCCACTTCGGCCGGTGAAGCACCGGGGTAGGCGGCCATGATCGTCACGACCGGGGGGTCGAATTTGGGCACCAGTTCGATCGGTAAACTGAAATAACTCGCCACCCCCATAAATGTCAGCACGGCAAATACGACGATGATGAGCGAGGGACGGCGAATGGAAAGGGCGGTGAGATTCATGCTGCTGTTCGGAAATGGTCGTTTAGAGTTCAACGTTGAAGTTCTCCCCGGTAACCGGGGGAAGTTTGGTGTCCGGAGTTTATCCTCCTAAGCCTTCAGGGAAGCTTGGGAGACCGGCCGCAAAGGTATGAAGATGAGCAGGGAATAATTCCATTTCCTGCCCGGGGTAACAAATGATCTCCATCAGCCAGCCCGCCCGCCGGCCGGGTTTGCCCCGGTCAATTGTTCGGGTTGGTCGGGTACGTAAAGCCGACAAAATAATACGGCCGGCTTACACCGAAATTCCAGCCCCAGCCAAAGCTGATCAAATCGCGAAACAGCGTACCAACGAGGCCCACACCAAATTCAGCCACGCCATCCAGGTTGATATCCGGAATGATAGCGCCCAATCCAAGACCCGGGCTGAGGTAATTGTTGTAAAAATAAGAGCTGCGGCTGTCAATTTTCAGCAGGACGGCAAACGCGGGCGCAAAACGAAAATTAGGCTTGTCCGGGGAATCGAGCGAGTAGGGGTTGACCAGCGAAATAAAGGCCTTGTTCACCTGGTGCGGCCAAAGTTTGGTCAGGGTCACGCGGCGCTCGGCGGCCATGAGCGATCTGCCGCCGCTTCGGACGGCGATCCGGATGACCACCCGGTCGAGACGTTTGCGATCGTCAACCCGCTTCATATCCAGAAAAAAACGGGGCGCCTGGTCCAATGTAAAAAACGGACGGGCGTAATCGCCGGCGTACCGGATTAGTTCCGACAAATAGCCGAGCAGGTCCGCTGCCGACGATGCCGTTGCGGGTTGCCCCCATGCGGCGACCAGCCCTTGCAAAGCCGTTTGCACGCGCGCGGCTTTTTCCCCGATCGCCGTTGCCAGGTTTTCGTAGCGGGCCAGCGCGGCCTTATCCCGTTGCGGGAGCAGGAGCAGACGTACCGACTCCAGCGGAGCACCGCTGGTATCGGTCAACTGTGCCGGCGATTGCGACCTGCCGCTCCGGTCCAGATACGCGCTGCCGGTTATTTCCATGGTGCTCGCCTGGAGCAATTCCTGCCGGTCTTGTGCAATGAACCGAAAATCGCGCAGGCTATTGGCCAAAATGTACAGGGTTCGGTCCATGACGGCGCCGTTGCTCCGGAGGCTATCGTTGAAGGCAGCGTTGAGGGTGTTAAAATAGCCCCGGAGCATGGTATCGGCGCGGATTTGATGGACCACCACCGGCCACCATCGCGAAATATCCTGCGCCGGACCGGACCGTGTCAGGAGGGAATCCAAAACGCTGAGCAGTGCGTCCTGCAGTTCAAAAACCGCCAGCGTATGAGCCTCTAAATCGCGAAAACGCCCGACCACCGGGAGGGATTCGTTGCCCCGGGTCATCCGGTCGAACAGCTCCTGGGCGGTTATTTCGATCCGGAGTTGGCTGTTGATATCTACATAGCTGATCGACCCCCTGCCGGGCTGAATGATGCGGGAAGTGCCGGCTACGGCATCGTCTTCATACACATTCACCTGCACGGCTCCCGATACCGCTCCCGTGGTATCCGGCTGTGTCTTCAGGTAGGCGTCGTTCAACGGTATATCGGCCGGTTCGAGGTGCTTGAGTTGCGGCAGGCTGCGCAGCGTGGGGGGAAGGCCGACCAGGGGGTTGTTGCGTACGTCGAGCCAGCTGAGCTGCCGGAGGTCGCCCATCGCTTCGGGCAAACGGGTCAACCGGTTGTTGTCAAGAAACAGGATGCGCAGCGAATCCTTGCATTGAAACAATTCATCCGGCACAAAGGCCAGGTTTTTACCCCGCAAATCCACTGCTTGAGTCCGCGCATCGATCTGGTCGACCGCTTCGGCGAGGCGATACTCCCGGCCGAGGGTGTCGAGCAAAAACCGGTTCCCGTCGCGCGTCACCCGCGCAAAGCCCGTAGCGGGGTCGAAAGGGCCGGCAAATCCGTACTGAAACGCAATGCTGGGGTCGCCTTGCCGGTCGATATACCCGTAGCGTCTGCCGTCGAACGCCAGGGCAAAACGGCCGGCATAGAAGAAGGAAGCGGCCACAATTTTGTCGTTTACCGTCTGGACGGCCGCCAATGAATCCTTCACGGCTGCTAATGAATCCAGCGCTGCCTGGGTGGCATGCGCAGACCGGCGTACCTGATCCAGCGCACTTTCCAGTTGTTGCTCCCGGGCGCGTTTGGTTTTGCTGATCCAATCGGCCAGGTCGTTGTCTTCCGGTTTGTCGAGGCAACCCAGGGCGGCGATAAAGCGGTCGAAGGCGGCGTTGTAATTGTTTTCGGCCACTGAATAGTTGCCGCGTATCCGGTTTTGTTCGCCTTGTGCAAACAGCGTTTTGCCTTGTTCGTAGTTCGGGTCAAAACACACGGTTTTCTTCGCCTGCGCCGCGATTCGGACACACGGCAGGAAAAGCAGGAACAGCAGAAGCAGACGGGCATACATAAGCCGGGGCGTTTTCATTGTTGACGATCGCATCGATATTTGGCTATCAGGGCTGCGGCATCCGGGTTATTGGGTACGAGGGCCAGCGCTTGGTGCAGGTAGTCGCAGGCAATTCCGGATTGGCCGAAAGCAAACTGGTTTTTTGCTGCGCGCAGGTAGTTATTCACTTCTATGCGGATTTGCTGCTCCAGGCTTTCCATCTTCTCTTGCAGACGTTTGTCCGGACTGGCATTATGGGCATCCCGGTAGCGCTCGGCGGCGGCGCGCAGCTCGCCGTGCGCCAAAAAGGTATCGGCTTCGGCCGTCCAGGCCCAAACCGCTGTCCAGCGGGCTGTCGTAGAATCGAGCTCCTCCCGCTGGTAATCATACACGGCGTACGGGCGGGCGTCGCGCAGGCCCGCCAGCGCGGCATCGTATAAGCCCTGGCCTTTGGCAAAGTTGGCGCCCAGCCATCTGGCATTGAACGCCTCTATTTTAGCGTTTTGCGCTTCATTTTTGGCTTTAAAGAAAAACCAGACGGCCACGGCCATGGAAAGAACGGCAATAGCCGAAATCGCCGACGATATGCGGGCTTTCATCCGCTCGCCATCCGCTTCCTGTTGCACGGCGCGCAGGCGCCGGTCCTGCCGGAACGTCAGGATCGCCGGCAGCAGGGCATCGTGGCTGATCTCGTAGTAAAAACTGTCGAGGCGGGGCTCGCGCCGCACCAGCCGGCGTTGCTCAAGGGCGTCGAGCAACTCCTGCGTCACGCCTTCGCGTGCGAGCAGATCGGCCACATCGATGCTGCGGCGGCGGTTGTTCTCGTTGACGAGTGCATCCTCGATGAGCAGTTGCGCCGGTTTTTGCCATGCCGGTTTCAACTCGGCCAGGCGGTTTTGGTAAAATTCGTTGAGGATCAGTTGCAGCCCTTTCTCGCCGCCGTAAAATCCGGAATGGATCAAGGGCAGGCCCCGGGCATCGCGGGGCATGTCGCGGGTCGGGTCGGCCGTTCGTTCCGTTTGAAGCGCCAGCCGTTCCTCCAACGCCTGGCAGACGGCCTGCAGCGAGAAAGGCTCCACTTCCTGATTCTTGGTGAGCGTGGCCAGAATCTCGGCCAGCGCCCCGGGCGTATAACCAAAAGCCGGACTTTGAAAGGCCGTATTGGTGATTTCGGCGGGCCGCACGATCGCTTCCGATGCCTGTTCGCTGGAAAATCCGAAGAGCTGATACCGGCTCCGCAAAATAGAGGGGATGGTTTCCGACAATTCGTCCATGTAATGGAACAGGTCCGAACGAATGGAAAAAACCAGCTTGACCAGCGGCGGTTTTTCCATTGCCGCCACCTCCGGCGATTTAATGCTGCCGTCGTTCATCCGGGCGCGGAGCGCCTGGCGCAAACGGCCGGGCATTCGCTCCATGATCAGAGCCGCCAGTTCTTCAATAAAGCGCTGGCGCTGGTCGGGGTTGGGATACAGGGTGAAGAGTTCTTCAAATTGGTCGAAGATCAGCACCGGTACGTGTTGGCCACCGTCTTTATCCTGAAACGGGCTGGCTTTGATTTGTTCCCAAAACGTTGCGGGCGCATTGACGGGGCCGCCCGTTGCGGCGGCGGGGTCGTTGAAAAGCCGGTATGCGCGGTCAAATTGCCGGCGAAAATGATCCTCGGGTTTGATCTGTTCGTTGCCGAAGCGGATCAGGACGGGTACCAGGCCGGTCGCTTTGAGCAGGGGCGCCACGCCTGCATTGAGCAACGAGGTCTTTCCGATGCCGGATTTGGAAAACAGCACGACCGATTTTTCCACCGTGATCAGGTGGAACAATTCTTCTTTTTCTCTTTCCCGGCCAAAAAACAAGGCTTCCTGGTCCTGGGTAAAAGAGCGCAAACCCGGGTAACGAAAAGGACCGTTCATAGCATACCCTGTATAATTTTTTCGAGATCTTCCGCAATCTTCAGGTAGGCCTCGTCGGGGTCTTTGAAATCGGTAATGCAACGATCTTCATCCGGCAGCACGGCCACGCGGCCCGCGAAGGGGTCGGTGCCCCCCAATATTTTCGAGGCATAAATCGCTACCACGCGCACGTTCCCCGTTCCATGCCGGTCGAGGGCCAGCCGGGCCAGCCCGCTGCTCAGCCAGGGCGTGGCGACGTAATTGGACGTAATGACCGGCACAATGAGGTTGGCTTGCCCGACGAATGCCTGCCGCGCCTGTTCGATGGTATCGCCGGGCAGGTCGTCGTGGATGCCCTGGGCGGTGATGTTGTATTTTTCTTTCAGGGCGCTGAGGTGCCGGTCGAGGGTCTTGCGCAACGCTTCATCCGCCTCCGAATACAGGTACAGCAAGGTCAGGGCCGGCCGGGCGACGGATTGGGGCGTTTGTTTTTTGAGGGTTTCCACCAGGGTTTCGAGCAGGGGCTGCGGCTTGGCGTCGAGGAAAGTAAATTTGTATTGCTGTTTGAAAAACACGTGCGTGGCCGGTTGCAGGGCTGCTTCCAAGCCTTGCTGCAGGCCAAATACCTTTTCGGCCGACGGTGCAAACTCGAGGATATGCATCAACACCCGCAGGTACCAGTATTCAAAGTCGAAACCTAAAAACAGCAGGCCCTTGCTGTTTTGCAAAACAGCGCGGATCGAGGCGGGCAGGCTGGTTTTTTCGGCCACCACCGAATAGATGTATTTCATCTGATCTTCCTGGGTGAGCACCAGCCCGTGCGAATCGTTGTCGCGGATTTTCCCGAAAAGTTGGTAGATATAAGGCCGCCTGGAGCTGCCCGAATAATTGTCTTTCTGGGTTTCGTTGAAGCAATAATAGCCTTCGTCCCAGAGCTTGCCTTCCTGCTGAAACGCGCGTTGCAGCAGGTTGTCGGGCGACACCGTCAGAATCAGTTTAAAGGGCAGTTTTACGACCTGGCGCAGCACATCGCCGGGGTCGGTAACCTGTTTGTAGAAATGCTCGACCTTGAATTCCAGGTCCATGCGGGAGGCGTCTCTGGGCGCCATGAAGGTGCTGCACACCATCGGCAGGTCGAAAGGATCGGGGAGGGTGGTGCCGGTTGTCTTTTCCAGTTCGTCGGCCAGCTGCTTGGCGAGCACGGCGCGCAGGGGTAAAAACCGGTTTTTTTCGGCCACACCGGTGCAATATGGCCCCAAAACCAGGATACAGTTGCCGGTTTCGATCAGCCGCGCCATTTGCCCGATGTTTTCGGCATTCAGCGCCTGTAGGGCAATACCGCCTTTTTTGTCATTGGCCATATTTATTCACCTGTTTTCCAGTGGCTAAGAAAAGGATATTTCGCAACTATTTAGCACCAGTCAGCGGGGTTTATGCGCAGTTGCGGCGCCGCTTGGAGCAGGTGCTTAATTTACCAGGATAGCGTAATTGCTCAGGCTGCGGTTGCTGTCTTCCCGGGCACAATTGACCGTGATATCGCTAAACAGGTAAATATCGCCCGCGACAGCCTGCCCCACGAGTTTGCGGGCGGGCTCTTCAAAACGGGCGCCGAGGTTCGACACGCTGCTGCGCACGCCGGCGCTGTCGATCCGGGTGAGCGTAAACTGCACGGCGCTGCAGCGGGCGTCGAAATCGAAATTTTCCAGGAACATGCCCAGACCGCGGATATTGAGAAAATCGGCGGCGCTCAGCGCGGTGTTTTTGCGCAGCGAGGCCCCGCTGAGCGTGGGCACGGGGTCGGGCACGCGCTTGGCGCGGAGCATAAACTGCCCGATCAGGCGCCCGCTGTTGCGCACCGTGATCGTAACGTCGCCGGGCTTGGGCACCCGCACGATGTAGTGGTTGCCGTTGGCCGGTTCGATCGTACCGTCGGAAATGCTGACGTCGAGGGGCTCGTCCGATGGAACGGGCAGGTAGAGCGACACCGGGTTGTCGACGCCCACATAGAGGACGTCCATTTTATCGCATTTGAGCAGAAAGACCGGCGTCGTTTGAGCCCGGGCATGGCCAAGGCCGATCAGGCCGATCAGGCCGCAGCTGAGGAGTGCTTTTTTCATGGGGCAAAAATGCTGAATTTCTCCCGCAAACGCAGGCTGTTTCCCCGGCCGTGCATCACGGGATGGGATTGTTTTGAATGGTATTGACCGGCAGCCCGGGCAAATTGAACGGCAGGTGGAGCCCCAGGAAATAGAACGGTTTGTTGGTGCCGAAATCCCAGCTCCAGCCCACGCTCAGGATGTCGCGGAACAGCGTGCCGGTGATGCCGGCGGCAAACTCGGGCACGCCGTCGCGGTCGAAGTCGGGTGAGCTGGTGACGATGCCCAGACCGGGGTCGAGAAAATTGTTGTAAAAATGCGAGTTCCGGCTGCCTTTTTTCAGGAGCAGGGCGGCCGAGGGCGTAAACCGGAATTTGGCGGCGTCGCCCTGGTCGATCGTGTAGGGCTGCGCCATGATGATGCCGATCTTGGTGGTCGAATGCACCCCCGTCTGCACCATTTTCAGTTCGCGCTCGTCGATGACGGTGAAATTGCGGCGGCGGTTGAGCGTGTCGTCTTTGGGCACGAACAGCGCCTGGATCAGCAACTCGTCGCCGGGTTCGCGCCGGCCGGTGTACTGCAGGTCGAGCACGCCCACTTCCGGTATCTGGTCGAGGCCGAACGACAGCACTTCGTCGGCCAGGTCGTCGGAGGCGAGGTACACCTTTTGCAGGTATTTGGTCGGGAAACGGCTCACGAAATCCTGGATTTTGGCCACGTCGTTGCGCGTGGTCTGGATGCACAGGCGAATGGCGCGGAGGTTCTCGTCGGTTTCGGGCAGGCTCAGAAAGCCGCGTTTGGTTTGCTCGAGCAGCGAGTCGAGTTGCGTCCGGAGCTCGGCAACGCGCGCCTGCAGGTCGAAAGGCTGACCGGGGGTCATTTGCGTCAGTTCTTCGGTCAGTTGGTCGATCTGCGCCTGCGCATTGGCCAGGCTCTGGTCGATCAGGCTGCGCACATTGGCGGGCACCGATTCGGTGGCCTGTTTGACGGTCTGCGGCAGGGTTTTCAGGCAGGCGAGCGAGGGCAATATTTGTTCCAGCTGGCGTTTGAAACTTTCGAAGGCGGCCGCGGCGCCGAGGTTGAGCGTGTCGGCCAGTTTTTTGTATTGCTGCAACTGTTCGAGTTGTTCGCCCGAAAAACTCAGCACCCAATTGTTCACCGTGAAAAACTCGCCTTCCTCGAACAGGTCAAAGTTTTTGATGTGGAGCCGCGCGCCGCCGCCTTTGTCTTTGCGGAATGCACGCAGGCTGAACTCTACGCGGGCGCTGTTTTCCATCTCGGTCAGCCCGGCGCGGATACTGTCGAGTTGTTCGTTGAATTTGCCCAGGGCAAACAAAAAGCGGTCTTCTTTCAGGTCGGGGTTCGCCCTGATCATATCGTTGAATTCGCGGTTGTAGGCATTGAAATAGGGCCGCAGCACGGCGTCGCCGCGGATCTCGCCGGTGAGTTGCACGAGGAGCGGCAGCAGCGAGTCGGCCGTTTTTTGCTCGGGGTGGGCCAGCACGTCCTGGATGTACCGCACGATCTGCTGCTGGTTGCGCAGTACTTTTTCGATGCGATCCATTTTGTCGCGCAGTTCACGGCCCTGCGCCGATTTCCCCGACACCTCCAGCGCCTTGGCGCGGATCGCCGCCGGGTTGGGGCGGATCTCGAGTTTGTTGTTGATATCGACGATGGCCATGCCCACCGAATCGACGGGTTTGGGCTTGCCCGACAGGCGGCCGATTTCGGTGATATCGAGGATATGTTGGGCGTGAAACACGCCGGGGGTACAAAGCAGCAGACCGGCGATCAGCCAGCCCATTCGTTTCCTGATGTCGTACATAATCGGAACGGATTTTAAAGAGAGGCTTTCAAAAACTCGTCGAGCAGGGCCGTCTCGTCGATAATGTCGGTTTTGGTGAGCACGGCGCTCAGTTTGCCGGAGGCTTTGATAAACACGCAACGCGCCGTTTCGGCCGCGGCAAATCCCTGGTCTTTCAGCCACTGGTGTATATCGGGGTGGATTTCCTGTTTTTGCACCCACAGGCAGCGCCCGGGTTTCTGGCCGCCGTCGGGCCGGAAAAAGATCGGGTCGGCGGCTTCGATGGCTGCGCGGGCGGGGGCGTCGTTGCCGAGGGTTACCAGGCGCACCAGCGTGTTGAGCGCTTTGAACTGCCCCCAGAAGTGGCGGGCCAGGGCGGCGTCCGTTTCGGGTTTTACGGCCACGGTGCACAAAAACCCGTCGCTGACGGGCGGCAGGTCGGGCAGCGCCCCGTTGATCGATTCGAGGCCATCCGCCGCGGGGTGCGCCGTCGCGGCGGCATAAAACGCGGCTACTTTGCGCAGGTGGTCGAGCATTTTTTCGATCATGCCGGGGCCTTCCAGGAACGAAAGGTCGGTGGGCCGGGCATTTACCGGCGTGGCGTCGAGCACCTCGCGGGCACGGTTCAGGACCGTGCGGTCGGCCGGAACGCCGGGATGCTTGGCGGAATAGGCGTCGTACACCTGCAACAGGAATTGCTGCTGGATGCAGTACCGTTCTGCAGCGTGGTATTTCGTGTCGGCGAGGAGCAGGGTGTTGGCATTGCGCCAGCGGTCGAGGGCCGTGTCGAGGGCGGCATCGGCCGACGTGCTGCGGGCCCGGGCGGCGTCCAGTGCGCGCTGGTATTGTTTTAACCATTCGGCCGCAGCGGGCAGGCCTTTGAACGTATTGAAGGAAGCATTAAACATGGGTGCCATTTGATTCTTTTAGTAGTTAAAACACGCGCAAGATTAGCCTTTTTTTCGCTTCTCCACACCATGCCCGGCAAACAATACCCGGGCGTTTGAAAACCATCCTGCGCGGGAACAATTCCGCGACCGGTTTTTGTTTTCCTCCTTATAACCCGAGCCCCTACAATTGCCGCCAATGCGTTACCTTTGCGCGGCTTTTTCGGGCAGCGGCCGGATTCCCAAACTGCACCGGCGCCTACCGTTCCTAAAAAGCCTTCAAATACCCCGCCAACACCCGGACAAACTCCAAATTTCGAACTTCAACCTTCAAACGAATACATGTACCGCACCCACACCTGCAACGAACTCCGCCTCGCCGACGCCGGCCAAACCGTCACCCTCGCCGGCTGGGTGGCCATCAGCCGCGACCTCGGCGGCCTCACTTTCGTCGACCTGCGCGACCGCTACGGCATCACCCAACTGGTGTTCGACATGGACGACAACGCCGAACTCTGCGAACGCGCCCGGCGGCTCGGCCGCGAATTCGTCATCCAGGCCACCGGCACGGTACGCCAACGCGCCAGCAAAAACCCCAACCGCGCCACGGGCGACGTCGAGATCCGCGTCAGCAACTTCGAGGTGCTCAACGCCGCCAAAACGCCGCCTTTCACCATCCAGGACGACACCGACGGCGGCGACGACCTGCGCATGAAATACCGCTACCTCGACCTGCGCCGCAACGCCGTGCAGCAAAATATCCTGTTTCGCTCCAACCTCGCCCTCGCCACCCGCCAGTACCTCGCCGGACAGGGTTTCGTAGAGATCGAAACGCCCTTCCTGATCAAATCGACCCCCGAAGGCGCGCGCGACTTCGTGGTGCCCTCACGCATGAACAAGGGCCAGTTTTACGCCCTGCCGCAGTCGCCCCAGACCTTCAAGCAGATCCTGATGGTGGCCGGCTTCGACAAGTATTTCCAGATCGTCAAATGCTTCCGCGACGAGGACCTGCGCGCCGACCGGCAGCCGGAGTTCACCCAGATCGACTGCGAGATGTCGTTTATCCACCAGGAAGATATCATCAACATGTTCGAAGGCCTCACCCGGCACCTGTTCCGCACCACGCTCGACATCGAACTCGGCGATTTTCCGCGCATGACCTACGACGAAGCCATGCGCCGTTTCGGCTCCGACAAACCCGATCTGCGCTTCGGCATGGAATTCGTCGATCTCGGCGCGGCGGCCAAAGGCAGGGGCTTCCAGGTGTTCGACAGCGCCGAGGCGGTGCTGGCCATCTGCGCGCCCGGCTGCGCCGAATACAGCCGAAAACAACTCGACGAACTCACCGAATGGGTCAAGCGCCCGCAGATCGGGGCCAAAGGCCTGGTGTACGTCAAATACGAAGCCGACGGCAGCGTGAAATCGTCGGTCGACAAGTTCTACAGCCCCGACGACCTGAACGCCTGGCTCCGCCACTGCGGCGCCCAACCCGGCGACCTGCTCCTGGTGCTCAGCGGCGACACCGAAAAAACGCGCAAGCAACTCTCCGAACTGCGCCTCGAAATAGGCGGCCGCCTGGGCCTGCGCGACCCCAAGGCGTTTAAACCGCTCTGGGTGGTCGACTTCCCCCTGCTCGAATGGGACGAAGACGAGCAGCGCTTTTTCGCCATGCACCACCCCTTCACCTCGCCTAAACTAGCCGACATCCCCAAGATGGAATCGGACGACCGCGACACGCTCAACAGCATCCGCGCCGACGCCTACGACCTGGTGATCAACGGCGTCGAGATCGGCGGCGGCTCCATCCGGATCCACGACCGCGACCTGCAGAGCCGCAACTTCCGCCTCCTGGGTTTCACGCCCGAAGAGGCCGAAGCCCAGTTCGGCTTCCTGCTCGGCGCCTTCGAATACGGCGCGCCGCCGCACGGCGGCCTCGCCTTCGGCTTCGACCGCCTCACCGCCGTGCTGAACGGCGCCAACTCGATCCGCGACTTCATCGCCTTCCCCAAAAACAACCAGGGCCGCGACATGATGATCGACGCGCCCGACACGATCAAGATAAAACAGCTGGAAGAGTTGGGCATCCGGATCGTGGAGTAGAATACGGAATGCGGAATACGGAATACGGAATGCGGAATACGGAATGCGGAATGCGGAATTGGGAAGTATGGGTTCATTTGCGCCGACCGGTTGGTTGATGCTGGCGGGTAATTTTTGGTATTCGGATAATTTACCACACCCCCGGCTCTATAATTGCTCCACGCATGGCCTCAGAGAAGCCTAACGTTTGGTGTGCCGTCACAAGCATAATTCCCCTACGCACGGCCTCGGAGAGGCCTAACGTTTGTAGGTCCTAACGTTTGTAGCCGTCACATGCATAATTCCCCACGCATGGCCTCGGAGAGGCCTAACATTTGTAGGCTTAACATTTGTAGCCATCACAAGCATAATTCCCCTACGTATGGCCTCGGAGAGGCTTAACATTTGTTGGCCCCAACATCTGCGGGGTTGCCATTCGGCCATAAAACCCTACATTTAGGGCCATTTCGTAACCCAATTGCCGGTAACATGGCCGACGTCTTTTCCCAACTCTACATCCAAACCGTATTCGCCGTGAAAAACCGCCAGGCGCTCATTGATCCGGCCTGGGAAGATCAATTGTATCGCTACACCACGGGGGTGGTCGAAACCCGCGGCCATAAAATGCTGGCGATCAATGGCATGCCGGACCATGTGCATATCTTCTTCGGCCTGAAACCGGCCGAGGCCCTTTCCGACCTCGTCCGGGAAATAAAAACCGCCACCAACGATTATATCCGCGACCACCGGTTGTCCCCGTTCCGGTTTGAATGGCAAGCGGGTTACGGGGCGTTTTCCTACAGCCCGTCGCAGGTGGATGCAGTGTGCCGGTATATTGTGAACCAAAAAGCGCACCACGCCGCACGCAGTTTCGAACAGGAATTTTTGAAAACCCTGGCTGATTTCGAGGTGGAAATCGGCCGGAAAACCATGTTTGATTTCTTTTTGCCGGATGGCGGGGGATAGGGGTTCGGGTTGCCCGTTTCTGCTTTGGGGTACAAGGATCGGAGGGGGGGAATGTTGAGGGTACAAATGTCGGAACCTACAAATGTTGGGACCTACAAATGTTAGGACCTACAAATGTTAGGCCTCTCCGAGGCCATACGTAGGGGAATTATGCGTGTGATGGCTACAAATGTTGGGCCTCTCCGAGGCCAAGCCGTAGGGTAATTTTGCGTGGGGCGGCACAAATGTTGGGCCCGCAAAGGCTAGGCTGCTCCGGGGCCCTGCGCAGGGGTAAATTACGATGATACTCGCTATTCGAACGTCCGAAAACGCCTATTGGGTCGGTTAGCAGGCCTTCGGTGCGCCGGGGAGGACAATTAAGGGTTACTTCGCATCCCACCCCGCCAACGCTGCTTTCACCCACTCGAAATTGTTGCGGAATTCCACATACGCCGGATACGCTTCCGTCAGCTCCTGCAAGAGCGCGTAGCATTGTTGAAAATACCCCTTGGCAGTGGCGCGGTCACCTTTTTGATCGCGGTAAAATTCACCCAATTTCGAATAGGAAATGGCCAAACCGTTTTTGAACGATACATTTTGCGGATAGGCCGCGTAGAGCTCTTTCGACAACTCGATATCCTTTTCAAAAAAAGTGAGGGCCTGCTCCAAATGGCCCAGCGCCGTGTGCGTAGAGCCCAGTTTTTCGTACGAAATGGCCAAACCGTTTTTGAACGATACATTTTGGGGATAGGCCGCGTAGAGCTCTTTTGCCAATTGGCTGCGTTCCTCAAAAAAAGTGAGGGCCTGCTCCAAATGGCCCAGCGCCGTGTGCGTAGAGCCCAGTTTGGAGTACGAAATGGCCAAACCGTTTTTGAACGATACATTTTGCGGATAGGCTGCGTAGAGCTCTTTTCCCAATCTGCTGCGTTCCTCAAAAAAAGTGAGGGCCTGCTCCAAATGGCCCAGCACAGTGTGCGTAGAGCCCAGTTTTTCATACGAAATGGCCAAACCATTTTTGAACGATACATTTTGCGGATAGACCGCGTAGAGCTCTTCAAACAAAGCGGTTTCATCCTCAAAAAAAGTGAGGGCCTGCTCCAAATGGCCCAGCGCCGTGTGCGTATCGCCCAGTTTGGAGTACGAAATGGCCAAACCGTTTTTGAGACCGGGGTCGGCAGGATCGGCGGCGTGGAGTGCCGCAAATATATCAGCCATCTGTTGGTAGGCGTTCATGGCTTTGTCCAGGTTGCCGGTATCGGTATGAAAATCTCCGATGTTTTGGCACAAGGTGGCCACATCGTCATCCGGTTGTTTCCACACCAGCGCCAAGGCTTCGGCATAACGGGTGTACACCGCCGAATGGCGGTAATTGTCCTCATGGAGTTTATCTCGATCCAGTTCCCATATCAGGATGTTGAGCACCGGGCGGCAATCCGATCGCCAGGCGGGGTTTTTCAGGCGCGTCACCTCCTGCACCACCGGGCTGCACTTGAACGCCACTTCGGCTTCATTGTACTCGATCCAACCCTTTTGGGCCAGGGCCAGCAAGGCCTCGTCGTGGGCCTCGCCGCCGCCCAGCAGGGCCTCGAGCCGCGCCAGGGGGATGGCTTCGGCGGGCAGCGCCGCAAAAACGGACAGCAGCGCCGTCTCCTCCGGCGGCAGCCCGCCCAGTTCGTACATCGCTCCGATGATGGCTTCGGGCGTCTCGCGGCGCAGGGCGCCCCGGCTCTGGTAGTCGGTGCCCACGGCCTGGGTGTGGGAGAGTTGGAGCAGGCCACGGCCCTGCAGGTCGGCCAGCAGATCGGCCAGGGTGTAGCGCTGCCGCAGGCGGTTCTGGCCCGCCAGGTTTTTGGCGAGCAGTTCGAGCACCAGGGTGTTGGCGCCCACCGCCTCGCGGATCCGGAAGAACAGCGCCCGCTCTTCGGCGTCGAGCGCGCGGTAATACCGTTCGAAGAGTTCCAGGGATTCGGCTTCGGGCAGCCCGGCGATGGGGCAGGTCTCGGCGTGCTCGAAACTGGTGATGCGGGTGGTGAGCAGCAGGTGAAAATTGCTGCAGCGGCGCAGGCGCTGGTAATGGGCTTCCAGATCGGGCAGTTCGTTGGCGTTGTCGAGCACCAGCAGGCAGGGCTTTTGGAGTTCCAGCAGGGCGGCGAGCAGCCCTTCGAGGCGCTGTGCTTCGCCCATGCGCTCGTCGAATTGCAGGCCGAGCGGCGGGGCGAGCAGGAGCAGGGCGTTGGCGATGCTTTTCTCGCTGAGCACCCAGGCCAGGTGGGCGTATTCGGCCTGGTAGGTGTGGAAGTATTTGGAGGCCAGGGTGGTTTTGCCCACGCCGCCTTCGCCGTTGACGAGCAGGAGGAGGTTGCCGCCGGGGGCGAAGAGCCGGTCGTGGATGCGCTGCAGGTCGGCGCCGCGGCCCAGGAAGACCTCGGGCTGGAAGGGCGGCGGCGTGAGCGCGCGCGGGATGCGCCGCTCGCCGGCATAGGTGATGTGTACCTCGCCTTGCTCGACGTATATCGATTTTTCGCCTTGTTGAACGGTTCGTTTGGTTTCGCGCATGGGCAAGCGGCATTTTGTGTGATCCGGCGGAAAACAGTTATGAATTATACCAGGCGGTTCGCGTGCAGCTATTCCGGCTCATTTTCCAAGGCAAATTATTTATCGTGGCAAATGAATTGATACTGAACCCGGTACGCCCGTTGCACAAATGTAAACAGGAATGTGAATTGTCGTGGCGAATGCCGCAGAAATCCCGGGGCCCAAATCCCCGCCAACTTGCCTTACCTTTGCACCCCGGCCGGCCTCGCTGCCGGCAACCCACACGCGCACATGAACTTCCTCACGTTCGAGAACGTCACCAAATCGTACGGCGAAAAGGTCCTCTTTCGCAACATCAGCCTCTACATCGACAAGGGGCAGAAGATCGGCCTGATCGCTAAAAACGGCACGGGGAAAACCACGCTCATGCGCGTCATCGCCGGCAAAGAAGGCAGCGAAGGCGAAAACGCGAAGATCACGATGCGCAAAGACATCCGCATCGGCTGGCTCGACCAGGAACCGGAATTTCACCCCGCCATGGATGTACTGGGCGCCGTGCTCGACGACGCCAACCCGCTCGTGCGCGTGGTGCGCCGCTACGAACACACCCTGGCCCACCCCGAAAACACCGCCGACCTGCAGGAAGCCATGGCCGCCATGGACGAACACCAGGCCTGGACCTTCGAATCGAAAGTCAAGGAACTGCTCTTCCGCTTCGGGATGCACAACCTGGAACAGAAAGTAGGCACCCTCTCCGGCGGCCAGCAAAAACGCCTGGCGCTGGTGAAAGTGCTGCTCGACGAGCCCGACTTCCTCATCCTCGACGAGCCCACCAACCACCTCGACGTCGATATGATCGAGTGGCTCGAAGAATACCTCCAGCAGCCCGGCATCACGCTCTTCATGGTAACGCACGACCGCTATTTCCTCGAAAACGTGTGCGACAGCATCATCGAACTCGACGGCGGCCAACTCTACCGGTACAAAGGCAATTACGCCGACTACCTGGAGAAAAAAGCCCTGCGCGAAGAAGTGCAGGGCACCACCTACGAACGCCAGCGCAAACTCCTCAAACGCGAACTCGACTGGGTGCGCCGCAGCCCCCAGGCCCGCACCACCAAGGCCAAGGCCCGCGTGGACGCCTACTTCGACCGCAAGGAAAACAACGACGCGCTCAAGGTGAAAAAGGAGGAAATGAGCCTGCAGATCAAGGAAAACTGGATGGGCAGCAAAGTGGTGGAATGCCACAACATCAGCAAACGCTACGGCCCCAAGATCCTGATCGAGAATTTCTCCTACAAGTTCAAACGCAAGGAACGCGTGGGCATCGTGGGCCCCAACGGCGCCGGCAAATCCACCTTCCTCGAACTGATCACGCAAAACCTGCCCCCCGACACCGGCAAGGTGATCGTGGGCGATACGATCATCTTCGGCTTTTACCGGCAGGAAGGCATCCAACTCAACGAAGACAAACGCGTGATCGACGCCGTGCGCGACATCGCCGACGTGATCCCGCTCGAAAAAGGCAAGGAACTCAGCGCCGCCCAACTGCTCGAACGCTTCCTGTTCAGCCGCCCGCAGCAACAGGTGTACGTGAGCCAACTCTCCGGCGGCGAACGCCGGCGCCTCTACCTGCTCATGGTGCTGATGCGCAACCCCAACTTCCTCATCCTCGACGAGCCCACCAACGACCTCGACGTGCTCACACTTCAGGTGCTCGAAGATTTTCTCGAAGATTTCCCCGGCAGTGTCGTCATCGTGACCCACGACCGTTATTTCATGGACCGGCTGGTCGACCACCTGTTTATTTTCGAGGGCAACGGTTCGGTCAAGGATTACAACGGCACCTACGCCGAATACCGCGCCGAGCGCCGGCAACTCAATAGCGTCGCCAGTAGCAGTGCCGCCAGCAGCAGTATGGCCGCGCCCGTTGCCAACAGCAACGGAAACGGCGGCCTCAGCAGCACCGAGCGCAACGAAATGAAACGGCTGGAAAAAGATATCGCCCGGCTGGAAGGCCGCAAAGCCGAGATCCTCGACCGGTTCAACGCCGCCGACCTGGCCGCCGACGAAGCGGGCAAATTATCTGTCGAACTCGGGCAAGTGCAGGAAACGCTCGACGAAAAGGAAATGCGCTGGCTGGAATTGGCCGATAAAGCTTGACGGTTGAAGTTTGGCGTAGGAATTTTGCGCCGGGTAATCGAAGGGCTATCCATAATTTTGGTTCGGAACTACTGGAAGACCAATTTAGTATTTGAAATGATCTGCTGGTCCGCTGTATGGCTTTCTGGTTATCGTGGAATGTTCCGTCTTTTGTCCGGCATTGTTACTTTTCTTTTGCTCGCCCAAAAGAAAAGTAACCAAAAGAAAAAGGCTGTCCTTCCGGCAGTGCCAACGACCTGCGGGGATTGCGCTGTTTTTGACAGGGCATTGTGGTCTTTTGTGGGACATTGGGTTTCAAGTTCCCTGTCAAAAAAGGCGCTCCGCCTGACGGCGGACCATCCCCTTCGGTCGGGCATGCCTCGCGGACGGCAGAAAGCGCTCTGGTTGGGGAAGGTTACACCATTGTAAATACTAAATTGGTTGACCACTACTGTTTTTATATACATGCCGTACCTGCGTTTTGAACATCCGTATTTGCTGAATTTGTTGTGGGCCGTGCCGCTCTTGCTGGTCCTGATGGCGGCGTATGGCTGGTGGCGCCGGCGGGCGCTGGGGGTGGTGGGCGCGCCGGAGTCGATGCGGCGAATGCTGCCCGGCTGGTCGGGGCTGCGGTTTTGGGTGAAAAACGGATTGCTCCTTGTCGGGCTGGTCTTGTTGGCGCTGGCCTGGGCCAATCCGCAACGCGGCGCTAAAAAACAGACGGTCATGCAAAAAAGCGCCGACGTGTTTATCGCGCTCGATATTTCACAGAGCATGCTGGCCGAAGACGTGGCGCCCAGCCGCCTGGAGCTGGCCAAGTCTTTTGCGCGCAAACTGGTGCGGGTGCTGCAGGGCGAACGCATCGGGCTGATCTTCTTTGCCGGCGACGCATTTTTACAAATGCCGCTGTCGACCGACTATGCCGCTGCCGACATGTTTCTGGCCAGCGCCAGCCCCGACCTGATCTCGGCACAAGGCACGGCCATCCCGCTGGCTATCGATCTGGCCACCCGCTCGTTCGGCGCCGAACCCGGCGGCGGCCGCGCGCTGGTGCTGATCACCGACGGTGAAAACCACGACGAAGACGCCGTGAGCCGGGCCGAACAGGCGTACAACGACGGAATTATACTGTTCACTGTGGGCGCCGGCACCGCTACCGGTGGGCCGATCCCGATTGGCGGCGCTTCCGGCGGGGTGGAATACAAACGCGATGAGAACGATGCCGTGGTACGCACCCGCATGGACGAGTCGCTGCTGCGCGACCTGGCCCTGCGCGGCGGCGGCGCTACCTACCGGCTTAGCCAGGGCGATGCCGCCCTCGATGCCATCCGGCGTGAGGTGGGTCGCCTGCAAAAACGCGAAATGGAAGTCCGCTCGTTTTCCGAGTTCGAATCGTATTTTCAATGGTTTCTTTTGCCCGCATTTCTGCTGCTGGTATTGGAAACCTGGCTGGCCTGGCGGAAAAAAGGCAGCCGGCTATAAACGATGCGGCAATTCCGTCGTTTCTGACCTAAAATGCACGGCTTATGCACGGGATAAAATACATGTTCTTGCTCCTGACCGGCGCTTTGGCGCCAGTGTTATCGGCACAGTCGGCGCACCAGTGGCTGCGCGAAGGCGACCGCCACTACGAGCGTGGAAATTATAAGGACGCCGAGCAGGCTTATCGCCGCGCTGCCGAAGAGAAAACAGGCGACCCGGGCGTGGCGTACAATACCGGCAATGCGGTTTACAAACAGGGCAACTATGCCGAAGCGGAAAAACTGTTCGACCAATCGGCCCGGCAAAGCAAAGACCCCGCCCAACAAGCCGACGCGCTGCACAACCTCGGCAACACGTTTTTCAAACAACAAAAATACGACGCGGCCATTCAGGCGTATGAAAACAGTCTCCGCCTGCGGCCCGGCGATGCAGCCACGAAAGTAAACCTCCAAATGGCCCGGAAAAAACGGCAGGAACAAGCTGAGCAACAAAAACAGAACCAACAAAACCCCAACCAACAGAACCAAAATCAGCAACAAAACCCATCGGACCAGCAACAGAACCAACAACCCAATCCGCCCCAGCAGCCGCAGGATCAACCGGGCTCCCCGCCCAACCAGCCGCAGCCCCAACCGGAGCAACAACCTTCCGAGGGCAAAATGTCGCCCGAACAGGCCCGGCGCCTGCTGGAAACCGCCGTAGCGCCCGAAGACCAGCGCAATGCCCGCAAATACCGGGAGCAGGAGCCCGGCAAACACCAGGTGAAGCCGAAGAAGGACTGGTAACGAGGGGCGAAGGGGGCGGGTTTCAAGGTTTCAAGGGTTTCAAAAGGTTTCAGGGTTTCAAAAGGTTTCAGGAGGTTTCAGGAGGTTTCAAGGGTTTCATGCGATCTTGGGGAAGCCAGGAGTTAGACGGTTGTTTAGTAGCAACATAATACCGAATTTTGCCCAACTCAATTTAGTTCAAATTATTTCGGTACCCGCTACCTTGAACTCCCCTGAAACCCTTTGAAACCCTGAAACCTTTTGAAACCTTGAAACCTCCTGAAACCCTGAAACCCTTTAACCTCCTCAAGGCATATGAAAGAAAAAGGAATTCCTACCGTCGATCTTTCCAAGTTTGTATCCGGTACGCCGGCTGAGCGCGAAGCGTTTGTGCGGGCGTTGGGCAAAGCCTTTCACGAAGTCGGTTTTGTGGCCGTGGTGAACCATGGCATCCCTAAGGCGCTGGTGGATGGCTTTTATTCGGCTTCAAAAGCGTTTTTTGCGCAACCGGAGCGCGTAAAAAAACAATACGAGATTACGGGCCTGGCCGGGCAACGGGGGTACACATCTTTTGGCCGGGAGCACGCCAAACAATCGAAAGTAGCCGACCTGAAGGAGTTTTTCCAGATCGGCCAGGTGGTGCCGGCCAATCACCCCCTGAAAGCCGAATACCCCGATAACGTGTCGGTGACCGAAACACCCGATTTTACCCGCCTGGGCGCCGAACTGTACCAGGCCTTCGAAAAAGCCGGCGGGCAACTCCTGGAAGCGATTGCGATTTACCTCGAGCTCGATCCGCACTATTTCGACGCCTACATCCGGTACGGCAATTCTATCCTGCGCTCCATTCACTATCCTCCGATTACCCAGGAACCGGCCAGCGCTATCCGCGCCGAGCAACACGAAGACATCAATTTGATCACCTTGCTGGTAGGGGCCAGTGCGGGTGGTCTCCAATTACTCAATTCGAGAAACGAATGGATGCCCATCCTGCCCGAGGCCGACGAAATTGTCATCAATGTAGGCGACATGTTGCAGCGTCTGACCAACAATTACCTGAAAAGTACCACCCACCGGGTTGTCAACCCACCCCGCGAAGAATGGCACCTGCCCCGTTTGAGCATTCCGTTCTTTCTGCACCCAGTCAGCAGTATGCGCCTCGATTGCCTGCCCTCCTGTGTCACACCCAATAACCCGTTGCACTACGCTCCCATTACCGCCGGCGAATACCTGGACGAACGGTTGCGGGAGATCGGGTTGAAGAAATAGGGTTTCAGGGTTTCAAGGTTTCAAGAGGTTTCAGGGTTTCAAGAGGTTTCAAGAGGTTTCAGGGTTTCAGAGGGGCGGGGGAGCTATTGGCTAAGGGTGGTCAGCAAGCAATGTTTAAGAAATTCATTGCCTGTCGCATAGTCCCCCTGAAACCCTGAAACCTGTTGCAACCTTGCAACCTTGAAACCCTGTAACCTCTCAGGACAACAACATTTCCGCACCTTCCTGGCCGATCAGGGCGCCAATGGCCACGCCCATGCCGCTGAGGCGCACGGCGATGACCACATCGTCGGAGTAGCGTTCCACGATGGGTTTTTTGACAGGGCCGAGCCCCATAATGCCAGTCCACCAGCTGTCCACTTCGAAGGGGTATCCCGGGCAAATGACCGTTTTGAGCAGTTGTACCAATGCGCTGCGGATGAGCTCGTTGGGGCCGAATTCGTCCGTTTGTTCGGTTGAATTATCCAGGTGCCGGCCGCCCCCCAGCAGGATGCGCCCGTCGATATTGCGAAAATAGTAGTAACCCCGGTCGTAGTGAAAGCAACCTTCGACCGACAACCCGGGAATGGGCTGCGTAATGAGCACCTGGTTGCGGGCGGGTTTGACGTCGACATCCGGCAGCAAGGTTTTGGCAAAACCGTTCACCGCCACCAGCACGCGC
The DNA here is from genome assembly GCA_044230315.1 of Saprospiraceae bacterium. GTDB lineage: Bacteria > Bacteroidota > Bacteroidia > Chitinophagales > Saprospiraceae > M3007. The sequence continues at coordinate 57,580 of JBGARJ010000035.1, forward strand.
GGCACCCGGAGCGTCCAGCCTGATGCCGTTTCCAACTCGACGCCCTGGCTGGTTTGTTCCAGGCGTTGTACCGCAATGCCGTTGAAAATTTTGATCCCTTGCGCTTCAGAGCTGCGCAACAAGGCGGCCATCATTTTGCCGGTGTGCACCTGCCCTTCGGCCTGGTTCAGGATGAGGTGGCGCACGCCACGAAAACCAAAGCGTGGCAGCCGCTCGTCCACTACCTGATATACAGAGCGGCCGACGATGGCGCCAATTTTCTTGTTGAAACTGGCAATCCGGTCAGCACAGGACTGGAAAACATCCTCTTCATCGTCGGTAAACATTTCATAGCCGCCCAACAATTGAAAATCCATGGTTTCGTCGCCCACCAGGGAGCGTAGGCGTTGAAGGCCGCGCCAGCGTTTTTCCACTACGGCCAGTACCTCGTTTTCGGGCTGAAGGGTCATGTCGTCCAACAGTTCGGTCATCGAACCGAAACAGGCGAATCCGGCATTTCGGGTGCTGGCGCCAGCGGGCAGGACGCCCCGTTCGAGTACGGCTACATGGAGACTTGGATCGACGGTTTTCAGGTGCATGGCCGCAGTCAGCCCGACGAGGCCGCTGCCGATGACGGCTACGTCAAAATCTTTAAAAAACGTCTCCCGTTCCCAGTAGCTGAGGTTGTAGCGGAGCATAGGCATCAATTTTCGGCATTCTTCCGCTGGCAACGGGCAGAACGCGGGTATGTTTGACCAGGTGCCGGGTAAACCGTACTTCGTTCTAATTTGACAAAGCAGAACTACGGTGTTTCCTTTTCCAACTCCTCTACCCGCAGTTTGTACACGTATTGCGGGGTTTTGGCGTACAACGAACGGTAAAGTGCCAGGGCGCGTTCGCGGTAGGGCGCAGGGGTGTCGGCAATTTTACGCAACTCAAATTGAACGGCGGCTTCTTCGCGTTCGGTGCGGGCAAGAGCCTGCAGTTGCGACAATTGCCGGAGGGCCTCCGGGTGATTGCCTTCGGCGAGGATGATCTGAGCCCGCAACACATTGGCGGAGAAGGTCAGTTCGGCATTGCCCAGGGTGAG
>JBGARJ010000098.1:0-7429 GCA_044230315.1 Saprospiraceae bacterium
TATCTTTTGAAACCTGTTCTTCGCCTCTTTTTCGGGCAATATAACCTGATATTCCCCTCAAAAGTAGGCTTGCCCAGAACTCAAAACCTACTCTTTTCAGGCTCGGCAGTATTTCTCAGACACACCCTAGATTTGAATTCGAAACTATTATACTATCATAACTGGATCAAGCCCGACTACTCAGGACAAAATTATCAAAAACCGGATAGGAATACACCGCTTGGCCAAAGAACTTGGCAATGTATCGCAAGCGTGCTGGCGGATGGGCTTTTTGTGCGATTCGTTTTATTGTTTGAAGGGAAGCAAGACTCCGGGTGGAGCAGCAGCCTTGCGCGAAGCCAGCCGCCGCAACGCCATCCACAAGAACCGGGTCAGGGAAGGCGTGAATGATTCGGTGGTTGGGACGGCTTTTGCTTGTCCGGCTTGTCGAGCGGTTGAAGCGGCTGAATTGAGCCAACTCACAGGAATCTAATTTGTTGTAAAGCATTGATTTTCAAGGCAGATAGTTGATGTATTCCCACAAGCGCAATGGTTAGGGAGTTTGTTTGTCCATCTCTTTTTCAGAACGACGTTTCTGTACCGGATTTATTGGCTGGCAATTCTGCCGATTGACTAAGTTTGTCGTTCTTGGGAGCCTGTTGCAACAATGCTTTTCCGGAAGCATTTTGGCAAAAAGCAGCCTTGCCTTCAACCGTATTTCAACCTGACAGAACTTCCATGAAAAGAGCCTGTTATATCGACAACTTGCGGATCGCGCTGACGGCACTGGTGATCGTGCACCATACGGCAATTGCATACGGCGCCTCGGGGGGCTGGTGTTATATCACGCCGGATACGATCGGAGGATGGGGACAGATGATCCTTTCCGCCTTTTTGACGGTCAATCAGGCGTTTTTCATGAGTTTTTTCTTTTTTATTTCCGCCGTTTTTACCCCTGAATCGTATGACCGGAAGGGATTCAGCCGCTACATGAAAGATCGTCTCGTTCGCCTGGGCATTCCCTTGGTCGTGTATTCCACGATTATCGGCCCCTGGTTGAATTATGGCATACTCCTGCATACGCACCGCGAAACCGGCGGCAATCTGCTTGAGTTCATCGTACGCTCGAACCTGACCAATCCCAACACATCGCATTTGTGGTTTCTGTTGGCCCTGCTCGTTTTTGAAAGTACTTATGCCGTTTACCGGAAATGGAGCAAGTGGCCGGTTTCGTCTTTCGTATCCGACAAATTACCAACCCAGCGCGTTGTTTTATCCTTCATCATATTGTCCGGTCTGTTGGCGTTCCTGCTCCGGATCGTATACCCGATCGGCGGAAAGAACTTTATCGGGCTTCAATTTGGTTATTTTGTGCTCTATACCGCGCTGTATTTGACGGGACTGTTGGCCGGCCGGAAAAAGTGGCTGGATCAAATTTCACTTGCCAGCTACCGGCCTTTGGTCGTCCTTGCGTTTCTGGCGATACCGCTTATTTTCCTGACCTGGGCTCACGTGACCGAACACCCAGAACATATCGTTCAATATATCGGCGGGGCAAACTGGAGGGCTTTGTACCTGGCTTGTTGGGAAGCATTCGTCTGCGTAGGCCTGATCGTATTTTTAACTGCCGTTTTCAAGGCGTATTTCAATCGTTCCAGTGCCTTGTCGCTCCAGCTGTCGCTGAGCAGCTACGCGGCTTATATCCTTCACCCCCTCCTTGTGGTAGGGCTGACCATGTTTTTTGAAACCGTGCCGGCGCCTCCCTTTTATAAATTTGTCGGGGCCGGCGTCTTGGGTGTTACCCTGAGTTTTTTGCTCGCCTACCTGATCCGTTTGATCCCCGGCATGCGGAAGGTGATTTGAGGATAGCTGCGCGAGCGGTTTATCCGCCGGCGCATCGAAAAAATCGGCTGCGAGCGATAGATGAAAAACAAAAGCCGCCGTCGTACAGATGCCCTGTATGACGGCGGCTTTCATTTTTCCGGAGGTATCGAGCGGATTCGAACCGCTGTAGCAGGTTTTGCAGACCTGTGCCTAACCACTCGGCCACGATACCATTTTCCGCTACCAACCCCTGTTGAAAATACGGGTCGGCTTTAACGGAGCGCAAAGATACGCTTGTTCTCCAACTGAACAAGTGTTTTTTAAAAGGAAAATGCTGCTGTTTTTTTCCGCACCTGGGGCGCCGCGTCGCTTGGGGCTGCCGGTAATTGCGCTACTTTTACGCGATCCATTTCCGGCCTATGAACAAGCCCGTTTACGATTACCTCATCATCGGCTCCGGCTTCGGCGGCAGCGTTTCGGCCATGCGCCTGGCCGAAAAAGGCTACGATGTGCTCGTGCTCGAAAAGGGCAGGCGTTACCGCTCGCAGGATTTCGCTAAAAGCAACTGGCAACTCCGTAAATACCTCTGGGCGCCATGGTTGCGCTGTTTCGGCATCCAGCAGCTGTCGTTTTTCAAAGAAGTATTCATCATCCATGGGGTGGGCGTGGGCGGCGGAAGCCTGGTGTATGCCAACACCCACCTCCAGCCCGGCGACGAATTTTATACCAACCCGCGCTGGGGGCACTGGCGCGACTGGAAAACTGCGCTGGCGCCTTATTACCAAAAAGCCCGCTACATGCTGGGGAGCACCCCTGCCCGCAACGACAACGCCGAGGACCGGCTCCTGGCCGCCGTGGCCGCCGACATGGGTGTGGCCGACACCTTCCGCGGCGTCGACGTGGGGGTGTACTACGGCGATCCGCACGAAGCCCGCGACCCCTACTTCGATGGCAAAGGCCCGCTGCGCAACGGCTGCATCGAGTGCGCCGGCTGTATGGTGGGCTGCCGGCACAACGCCAAGAACACGCTCGACAAAAATTACCTGTATTTCGCCGAACAACACGGCGCCCGGATCGTGCCCGAAGCGCTGGCCACTAAAGTCGAATGGGACTCCGAAGCGCAGGTGTACACCGTACACACCCGCAGCAGCACATCCCTGTGGGGCGGCGGGCGGCAGAGCTTCCGCGCACGGGGCATCGTGTTCAGCGCCGGCGTACTGGGCACCCTGAAATTGCTGTTGGCGCAAAAATACCGGTACCGTACGTTGCCGAACCTCTCGGCTCGGCTCGGCGAAAACCTGCGCACCAACTCGGAGTCGCTCTGCGGTGTGGTCAATGCCCGCGAAAAACTCAACAACGGCGTAGCCATCAGTTCCGTCTTTCAGGCCGACGCCCATACCAATATCGAACTCTGTAAATTTCCCGACCGCTCGGGACTCATGCTGCGCCTGGGCGCCCCGGCTACGGGCGCAGGATCGCCGCTGCTGCGCACGGCCAAAATGCTGGGCAATATCCTGCGCCGGCCCTGGATGTTCCTGCGCCTGTTGTTTACGCCCAACCTCCCGCGCAAGGGCGTGGTGCTGCTCGTCATGCAAACACTCGACAACTCGATGCGCATGATCTGGAAAAACGGCCGCATGCGGATGGATAATTCCGCGCCGGGTTATCAGCGCGTACCGGCTTTTATCGAAAAAGGGCAGGAAGTGATGTACCGGTACGCCGAAAAATCGGGCGGCATCGCGGCCAACGCCATCACCGAGATCGCATTCAACATGGCCTCCACCGCCCATATCATCGGCGGCTGCCCGATGGGCCGGGATGCCTCGGAAGGGGTGGTCGACGACCGCTTTGCCGTGCACGGGTACCCCAACATGTATATCCTCGACGGTTCGATCATTCCCTGCAACCCGGGCGTCAACCCAAGCCTCACCATTACCGCCCTGAGCGAATGGGCGATGGCGGGTATTGCGCCAAAAGGTTGACGCCTTATTCGACGGGTTTGCGGCTCGACCACCACATGCCCAGTCCGAAAACAAGGTAGGCCAGGCCGGCGTAGAGGTTGATCTGTGCGCCGCCGGTTTTGCCGCCGTCGCCGGCAAACGATGCGACCAATACAATAAGCCCTGCTACGCCGAAGAAAATGCCGATAACAAAGCGAAGGTCTGTGAGTCTTTGCATGATGCTGAATTTGCTTGCGATGTTCTATTCGCCACGGAGGCACAGAGACAGGATTTACAGGATAAACAAGCTATACGAAATTGATTTTCATTTCAATACGACTGTACTCCTATAGCCCAATGGTATACAATACGTGCTCCGTGCCTCCGGGGTGAATAAAACAGCTCCTGTTTTTTACCAGAAAATAATATTCAAAATAAGCGTCATGGCCAACACGAGGATGGCCAGTGGAATGGGCCGCTGCCACCAGTTTTTCGCAACATCCTTGGGCCGGTCCGTCAGGCTGTACACCAGGCCGCGCAGCGAATCTTCCGCTTTGGCGCGGGTAGACAGGCTGATCAGGATGGTGACCACGAAGCAGGCGGTCCAGGCGATGATGGCGATGGTGAAGGCGTGCGCCGTACCCGATTTAAAGGTGTGCAGGTTGCCCAGCCAGCCGCCTTTGCCCTCGGCCACAGTCAGGCCATGCGTGATGGCCGCCGCGCCCGTGCCCGAGATCAGGCCCCAGAACGCGCCGTGTCCGGTGGCGCGTTTCCAGAACATGCCCAGCAGGAAGGTGGCAAACAGCGGCGCGTTGACGAAGCCGAACACCAGCTGCAGGAAGTCCATGATGTTGTTGAAACTGCGGGCCAGGTAAGCCGTGAGTACCGAGGCGATCACGCCCAGCACCGTGGTTACCTTGCCCACGTAGAAGTAGTGGTCTTCGCTGGCGTTTTTGCGGATATAGGACTGGTAAATATCGTAGGTCCAGACCGTGTTGAACGCCGTCACGTTGCCGGCCATGCCCGACATGAACGAGGCGATCAGCGCCGTGAGCGCGATGCCGAGAATGCCGTTGGGCAGGTAGAAGCCCAGCATGGCGGGCAGCACCATGTTGTAGTCGGTGCCGCCGCGTTCGTCGAGCGGAATGCTGAAGCCGCTGCCCATTTTCATGGCCGCAATACCGATCAGGCCCGGCATGATCACAATGAGCGGCATGAGCGATTTGGGGATGGCCGCCACCAGCGGCGTGCGCTGGGCGTCGGTCATATTGCGCGCGATCATGGCGCGCTGCACCACGAGAAAGTCGGTACACCAATAGCCGAACGACAACACGAACCCGAGGCCCATGGCCATGGTGAGCCAGTCGACCCCCATGGCATTGGCGTCGGCGCTGCCCATATTGGTCCAGGAGTGCACCATGTTTTGGTCGACCTGCGCCTTGATGCCTTCCCAGCCGCCGACGTGGATCAGTCCCACGATCACCAGCGGGGCGATACCCAGCACGATCAGGAAGAACTGCAGCACTTCGTTGTACACGGCCGAGGTGAGGCCGCCGAGGAAGATATAAACGGTGACGATGCCGGCTGCGAGCAGCAGCGACATGTTGTAGTCCCAGCCGATAATACTTTCGAGCAGGCGCGCCAGCGCGTGCAGCGAAATGCCCGAGGAAAACACCGTCATGATCCCGAACGACATAGCGTTGAAGGCCCGCGTCTTTTCGTCGAAGCGCAAGGCCAGGTATTCGGGCACCGAACGGGCCCGGCTGCCGTAGTAGAACGGCATCATGAACACGCCGAGGAAAACCATGGCCGGGATGGCGCCCAGCCAGTAGTAGTGGCTGGTCATGATGCCGTATTTCGCGCCCGAGGCTGCCATGCCGATCACTTCCTGGGCGCCGAGGTTGGCGCTGATAAAGGCCAGGGAGGTGATCCACAGCGGGATGTTGCGGTTCGACATGAGGAAGTCGTTGCCGCTGGTAATCGTGCGTTTGACGATAAAACCGATCCCGATCACGAACACGAAATAGGTGAAAATGATGAGATAATCGAAAAAGGAAAGGTCGAGCATAGCGCAAAACGGGTGTTAGTAGGTCCTGGAAACGGAAAAGTGAAATGCCGGCTCCCGCGTCGAATGCCGTTGCATTCATCGCCGGAGGAAAGGTGGCTATTATTTGGCAGGCGACAGGCTACGCCGAATATTCGGGCGCTTGTCGGGGTAAAGGTTGGAAAAAAAGTTTTAATGCGCGCTTGAATTCACGGGCCTGAACCTCGAATTTGTAAAAAATCCCAACCTCCGTACGGCGCAAAAATCAAATTTGGTAATATTGTCGGTTCAAAAGAAGCCGGGTCGCTCAGGGCTGGGCTCCGAAACCTTCATTTCAGCGAAGTACGTACCAGGAAAATTCGGCCTATGAAACTCCTTGATCCATATCCGCCTATTCGGATTGTGACTGCGCATGCACAGGAAGACGAGCAACGGTGGACCTTAGCAATCAGCCTGATGAACCCGTACACAATGTTGAAAACCAATTGAACTGATATGGGCCTCAACGTGCATATCTTGTGTGAACCGGAGGAGTATCCGACCTTGAAGAAAAAGATCGACCTTCATTTTTGCGCATTGGCCGAATGGAATGAAACCGATGTTTCACACGAAGGCACGGTATTGTCAGGAGAGGATGCGCGGCAAAGAAGGTTGGAACTAATTACCAAGGCGCATATTGTCGTACTGGTGCTGTCGCCAGAATTGCGGTCATTTTTGAATCAGGAGGTTGATTTATATAAAATACTGATAGACAGAATGCTGGCTGGCGAACTCTTGATTTTATCGGTTATGTTTCGCCGCGTGGGTAAAGAATACTGGTTTTATAAGGATTTTAAAGATTTAGGCGGCAACCTGCCAATTAATCAGTGGAAGGACCCGGACGATGCCTGGTATTCGGTGGAACAAGAGTATGATGAATCAGTAAAAATCTATCCGACTTTATGTTCCAGGCAAAAAATACGGTTTGAACACCTGAAACGGGCGCTGGCTGAATTCAACTTTACCCGCCAGTTCAAATACTTCGAGTCGCAGAAGATGCCGGCAAGCGCGCCGCAGCTTGCAAGACGGCCGCAACTTACTAGCGCACCGCTTGCGCCGCCGCCTGTACCCGGAAACCGACACGTATGCGGACCGGATTAATTTGCAATCCCTGCAAGCTTCGGATCGTATCTGGGACCACTTGTCGGCATATTTCCCGGATGACGAATCGCGTACACCGGCGCCGCATCTGGTGCTGGAACGAATGGCGGAAGCGCTGGAAACAAGCCCCAAGGCATTGGTAATCGACGGCGTGGAGTATGATTTTCAATTGGATACACTGGCCGATTTCTTTAAAGAACTTGACGAGGTGGGCCAGGGGGTGTTCCTGCGCAAGCGTCCTGCCCACAGTGGCAGCATTTTCCTGATGAGCGATAAATTCAACTGGACCGACCAGGTACAGGCCGGCCGTCTGCCGGCTGGTTTCAGGACGATCCGGGTTGTCCCGTTGCCGGCTATCGGCCTCGTTACCTACGACGATTTGGTACAGTGGGTGGACGATCAGATTGAAGCGGAAATGCTTTTGCCCGTTGTGGCGGATAAAATCAAAGACCCAGATTTACTCCAGGAATCCGAATCCGAAAACGCCGTCTTGCCCGTATTA
>JBGARJ010000099.1:0-7368 GCA_044230315.1 Saprospiraceae bacterium
AGACCAACTCCTGACCAGCTCGGCGCTGGTGAGCCACACGGAGTGGCGACAATACAAATTTCAGTTTGTACCCAACCGCGATATCCGGTACATCACCCTCGAAGCGTACTTCGCCCCGGGCGCGTTGTTTTACTATCGCGGCAACATCGTGCTGGACAACTGCTCGCCGATCGAGCGCTGCGACCGCGCGTAGTGGGCCGTGCGGTCCTCTCTGCCGGGTTAGCCTGGTACTTTTCTGCCCCAACGTCGTTACTCGTCGGTTAAAATATCCCGTATTTCGCCCTCCTCCTGCCTAGTTGGAACAGAAAAGTACCAGACTAACCCGACAACGAGGACTGGACGATCCACTAGGATATTGCTGAGCAGTTGGTGGGGTACCGGCAAATATATGATATTTGGCAAGTCAAACATCCGCTCATCCATCCGACATCTATGCATTTTCGCCACTACGGTACATTAAACTTATTGCGACGGGTATCTTTAGCCGTAAAAACGCTCTTTTTTCGCCTGACTTCGTTCAATTTTTCGCCGAAGATGCCTGGTCTTGACGCTAAAGTTTGCCTAACCAGTCTGCGGAACGGCATTTTTCCCCGCTCAAAGCCACCCGTCGTAACAAGTCTGTTTATTTTTCTGGCCCTGGGCTTCTCCACACCCAAAGGCTGCCATCTTTCGCGTCCTGCTTCGCCCCCGCCCAATATTGTCCTGATTTTCACCGATGATCAGGGCTATCAGGATGTCGGTTGTTTTGGTGCACAAGGGTTCTCCACGCCCAACCTCGACCAGATGGCCCGCGACGGCATCCGGTTGACCAATTTTTATGTGGCGCAACCGGTCTGTTCGGCCTCGCGCGCGGCGCTGCTCACGGGTTGTTACTCCAGCCGTGTAGATATGCACCATGCGCTCATGCCCAGGGCAAAAAAAGGCCTCAACCTGCGCGAAACCACGATAGCCGAAATGCTCAAGGCGCACGGGTATGCCACGGCGTGTTTTGACAAATGGCACCTGGGCGACAACCCCGAATTCATGCCCCTGCGCCAGGGGTTCGACGAATATTTCGGCATTCCGTACTCCAATGATATGTGGCCGATCCACCCCAACCCAGGCATGCGCAAGGAATTCCCCTGGCTGCCCCTGTACGAAGGCGAAAAAACAGTGGACAGCCTGCACGACCAGACGATGCTGACTACCTGGGTGACCGAGCACGCCGTATCATTCATCGACCGGCACCGCAGCCAGCCGTTTTTCCTGTACGTGCCGCACCCGATGCCGCATGTACCGTTGTTTGTGTCGGACAAGTTTCGCGGGAAATCGGCCAAAGGCCTTTATGGCGACGTGATCATGGAAATCGACTGGTCGGTGGGTGAGATCCTCGCCGCCTTGCGCCGCAACGGGCTGGAAGAAAACACCCTGGTGATTTTTACCTCCGACAACGGGCCCTGGCTCGCCTATGGCAACCACGCCGGCTCGGCGCTGCCGCTGCGCGAGGGCAAAGGCACGGTGTGGGAGGGCGGCGTCCGCGAGCCATTCATCATGCAATGGAAGGGTCATTTGCCCGCCGGCGCCGTCATCAACGAACCGCTGATGACCATCGACCTGCTGCCTACCATCGCCCGCGTCACCGGCGCTCCCCTCCCCGATCTGCCGATCGACGGACGCGACGCCTGGCCGGTACTTACCCTGCAAGCGGGCGCAACATCGCCGCACGAGGCCTATTTCTTTTATTACGAAACCAATGAACTCCAGGCCATGCGCAGCGGTCGCTGGAAACTCTATTTCCCCCACACCTACCGGTCCATCGGCCAAACCACCGGCGGCCGCGACGGCCAGCCGGGTCCCTACGCCAGCGTCAAGATCACCGAACCCGAACTGTACGACCTGGCAACCGACATCAGCGAAACCCGCAATGTGGCCGCCGAACACCCGGATGTGGTGCGCCGGTTGGAGGCGCTCGCTGAAACGGCGCGCGCCGATCTGGGTGATGCCCTGACCGGGCGCACGGGCAGCGGAGTACGGCCGGCCGGCCGCGTTTCGGATTAACCGGTCGCCTTTGCCGGCCCAAACGCCGGCGCCTGGTACCCTCCAGCAAGAAAATAACGATTGAGCGCCGGTTAATGCCTTGTCGCGCGAATGCCGGCGTTTGAACGACGCTTTTCACGACGCCCGGCGGACTTGGTGGCCGGGAAGTACGCGTCAAACCATTTGAAGCGGCTTATCTGCCTGGCCGGCAGCGATAGCACTACACCGCAACCGGCGCTTTGATGGCGGGCCAGGGATCGTAGTGCAGCAGTTCGAAATCGTCGAACCGGAAGGCCAACAGGTCGCTTACCGCCGGGTTGATCCGCATGACCGGAAGCGGGCGCGGCTCGCGCGACAATTGAAGCGCGACCTGCTCGAGGTGATTCAGGTAAATATGCACATCGCCGAAGGTGTGGACAAAGTCGCCGGGTTGGAGTCCGCTGACCTGGGCGAGCATGAGCGTGAGCAAGGCATACGAAGCAATATTGAACGGCACGCCGAGAAACACGTCGGCACTGCGCTGATAGAGCTGGCACGACAACCGCCCGTCGGCCACATAAAACTGGAACAGGCAGTGGCAGGGCGCCAGGGCCATGTCGGGCAGGTCGGCCACGTTCCAGGCCGAAACGATGATGCGGCGGCTGTCGGGGTTGGTTTTCAGTGTTTTAACCACTTCGGCGATCTGATCCACCACGCGGCCGTCGGGGCATTGCCAGGAGCGCCATTGTTTGCCGTACACCGGGCCGAGGTTGCCCCCGGCGTCGGCCCATTCATCCCAGATGCGGACGCCGTTTTCTTTGAGATATCCGATATTGGTATCGCCCTGCAGGAACCACAGCAGCTCGTGGATCACGCTTTTCAGGTGCACCTTTTTGGTGGTGATCAGCGGAAAACCCGCCTGCAGATCGAAGCGCATCTGGTACCCGAATACACTGAGGGTGCCCGTGCCCGTGCGGTCGCTTTTGCGCGCGCCGTTTTCGAGGATATGCCGGAGAAGGTCGTGGTAGGCTTGCATGGTACAAATATCAGAAGTTTCAGGAAGTTAAGTATCCGTCCGATAAAATCCGCTTCCATCTTTTACACCGTTACGGCGCTATATTTTAGCCACAACGCTGCTATGTCTTCAAAAAATGCCTTGTCCCGGGCCCAAATCCATTCGTTTATTTTACCGGATAATTCAGTCGGGCTACTTAAAACAAAATATTTCACCTGGCATATCCCCATCCTGCGCATTTACGCTACTTTTGCTTCGTGGTAAAGATGAAAGCACACTGAACCGTAATGCTCAAACGCCTCCTGATCCGCAATTACGCGCTGATTGATCGCGTCGAAATCGATTTTTCCGAACGCCTGACCATTATCACCGGCGAAACCGGCGCCGGCAAATCCATTCTGCTGGGCGCGCTCGGGCTGGTCATGGGCGAACGCGCCGATACCAAGATTTTTTACAATGATCAGGAAAAATGCGTGGTGGAAGCCTGGTTCGATGTGGCTAAATACGACCTGCGCGATTTTTTCGATGCCAACGAACTGGACTATGACGCCGAGGTGGTCATCCGCCGCGAACTCTCGCCCGCCGGCAAAAGCCGCGCTTTTGTCAACGACACCCCGGTCAACAACCAGATCCTGCAGCGCCTGACCGAAGCCCTCGTCGACCTGCACCAGCAATTCGACGTGCTCGATATCCACAACATCAACTTCCAGTTGCGGATGATCGATGCCCTGGCCGACAACGGCGATCTGCTGAAAACCTACCAGGCCCGCTACCGGCAATACCAGGCCGACCGGCGCCAGTTGGCCGAACTCAGCGAACGGAGCGACCAGGCCGCCAAGGAGATGGATTTCCTGCGCTTTCAACTCGAAGAACTTCAACAGGCCGAACTCACCGACGGCGAACAGGAACAACTCGAAGCCGAACAGGCGCGCCTCGCCAACGCCGAAGACATCAAGCGCACGTACGGCGCCGCCTATAACTTTCTCGGCGAAGCCGAACAAAACATCATCGGGCAACTGCAGGAAATCGCCCGCTCCATGAGCGCCACGCGCAAGGTGACGGCCGACCTGGGCGCATTGAGCGACCGGCTCGAGGCGCTGATCGTCGACCTGCAGGACCTGGCCAAAGACTGCGAACGCATCAGCGAAAGCACCGAACACGACCCGCAGCGCATCCTGGAAGTGCAGGAACGGCTAAACGTGGTGTACAAACTGCAAAAAAAACACGCCGTGGCCACGGTGGCCGAACTGCTGAACATCCGGGAACAACTGGCCCGCCAACTCGGCGGCTTCACCGACCTGGGTGAGCAAATCGCCCGGCTGGACCGGCAGATCGCCGAACATACCCAGTATTTGCGGGGGCAGGCCCGGCTGCTGAGCGAACGCCGGAAAATTGTGCCCGCCAACTTTGAAAAGCAGGTGCACGCCCTGCTCGCGCAACTGTCGATGCCGCATGCGCGGCTCAAAGTAGACATTCAGGAAACGGAGCACCTGACCCCCACGGGCACCGACGAGGTGCAGTTTTTGTTCGCTTCCAATGTGGGGAGCAAATACCTGCCGATCAAGGACGTGGCTTCCGGCGGCGAACTGTCGCGCCTGACCCTGTGCACCAAAAGCCTGGTGGCCGACGCCATCCCGCTGCCGACGCTTATTTTCGACGAGATCGACTCGGGCGTCAGCGGCGACGTGTCGCTGAAAATGGGCCAGATCCTGCAGGAACTCAGCAATCGCCACCAGGTGGTGAGCATTACCCACACCCCGCAAATCGCAGCCCGCGCCGACCGGCACTATTTCGCCTTCAAACAAGTGCAGGACAACCGCACCATCACGCACCTGCGGCTGCTCAGCGCCGACGAACGCGTGCGCGCCCTGGCCGTCATGCTCAGCGGCAACCCGCCCAGCGATGCGGCCCTCGCCACCGCCAGGGAACTGATGCAGGCCTGAGGAACTGCGCAAACGGATCAGTTCAGGAGCCGGATTCTGCCCCGCCCGATCTCGATCACCCCTTCTGTTTCCAGTTTTTTTAACAGCCGCGACACCACTTCCCGGGCGGTACCCAGGTCGTCGGCCAGTTGCTGGTGTGTAGCCAGCACTTCATGGCTTTGGTTGAGCCGGCTGCGGGTGCGAAGCAGGTCGAGCAAACGGTCGTCGACCCGGTTGAAGGCAATATCGTTGACGATGCCGAGCAGTTCTTCGTAGCGCTGGTGAAACAGGCCGAACACAAAATTGAGCCAGTCGCGTTGGTTGTCGAGGTCGCGGTGCACCGTTTCGGCGGGCACAAGCAGCAATTCCACCGGTTCATCCACCACGGCGCGCACCATGCTGGGCGTGTTTTGCCGGACGGCAAACAGCGTCATGATACAGGATTCGCCCGGACGGATGAAGTAAAGCAGGATCTCGCGGCCGGAGTCGTCTTCGCGCAGCACTTTCAGGCTGCCCTCGAGCACGATGGGAACGAACTTGATGTATTGCCCCGTGCGCAGGAGTTCTTCGCCCGGTTCGAAGCGCTTGACGATACCCGTTTGCAAGAGGAATTCTTTGACCTTTCGGTCGTGCAGGCGATCGAGGTGGCGGAATAGATTGGCGGTGTCCATGCGCGGCGTCAATTCGATGCACTCCAGCTATCCTCGGCAGTGACCCCGCCGTCGGTATAGGTCCAGGTAATTTTTTGATAGGTAAAGGAGACCTCTTCCAGGGGTTGTCCTTTTTCATTGACCCACGACCGGATCCCGGAGATGTTGGCGTTGGTCAGTTTGATCGTAAAATATTGCGCCGATGCACCACCGCCGGCGCCCTTGAGGCTGGGCCGGTAAAAGGTCAGGGTCACTTCCGGCAGGTTTTCATTGGTGGTCAGCACCGTGAATAATTTCGGCGATGCTTTGTCGAGTTCTTTGGTGATCACAAAGGGTTTGTGCTGGCGTTTGCCGGTGGCCATGCCCGAGGCAACGTCGCGCGGGGATACGATCTCGTGGGAGTAGGCTACCACCTTGATCATGCCTTCTTTGCCTCGTTCAAACACGTCGCCATTGATTTCGCCTTGTTTAGCGGCTTTAATTTTGACAAACATCGTACTGTTTTGGGCGAACGCGCCGGAACTGAGCAGCAACCCTGCTGCCACAAAGAACAACCCTATCGGTCCAAGGAAAATCGTTTTCATATACGCATTATTTTGTGGTGAAGAATATGGATTAGTTTTCAAAGATAGGGCCCTCCGCGTGTCAGGTGTTGGAAACACGGGTATTTTTTGGGTTGAAGCGGTCGCCGATCCTAACAAGGCCTTCGCCGCCGGGCCCGAGCCAGATGACATTCTGGCCGAACAACACTTTATGGCCGTCGCGCCGGTAAGCGGTCAGGGTCTTCAGGGGTTCGGCGCTGCGCCTGGCGGTATCCTGGTCGGTCGTGGGAACCAAACAACGGGCGCAGGGTTTGACGGCGCGGAACGGCTGGCCGCCCAGGTCAAAATCGCCCCAGCCGTCCTCCTCGAATGCCGCGCCTCCGGCGAGCACGAAATTGGGCCGGAAACGGTTCATCGGCACCGGCTCGGCCAGGCGGCCGTTGAGTTCGTCGAGCGAAGCCTGGCCGATCAGCAGGAACGGATAAGCATCGGCAAAGCTGACCGCGTGGCCGGGGGCATAGCGCGCGTCGACCGGCCGCCGCGTCGAATCCGGCAGAAACACCAGCCGCAACGGCGTTCCCAAAACCGCCGAAAACCAGTCGTTGACCGCCGTTGCATGCAAGCGCGCCCGGCAGTGGTCATCCCATATCTGCACGTCCAGTTCGGGCATCCCGGCTTCCGGCGGCTCGAGGGGTATCCGTACGATGTTCGCCGGTTTTTTTTTGGAAAATACCACCAGGAACGGCGGTTCGATCGCCGTGCCCAGCAGGGCCAGTTCCCCTACTTCGCGCTGGCTCACGAAACGCGACGCCTCATCCACGAGCATCCAGCGGCGGTCGTATTGCAGTCCGCGAGGCTGTACCACCGCTTGCTGCAGGGCGATACCGCCGAGCGATTTAACCGGGTAAACAAAAAGGCCAGAAAGCGTTAACATGTGTTTTTGGGGCACAAATTGAGGTTTCCAATGTTGTTTTCACATTGTTAGGGCAAAAAAGCGCAAGGTTGGAGCTGTATTATGGCGTTGGGGCTGAGTAGGCGCACGAAAAGGCCTACCCGATCGTCTACACCAACCGTTATATGCAACATGCGCCCCTCATCGCCGCAGCACAAACCGCTGCCCGGCCGAATTACCGGCAGCGTCCCGGCATTCCAGCCAATACACCCCGTCCGGCAAGTCGCCCGGCAATACCATTTCCGGTATTTCCCCAGCGGCCGGCCAGACCCCGGTTTGACAAACCCGACCC
>JBGARJ010000036.1:0-56464 GCA_044230315.1 Saprospiraceae bacterium
CCGCCGCATTCAGGTCGTCGGCGGCCCACTTGCTGAATTTAATGGCCCGGTGGAGGAAAATAAAGAAACACAGGACCGCAACAGCCAGCAACATCCACCAGAAATCGGGGTTGGGCGGGTGATGGCGGAACAGTTTCCACAGGGTAGTTCCGATAATAGCAAGCGAAGCAACTACCAGATTGTGCGCCATGGCACAGAACATATGCCAGGTTTCCACATAGCGAAAATTGGCCGGGTTGAGCTCCCGGATCAGGACAAATTTATCGGAAATAAACAAGGCAAGTTCTTCATACGGTTCGCCTGAAAACCAGGCCAGGAAAAACCACTTGAATTCTTTCTTGGTCTCTTTGGTCTCTTTATCCTCCACTATTTTTTTCCCATGATCTTTGATAGCTTGATTGACACCTCTATAGATCCAGCGCCCAATCGGATTGATGGCAAAGCCGATCAGATAAGAAGCGACCAACACGAATACTCCCGAACCGACCGTCATGCGGCCGGCCAATTCCAGGTATTCCTTAGGGTAGTTCATCTCCGGAAACATGATGAACAAAGCGCACAAAACGGCAAAGCCGGGCAATACATGCGTAAAGAAGTCGAAGGTGGAGTGGAAAATCTTGTCCATGGCGGATCATTTGGTGGAAGCAGGGTGCTAAGAAACGGAAAAATACGCAATACCGCACTGCCGGGTCGAATTCGCCAAAATTGCCCGGACAAAAGACCGTATCTTACACCATGGACTTCCTGACTGATTCCCGGTTGCCGGTTTTGTCTACCGAACGGCTCTTGCTTCGTCCCCTGGAAGCGCGCGATGCGCCGGCTATTCTGGCGCTTCGCTCAGACGAACGGGTAAACCGCTACCTGGACCGACCGCCCATGCATGAAATGGAGGCAGCCGCAGCCTTTATTACCACCGTAAATGTGGGGATCGGCCGCGGTGATTCGGCGTATTGGGCCGTTTGCCTGCGCGAAGCGCCGGAGTTGGCCGGAACCGTTTGCCTGTGGAACCTTTCGGCCGATAAAAAATCGGCCGAGTTGGGGTACGAACTCCGGCCGGCTTTTCAGGGAAAAGGCATCATGTATGAAGCGGTGGCCATTGTCATACAGTTTGGCTTTCATACGCTGGATTTACAGCGGATCACGGCCGTTACGCATGAGCAGAACGAGCCCTCGAAGCGGGTGCTCGAAAAGCACGGATTCTCGCCCTACCCTTCCGCCGAACGAACGGAAGACGGCTGCCTTGAATACCGGCTCTTACGCCCGCAGGCGATACTCTAAATGCGTGATGTCGGAGGAGTGGATGACAGACTCGATCTGCAGAGCGGGGCCGCATGATATCAGGTCGTCGAATAGGCAGTTCCAGTATTCTTACGGGGTCCATGCTGGCAAGGAAGTCGGCAACAGTTTCATAGGTGGCTGACACAGTCATAAAATGAATGCACATCAAATCCTGCGGTTTTCAGGAACATTCCCTCACCCTACCTTACACTCCACCCCCAACTTCTCCATCTCCATGGCAAAATCCGAATCGGCGTTCACCTTGCGGTTGGCCGAGGCGAAGGGCGGGGCGTTTTTGTTGGTGTGGTCGAGCAGGCGCATTTTGAGCGTATGCTTGCTGTTGCGGATATTGTACAATCAAGTAGTCAACACGCCCGCTACAATCAACTTCCTCCGCTCGATCACGGCATCCGGATAATTGAAATCTAAAAACTTTACCGTTGCCGCTCCAATATCCGTTTTTGAAATTATTTCTCCGGATTCTTCCAAGGAAAAATGTGCTGTCCACTGATCTGTTCGTGGATTGAAAAACCGAATGAGTGCTGCCGGATTCCCGATCAAGGTGCCCAAATCAGTGCCTTTTTTGCGGTTGCATATCGGACAAGCATAGGCCAGATTATCGAGTTCAGTTTTGCCTTCATGGCGCAGACTAACAATATGATCAACCTGGAATAGAAAGAAAGCCGCTTTTTCAGGTAAGCGACAATACTCGCAACAAAATGCCGCTCGTTCGGCAACTGCCCGACGTTGGTCGTCTGGAATATTCCGTTTCATTTTTTGGCCAAACGTAAATGTGCATTCGCCTTAGCCAATCGAATCAAGCGCTCCAGCACAATATAATGGTCTAGTTCGTCCTTTTCTTCTTTGGTCAAACCGGACTCTTTTTCCTGCTCAATAAGTTCTTCCAACCGTTCTTGCATGGCTTCCGGCGCATGCAATTCCAGTATTCTTGCGGGGTCCATGCTGGCAAGGAAGTCGGCAACAGTATCATAGGTGGCTGACACAGTCATAAAATGAATTTACTACAAATTTAACGGTTTTCAGGAACATTCCCTCACCCTACCTTACACTCCACCCCCAACTTCTCCATCTCCATGGCAAAATCCGAATCGGCGTTCACCTTGCGGTTGGCCGAGGCGAAGGGCAAAGCGTTTTTGTTGGTGTGGTCGAGCAGGCGCATTTTGAGCGTATGCTTGCCTTTGTGCGCCTTGCAGATGCGGTCGAGTTGGTCGAGCAGGTCGGTGGTGAGCAATTCGACCGGAATTTGCAGCGTCACGGATGCAATTTGCGAGCCGCCGACGGTTTCGAGCAGTTCCACTTTTTCGGGGCGGAACTCGTATTCGTCGCTGTTGTAGCGCTGCTTCTGGATGCCGGTCAGGTACAGGCAATTGCCTTCTTCGAAGAAATGTTTGAACTGGGCGTAGTCGTTACTGAACAGGGCGATCTCCAGGTTGCCCGAGTAATCGCTGATGGTAAATCGCCCCCAGCCGGTGCCTTTCTGGCTGATGCGGTGTTCGGCTTTGGTGACGAAGCCGGCGATCCGGATTTTCTGTCCCTGAAAATTGTCGATGCGGTCGAGCGAACAGGTGGTCAGGTTTTCGACCTCGAATTTGTAGTCGTCGAGCGGGTGACCGCTGAGGTAGATGCCCACCACGTCCTTTTCGCGCTGGAGCATGGTGAGCAGGTTCCAGGGGGCCGCCTTGGGCACCGTCGGTTCGGGGATGCTGACGCTGTCGGACAGGTCGCCGAACAGTGAATTGGTCGACATGATCTTGTCTTCCTGGTGCGCCGCGCCATATTTGAGCAGGTGCTCGATAAACGATTCATATTTGTCCGACGGGGCAAAGAACACCGAGCGGGCGCTTTCCGACGCGCCCTGAAGCGGCGGAATTTCGTCGAAGGCGCCGGCGAAGGCCAGGCATTCCATCACTTTTTTATTCACGGTGCGCAGGTTGATCCGGCGCATGAAGTCGAAGATCGTTTCAAAGGGTCCGTTCTGGTTGCGTTCCTGGATCATGGCTTCCACGGCTGCCTCGCCCACGCCCTTGATGGCGCCCAGCCCATAGCGGATCACGCCTTTTTTATTGACGCTGAAGTTGACGCCCGACTCGTTGATCGCCGGCCCTTTTACGTCCAGGCCCATGCGTTTGCACTCTTCGAGGAAGAAGGTAGTCTTGTCGATGTTGCCCTGCGAATGGGTGAGCACCGAAGCCATGTATTCCGAGGGGTAGTGCGCTTTCAGGTAGGCCGTCTGGTAGGCAACGAAGGCGTAGCACGTGGAGTGCGACTTGTTGAAGGCATAGGAGGCGAAGGCTTCCCAGTCGGTCCAGATCTTTTCGAGCTTGTCCTGGGGCAGGCCTTTTGCCGTGGCGCCTTCAATAAATTGCCCCTTCATCTTATTCAGCACCGCAATTTGCTTTTTCCCCATGGCTTTGCGCAGCACGTCGGCGTCGCCTTTGGAAAAGCCGGCCAGTTTTTGTGACAGGAGCATAATTTGTTCCTGATAGACGCAAATTCCGAAGGTGTCCTGCAGGTATTCCTCCATTTCCGGCAGATCATACGTGACTTGTTGCCTGCCGTGTTTGCGGGCGATAAAGTCCGGTATATACTCCAGCGGCCCCGGCCGGTACAGGGCGTTCATGGCGATGAGGTCGTCGAACTTGTCGGGCTTCAGTTCGCGCAAATATTTCTGCATGCCCGTGCTTTCGAACTGGAACGTACCGTTGGTGGCGCCGGCCTGGTAGAGTTCGTAGGTTTTGCGGTCGTCGAGCGGGATCTCGTCGATTTCGATCCGGACGCCGTGGTTTTGCTCGATCATGCGCAGGGCGTCGCGAATGATGGTGAGCGTTTTCAGCCCCAGAAAGTCCATCTTGATGACGCCTGCTTCTTCGATGATACTGCCTTCATACTGGGTGATCAGCAGGTCGGTTTCCTTTGACGCGCACACCGGGATGATCTCCGTCAGGTCCTTGGGCGCGATGATTATACCGGCGGCATGGATGCCGGTATTGCGCACCGAGCCTTCGAGCACCATGGCCTCCTTGAGCACCTGGCTTTCGAGTGTGCCTTCGGCGTCGAGGTATTCGCGCAGTTTTTTGGCGTTCTCGATGTCGTCGGCCATCAGGCCCTCCTTGCTGCGCAGCGAGCCGTCGCCGTCGATGGGCGCTGTGAGCACGCGGTTGAGTGAGATGCCGGGCTTGTCGGGCACGAGTTTGGCGAGGGCGTTGGACTGGTCGAGCGGCAGGTCCATGACGCGGGCCACGTCTTTGATCGACATTTTAGCGGCCATGGTGCCGTAGGTGACGATCTGGGCGACCTGCTGTTTGCCGTATTTCTCGACCACATATTCGAGCACGCGCTGCCGGCCTTCGTCGTCGAAATCGGTGTCGATATCGGGCATGCTTTTGCGGTCGGGATTGAGGAAACGTTCGAACAGCAGCTGGTACTTAATGGGGTCGATGTTGGTGATGCCGATGCAGTACGCTACCGCCGAACCGGCCGCCGAGCCGCGGCCCGGCCCGACGAACACGCCCAGGTCGCGGCCGGCTTTGATGAAATCGGCCACAATGAGGAAGTAGCCGGCGAAGCCCATCGTTTTGATGGTATGGAGTTCAAAATTGAGGCGTTCTTCGATTTCGGGGGTCAGCGTTTTGTAGCGGTCGCGGGCGCCTTCGAAACAGAGGTGGCGCAGGTAGTCGTCCTGGGTGTTGAATTCCTGCGGGATGACGAAATTGGGCAGCAGGATGTCTTGTTTGAGTTTCAGGTGCTCGCATTTGTCCACAATTTCCATTGTGTTGTCGAGCGCAAACGGTACATCCTGAAACAATTGGCCCATTTCGGCCTGGGTTTTAAAATAGAACTGGTCGTTCCAGAAGGCGAAGCGTCCGCCTTTCATGACGGTGCCTTCCTCCACAAATTCGCGGATTGCCGGCGTGGCTTGTTTTTCGCCGGTGTTGATGCACAGCAGGATATCGTGCGCGTTCCAGTCTTTCTGATCGACGTAATGGGAATCGTTGGTGCAGATGACCTTGACCTGGTATTCTTTGGCCCAGCGAAGCAGCACTTCGTTCACCTGGTCTTGCTCGGGCATCTGGTGGCGCTGGATCTCGATGTAATAGTCTTCGCCGAAAATTCCATACCACCATTCGAATTCCTTGCGCGCTTCTTCCTCGCCGTGGCGTAAAATGGCCTGGGGCACCATGGCGCCGATACAGCAGGTGGTGGCGATGAGGCCTTCGTGGTGTTGCAGAATGAGTTCTTTGTCGATCCGCGGGTATTTGCCGTACAGCCCTTCCACATACCCCAGCGAGCAGAGTTTCACCAGGTTTTTATAGCCTTCCGCATTCTTGGCCAGGAACAACTGGTGGTAGCGCTTATCGCGGTCTTCCTTGGTGAAGGTGCGCCGGTGCCGGTCGGCCACTACGTAAAATTCGCAGCCGACGATCGGTTTCACCCCCTCGTGCTTGGCGGCCTCCGCCACAAACTGAAACACCCCGAACATATTGCCATGGTCGGTGATGGCCAGGGCTTTCATGCCGTCGGCCTTAGCCTTTTTAAATAACGCCGGAATGGGCGCCGCTCCGTCGAGCAGCGAATACTGGGTGTGGCAATGGAGGTGGGCGAAATCTGGCATGTGGAATACGGAATACGGAATACGGAATACGGAATACGGAATACGGAATACGGAATACGGAATACGGAATACGGAATACGGAATACGGAATACGGAATACGGAATACGGAATACGGAATGGGTGCTGAGGCAAATTTAAAACAACCTGTGGTATATTTAAATGGAATGTGGAAAACTTATGGTTTTAAATTCCAACCCCCTGATTTAGTGCCCCATAGGTCCTTTGAAGTCCAGCTGTCGAACTCCAGCACCTGCCGCCCATTGACCCCATTAATCACATTAACCACATTGACCACATTGACCACATTACCACATTAACCCCATTGACCACCCTCACCCTCGCCCCTGACCCCTGCCCTTGCATGGTTGAGTATTATCCGGCAAAACTTTGTGCGATTATTCCCGGCCAACCATACAAACACACAAACTATGCGTACGCTCCTGTTTTTCTTGACGATTGCCCTGGCGTTGGGTGTAGGATCGGCCTTCGGCCAAACCGATAAAGCGCTCTTGCGCCAACTGGCGGAAGAAAATAAAAAATCGGTCGAAGCCCTGGCGCTGTATCCCGAAGACACGCGACTGGCCATCCTCGAATCGGCCAAATACCCCGAAGTGCTGATCAAAATGAAAAATGCCCAGGAAAAAACCAGCGCGGCTTTTCGCACCCTGATTGAAGATTACCCGCGCAGTACCCAAAACGTGTTCTTCGACCTCACGCGGTATCCTGGCCTCGTGACCGACCTGGTGGTCCTCCGCGACGACCGCACCGCCATGCGGCAGGCGCTCGACGTGTTGCCCGAAAACAAACGCGATGAAGCCTTTGGCGTTGCCGACCGCCAGATGAACACCCTGGCCAAGATCGACGACCTGCACCGAACCGCGCAGGGCGTATTTGAAGACCTGATCGCCAGCTACCCGGCGCCGGCGCAAGCGGCCTTCCGCAAATTGCTCGATTTGCCGGAGGTGGTGGATATTTTAAACGATGACCTGCGGTTCACGGTACTGGTGGGCGACGTGTACAAAGACGACCCTGCGTGGGTGATCCAAAAAGTGGACTCGCTCAACCTCGCCGTGGCCCGCGAGCACGCCGAAGAACTGGACAACTGGAAAGCCGGCATTGATAAAGATCCGCAGGCCCGCTCCGAATTCCAAGCCGCCGCCAACGAATACGCCAAGGAATACGGCTATACGGATGAAATCTACGACACCGGTAACGACGACTTGTATAACGGCTACGATGCGGAACCCGCGGTCGTGGAGCGTTACTACTCTTACCATTACCCGTACTGGTTCGGCTACCCTTGGTGGGCCCCCGAGCCCTGCTGGCGCCCCTATCCGTACTGGTGGTACTGGGGATTTTATCCTTATCACCAAACGGTGATCATCGTGCACCTGCCCTCCTACCACTTCATGCACTGGTACTTCGAGCGGCCGCACCACCACCAGGTGTACAACCACCTGTCCACGCATTTTGTCAACCATTATTACGGGCACCGGAATTCGGGCACCACGATCTCCATGGGCGTGGGCGAGTGGCGCGAACAAAACCGCAGAATCATCTCCGATGAATGGTTGAGCGACCGCACCCGCCTGCCCGAGCGCTT
Organism: Saprospiraceae bacterium; assembly: GCA_044230315.1. GTDB lineage: Bacteria > Bacteroidota > Bacteroidia > Chitinophagales > Saprospiraceae > M3007. The sequence goes on from JBGARJ010000036.1 coordinate 7,516, forward strand.
GCGCGAGTACGCAACGTTTGAAAAAGGGCGCGAGGACTACAACGCCAGAAACCCGGAGCACACCGTGACCCGCGATCAATACCTCGAACGCAACCCCAAACTCTACCCTGACCTCCAGCGTTCGCGCACTCAGGCGCAAGTCGAAATCCAGCGCGAAAGCACCGAAGTCAGCCGGCAACGGTCCGATTGGGCGCCGCCCAAGGAGCCGGTGAGTCCTGAGCCCGCCCGTGCGCCCCGCACCAATCCGCCGGCACGCACCCAAACCCCGCCTGTAACGCCGCCGCGCACTGCGCCGCAGGAAAAGGCCAAACCCGCCGAACTGCCCCCGGCCCGGCCCGAACGCCCGGCTACCCAACCGCCTAAAAAACCGGACCTCGACGAAGCCAAGGATTACCACCGCGACAAATGGCAGGAGCCCAGGCGCAGCACCCCGCCGCAAACCCAACCGGCGCCGGCACCCCGCACCAAGCCCGTGACACCGGCGGCGCCCAAACGGGAATCGGCGCCCAGGCAAGAAAAGCCCAAACAAGCCCCCCAAACACAAAAACGTCGCGAAGGATGAGTGCCCGGCTCCGGCCAGCGTGAACGACGACCTCTATCCAGCACACGGTAAATACATTCGATCATGCCACCCAAAGCAGAAATTTTAGCCGGATTGCAACACCTTTCCAACATGTATTGGAGCATTGCCCTGTTGTGGCATGTTGCATTCGCAGCGCTTCTTTTGGCATTCTGGATGGGCTGGAAACCCTCCAATCGCCTGCTGGCGATGTTGAGCAGTTTGCCCCTGCTATCCGCCAGCCTTTTCGCCTGGATTTCGGGCAACCCGTTCAACGGGAGCCTGTTGTTGATGGCGGGCGGACTTCTGCTGTTTTGGGGCAGTCGCCTCGATACCATGCCGGCTGCTCCGGCGAAAGGGTGGATTCGCCCTGTTGGAGCAGCCGTCCTGGTTTTCGGTTTGGTGTACCCGCATTTTCTAGAAACGCCATCATATTTCAGCTACCTGTATGCGGCCCCCGTCGGTTTAATTCCCTGTCCTTCCTTGTCGGCTGCAATTGGCCTGGCGTTGCTCTTCAACGGGTATCATTCCGTTAAATGGTTGTCGACACTTGCCGGTGTTGGTCTGTTTTACGGCGTTGTTGGTGTATTCCGTTTAGGCGTTCAACTGGATTGGGTTTTACTTGCAGGGGCATTCGCCCTGTTGCTCAGTTGCCGGGTCTGGCAAAAGCAGCAAGCGCCGGTGCATATCTGATCGTCTTGCAAATCAATCTATCATGAAAACAATAACCAGCTATACCAGTCTATTCCTGGTATCTATTCTTTTCGCTACCCCGCTTTCCTCCGCTACCATCCTCACCGGCGAATCGGTGCGGATCAGCACGCCTGTGGAAGGCAACGTATATGCCGGAGCAGGGTCAGTCACGATCGATGCCACTGTGAACGGCGACCTGACGGCCGGCGCCGGCGAGTTGCGGATGCAGGATACCATCCGGCACGACCTGACCGTTGGCGGCGGCCGCGTGTGGGTCTATGGCGTCGTCGGCGAAGATTTGCGCTGTGGCAGTGGCGAACTCAATCTCCTGGGCCAGGTACTCGGCGACGTGCTCATTGGCGGCGGCGAGGTGGAGATCGGCCGCAACTCGGTTATTCATGGCGACCTCGTGATCGGCGGCGGCCGGGTACGGGTGTACGGCCAGGTGTTGGGCTCGGTCATTGTGGCCGGGGGTGAAGTCACATTCGAAGGCACGGCCGAGCAGGATGCCGAGATCCGCGGCGGCGACGTACGGCTCAACGGCATCTTCCGGGGGCCCTGCATCTTCGCCGCCAACACGCTCGACGTGGGTTCGCAGGCGGCGTTTTACCAAAACGTGCGGTACTGGCAAAAAAGCGGCGAACTCAATTTTGCCAATGCCCTCCGCGAATCGGCCCGCGCGCAATACGATCCTTCGCTTTCAAAGGGCATTACCGGCCCCGACAAAGGTTGGTTCTCGCGGGGGTTCTCGGGGTTTTTCCTGTTCCGCATGCTCGCCGGAGCGCTGCTGGTCACCATCCTGACCCTGTTGTTCGAGTCATTTTTCAAACGCACGGCCGATGAGCTGCCGGCACAATGGCTCAACCGGTTCGGCACCGGCATCCTGTACTTGATCGGATTGCCGGTGGGCGTGATCCTGCTGTTCATCACTGTGATTGGCATCCCGTTCGGGTTTTTCGCCTTGTTTTTGTACCTATTCTCCCTGCTCTTCGCCCATGGCCTCACGGCGATGGTCGGCGCCAGCGCGTTGGAGCAATACCGCGGGTTGTCGTGGACCAAAGGCCAACGCATCCTGGTTGCTATCGGCGGGTTGCTGGCCCTGAAATTAATTGCATGGATACCATTCATCGGGTTTCTGGTATCGCTGATCCCCGTAAGCATTGCTTTTGGCAGCATCCTGAAAACCATGGCCACAAGGCCCGCTGCAGCCTGATCTTCCTGCCGGATGCGGAGCGTTGGATTTTCAACAGCGAGCGTTCCGCATCCGGCAATCCAGCTGTAAATCCGGAGACAAGCAGGTGGTCGCCGGCGGGCGCGATGATAACCGATATACCTGCCCAATTTGGTCGCGCTACTGGTATACCGGGTAGTGGTACAAATGGAGGTGGGGGGACGATAAACGAACAGGCCCTGACCGTATTTGCTTAGATTCAAGGCAAACCCGGTCAGGGCCTGTTTCCTGACATGTTGTTAAAAAGTATTGATAACGAACCGTGTAGCGTAAGAATATGTTTGTACCGGCTCGCCTCACTTCACCCGATCTCCCGGTATCTCCTGCCCGCCCTGGTACAACACCATTTTGCTGATCACCCCTTTTTCGTCGGGGAAAAATTCAACCTCAGCCGACACAACTTTGAGGAAAAACCGCAGTTCGGATTTGGCGAACATCTCAAACTTGGGCTGGCCGGTACCCTGGCCAAACAGCTGCGCGCCCTCGCGGCTGACGGTAATGGAAAATCCGGGAGCAAGGCTGTATTCCCCAACCAGACGTTCCAGTTGGGCCTCTGAGAGTTGCATTTCGCTTGGCGCTGCCGGCGCAGCCCCAGTTTTGGTCCAGCGTTCACCGGCGATTGTACGCGTGTCGAGGTTGATGGCATTCACGTCGCCGGTTTTTTCGTCGCGCAGGAAAGTGGCGGCGATCAGGGACCCGTCGAAACGGAACTTGTCGCGGGCGATGGGGATAAGGCGGCTCACCTTGCCGCCGATCCGTTCGGACATCAGTTGGCCGTTTGTGACCCGGATGATCCGCTGTTGTTTTTGGGCATTTTCATAAACGCCGGTGTAACTGGCCAGGGTGTTGGCATCCACCGGGATTGCCTCCAGCACCGCCGGATAGCCGGCTGCCAGGGCAGCCAGTTGGGCGGCTGTTTCGTCGGGGCTGTGGCAATTGCAATTGCTCAATACGGCCACGCATACCTCTTCTTTAGGCAGGTAGATCAGCGAACTGAGGAACCCGTGTATGCCGCCGCCATGCTCGATGGTCGGGCTGTTCCAAATGTTGCCCAATGACCAGCCATAGCCGTAGTGGGTGTTTTCGCCGTCGGGAAGCACATACGGCGTATGGGCTTTTTTCAACAGATCGGCCGATACCAGTTTTCCGCCGTGCACCGCGCGGGTCCAACGAAAGAGATCTTCCACCGTAGAAGCCAGCGAACCGGCGGCATAAGGCTGGGTCATGCTGAGCGGCGGAGCGGGCTTGTATCCGTGCTCGTCCTGCATGTACCCCTGAGCCCAGCCGGCGATTGGCCGCGGCTGGTTCTCATAGAAAGTATGCTTGAGGCCGGCGCGTTTGAACACTTTTTTTGCCAGGTAATCGGCATACGTCATGCCCGACACTTTTTCGATGATATACCCCAGCAGGATATAGCCCGAGTTGCTGTAGGCATATTGGGTGCCGGGGTCGAAATCCATGGGTTGATCCTTAAAAAAATCGATCAGTGCGGCCGGCGTGAAATCTTTCTCCTGCACCTCGGGCGTCCATTCGTCCATACTGGTGTAGCTCTTGATCCCCGAGGTGTGGGTCAGCAGGTTTTCGACGGTGATCTTTTTTCCGTGGGTGGGGTAGTCGGGAATAAAGCGGGTGATCTCGCCGTCCAGCGAAATTTTGCCCTGTTGTACCAGTTGCAGGATGGCGATAGCGGTGAATTGTTTGGTGACCGATCCAATGCGAAATACCATATCGGTGCGTATTGGCGTCCTGGCTTTGAGATCGTCGAGCCCAAAGGCTTTATGGTACAGGATCTGGTCGCCTTTGGCCACCAGTACCGTGCCGCCGGGGCCATCGGCGGGAAAGAGCGCCTGGCAAATGGCGTCGAATGCAGCATGCTGGTCTGTAGCGGCGGTTTGGGCGGCAACAGGTTGGGCGCCGATCAGAAAAGCCAGCAGGAGGCCCGCAAAAAAGTTGATTTTCATAAGCAATCTGTTAGAGGTACGGTTTGATAAAAGAAGAACGGAGCAACCGCCACGGCGTTTAGCACCTGTTTGAAATTTCGCGCTGGAATGAACATCGAATAGTCCGGCAGGTTTTTGCAAACCGTTGAAAATGAAGCGTGGAACATGTTGTTGCGAGGACGCCAACAACGGCGTTAATGCTTGATTTTCAACGAAATGCCGCTGTTGACTTCCTGCCAACAGCAAAATGTGCCGGACTTTTGAACATCCGGACGGGTTCTTATTTCCGCAGGGCCCTGAACGTGCCGTTAGGCTGAATGAAATTCACGGCTGTCGCCTTGCCGTCGGGGCCGACTTCGAAACGCACGCTGAACCCGTCCAGGATTTTGAGTTTAAACTCGTGGTTGCCCACGGGGATGGTTTCATAGTCGGGCTGGCCGGGTACGAACACCATGAGGGTATTGTCGGGGCGCAGGTAGATCTTGCTGGTGACGCCGCCGAGTTCGTAATTGCCGCAATATTTTTCCAGGTCGTTTTTCGCCACGGCCACGGCTGCCGTTTTCCGGGTGAACAAAATTTCGTCGACGGAGGGCTCCAGGCCGATGGCGTGCATCTGGGCGATATCGCCTTTCAGGTTTGCCGTGAATTGCAGGCGAATGGGGCCGTCGTCGTCTACATCGATCCCATCCTCCAGGTTGATCGGCACAAAAACATCGTAGTGATAATGCCGGAGGAAGAAGCGGGAATTCGGGGTGCCGGCAAAAAGCGAATCGTTGCGCACCGTGAGTATGAGGTTGCCGTAACCGGGGTTTTCATACGTGCCGGCATACTCGGCCAGGGGGTGCGAAGGGTGCGTGTCTTTCTTCCGGTTCAAGTCTTCGACTTTTTTCACCCCGGCGGCATTCTTCTGTTGTTCTTCGGCTTTGGATCTGAGGTAGAAATTCCAGTCAACGTAATGCAGCCCCAGTAGCCGGTCGATCACCAGGTTGCGCAACACCGCCGGCACCTGGGAGGCGTTCTGGTTGACCAGCACGACTATGCCGATACTGTCGCTCGGGAAAAAACAAACATTGGCGGAAAAGCCGTTGATATTGCCGCCGTGTTCCACGCGATAATGGCCGTAGTACGACGACAGCATCCAGCCCATGCCGTAGCTGCTGAAAAACAGGTTGGGATTCTCGGCCGAGGGCGCGCCGCCGCCCATGCTCATTTGCGCTGAAGTGGCTTCGCGTACATACGAGGCCGGCAGCACTTCCTTGCCGTTGAACTTGCCGCCGTTGATCCAGGTGAGCAACCAGTTGGCCATTTCGGTTGCGCTGGCGCAAATGCTACCCGCTGGCCCCATGCCTTCGATGCGGTAGTAATCCATCGGTTTGACGGCGCCGTCTTTTTCAAAATAGCCTTTGGCCACATCGGCCGAAGCCGGCGCATTCCAGATGTCGAACAGGGCCGTTTTCATGCCCAGCGGCTGAAAGAACCGCTCGCGGATGTTGTCTTCCCAGGATTTTCCGGTCAGGTGTTCGGCGATCACCCCCTGGAGCAAGAAGCCGAAGTTGTTGTATTGCCAGCGTTCGCGCAGGCCGGCCGAGGGCTCCAAAAAGCGCATCCGGTACACGAAACTGTCGCGCGTGGTGGGGTTGAGGTACCAGGCGAGGTCGTGCCGCGGCAGGCCGCTGCGGTGGCAGGTCAGGTCGCGCACGGTGAGGTGTTCGTTGAGTTCTTCGTTGTACAGCCGGAGCTCGGGCAGGTAGGTGGTCGCCTTTTCGTCGAAATCGAGTTTACCCTCGTTGGACAGGATACCCAGCAGGCCGCTGGTAAAGGCTTTGGTCGACGATCCAATCTGGAAAATCGTATTGGCAGTGGCCGGTTTTTTAGCCTCGTAGTCGCGGAAGCCGAAGCCGCCGGCAAACAGCACCTGGTTTTTCTCTACCACAGCCACGCCGACCCCGGCGGCATGCCAGTCGGCAAGCACCCGTTGGATCAGGGTATCGAGACCGGCAAGGCGGGGATCGTTTTTGGACTGCGAAAAACCGGAAAAGGGGGCGAGGAAGAGGAGCAGGGCAGACAGGAAGGGCAGTGACAGTTGTTTCATCGTGATCATAATTTTTGTGGACGCCGGTCAAATATGACGCGTCTGCCCGGCAATCGCCCCCCCTCGCTCGGCTAAGGGCAGGATATTTTGGACCAATGACCGATTGAAAGCACCGGGTGTTATCAGGGCCGGCGCTCGTATTCGGTAACGATGACATTCGGATCGTCCAGCATCGCCTGTTCCTGCGTGCTGAGGTCCAGGTCGGCCACGACGCGCGCCCGGCTGGGGATAAACAACAAAAACACGCCCACGCCCAATGCCGCAAAGGCCAGGAGCAGGAGGTTGCGTTCGAGAAAAAAGAAAATGCCGGCGAGGAGCACGCCTCCTTCGAGCAGCGCGCAGCGCAGGACCACGGCCGTGCGGTATGCGCTGATCTTGGCTTTCAGTTCGGTCTCCTCCCTTGCGGCCTCAATGCGTTTGCGCCCGAGGAAAAATGCGGCGGCCAATAAAATAACCGCCACCAACGGGATGCGAACAGCCATGCCGCTGTCGGGCAACGTCGATGCATGCCCGGCTGGCAAAAGGTAAAAGACGATCAAGGCGATCACCTGCCCGCCCAGCAGGGCAAAGTACAAGGTTTGGAGCGACTTGAGGAATTCGGCAAAATTTTGACGGACGAGGGCCATAGGCGAACAGTTAGCATTCAAATGTCAGTGGAACAAAGGTACACGCAGCGGGCATTTTCCGGGCACATTGTTTGACGGCCGGGAAGCAGCGCGACAGAAGGGCAACGGAGGAAGCAAACTTTTTGGTTTTGCGCATTGCACGCATGGCTTTTTTCCATAAACTTTGTAACCGCTTCACCTTTTCCATACCATCCATACTACCTCCGCTCATGTTGACCATGAAATCAATGTACCCGCTTGCCGCGCTGTTGGCCCTGGCATTTTCCCTCGCTGCACAAAAACCGTCCATCTGCGCCTATTACGGCGAAAATGCGCGCTACGGCAGCAACGACATCTGCAACTACATGAAATTCGAGTCCAACGACGAAGCCGAAAAAGTCGTCGACGGTATCCTCAAACAGGTGGGCCTCAAGCGCAATTTTATCGTCATGGAATGCCCCAACGTGGAAAACGCCCTGGCGGTCAACCTGCCCTCCGACATCGGTACCCTGCGCTATATCATCTACGACAACAAGTTTCTCGATAAAGTGGAGCGCCGCGCCAGTTCGGGCTGGACGGCCACCAGCATCCTTGCCCACGAGATCGCGCACCACCTCAACGGCCACACGCTCGACTTCGGCGGCAGCCGCCCCGAAAAAGAACTCGAGGCCGACGAATTCTCGGGCTTCGTGCTCTACAAACTCGGCGCCTCGCTCAGTGAGGCCCAGGCCGCCATCAACAGCCTGCAAAGCGATCAGGGCTCCTCCACCCACCCGCCCAAAAACCAGCGCCTGGCCGCCATCGCCCGCGGATGGCGCGACGCGCAAAACCTGGCGCCCAAAACGACCACGACGACTACAACGACGCAGCCTGCCGCTTCGATCAGCAAGGGCAATGCCGAGGCGGCGGCAAAGGAGCTGTATGATAAGGCGGTGGCGGAGAAGGATTATAATAAAATGATTGAGTATTGTAATATGGCCATTGCGTTGAAGCCCGATTATGCAGATCCTTATTACACGAGAGGCTGGGCAAAAAGTAGCAAAGGGAATTATAGTGATGCAATTCAAGACTTTGATAAATACTTATCAATGAATGCTTCATCTCATTTAGCTTATATGGAAAGAGGCTTAGCAAAAAGTCGATTAAATCGCGAGAGCGAAGCAATCGCAGATTATGATAAAGCCATTCAACTAAATTCTGATTATCCCCTAGCTTATAATAATCGTTCCTCTTCAAAAAACCAGGTTGGTCAATACTCCAGTGCAATAGAAGATGCGACGAAAGCTATTAATAGTAATTTTGATCACAAAGAATGGGCATATTCCAACCGCGGGTTTGCCAAATACAAATTGGGCCGGTATGCTGAAGCCATTGAAGATTTTAACCAGGCATTAAGGGTAAAGCCGGGTCACGATTATGCCATAACCTGGCGCAAAAAAGCCGCCGAGGCCCTCGCCAAGGAATAAATAAAAACGGCCTCACTTCCGCTCCCACTCCTCCAATATTCCCGAGCGCTCCAAATGGATCCGGCAGTCGTTGAGGCAATTGACCAGGCAGGGGCGGGTGCGGTTGTCGGCATCGCTCGCCTGAAACAGGTACACGTAGGCATCCAAAAAGTGGCGCGCGCTCAGGCGCTGTTCGGCCACTTCGGGCGGGAGCCGGTTGAAGCCGTTGCGCAGCCACGCAACGGCTTCCGCTTTGCTGAGGGGCCGCTCGGTGGTATTGGTCGGTCGGTTGGTCACGGCAAAAACGAACACCCGGAAGTAGCCCCGGTTGGGCGCCAGGAGGCTGCGCAGGTAATCGAGCAGCCCGTCGAAGCGCTGCTGCACCGGGTAATCGAGCCAGCGGCCCGGGTTTTGCGGCAGGCCCGTGTTGCCGTCGAATTGCTCCATTTTGGTCACGAGGGCAAAACCGTTGGGCAGGCTCAGGTAGCGCCGTTCGGAATAACCGCGGCTTTCCAATGCGGCCGACAAATGGGCCGCCAGGTCGCCCAAGGTACGGAATTCGGCCTGCAAGTGGTCGCCCAGGGGGTAGGTATTGGGGCAGCAGGGCGGTGGCCAGGGCAGGTCGGGCAGGCTCCAGCGGCTGTTGACCGGAGTGTTGTTGGCCGGATCGGGCGTTTCCCAAAACGTTTGGTCGTTTTGCGCCCGGAAAGCGGCTTCGGCGCGCTCCCAACCCTGTTGCAGAGCCGCCACCCGCTGGCTATCCGGCACCGGGTACGACAAGCGCAGCGCGCCGGGCAGGCCCGTCAACGCTTCGGCCCGCATGCCGGCTATACCGTACAGCGCGTAGCCGGCAAACGCATCGGCCTCCAGTTCTTCCCAAATGCGGTGCGCGTCGTCGAGGCTGTGGCGGTTCACCAGGTGCCCGATGGCGTGGGCCAGCAGGGTGTAGGCCAGGGCGTCGTTCTTCAGGTCCTGGAGATAGGCTTCGTTGTAAAGCAGGTAATAATGACCGTGGTCGGCTACAGCCAGCACATCTTCCACATTCGCCTGCCGTATTTCAAATTTGAACGCCGTGTCATGGGGCCATTCCAGGGTTTCGTCCGGACCGCCGGCAAGCCGCAAGCCGGCGCCCGACTGCAACAATTCCTCAATCCGCTGCATCGCCGGCCCGCCGTTCGGCACGGGGTACAAACCGGCCGGCAGTTGCGCGCCATGATAAATACAACGGTGGCTGAAATCGGCGGGCCATTGCGCCTCAACCGGAATAGATTGAAAAACAAGGCAGCAGAGCAAAACAAAGGCGGTGCGGTACATAGGCAGCGGGCGTTTGGACAAGTGGAACCGGGCGGCGGTCAAACAAAGTTAGTAACGATGCAAAAACAACTTCCCGATTTTGGCGGCTTAATTTGATGGCGCACGGCGTTGCCCGTCCGTTGCGCAGTCTTCCGAAGCGCCATCCGCGCACCTCACCCACCGCCAAATTCCGCTCCCCAAAATCGTGAAGTTGCGCTTTCCGCGTGGCGAATTGGAAAAATATACGCCGCCTGTATTCCCTGAAAATTCCGGCGTACCGGAAATCACTGGCCAGCAGGATTCAAAGTTGTAAAAACACCCCGCAGGAGTCGGCCAAATACCCTACTTTGGTCCTTCGAAAAAAGGATAAAACCATGGTTTTCAACCTCGCCGAACGCAATTCCATTGCCAACCGCTTTGTCGCCGAACTCCGCAACATCGAACTGCAAAAAGACCGGCTGCGTTTTCGCCGCAACCTCGAGCGCATCGGCGAAGTGCTGGCCTACGAAATCTCCCAAACCCTGAACTACGAACCCATGGAGGTGGAAACCCCGCTGGGCATCGCCACCCAATTGCTGCCTGTCGACCGCGTTGTGCTGGCCACCATCCTGCGCGCAGGATTGCCTTTCCATCAGGGCATGCTCCACTATTTCGACCAGGCCGACAACGCCTTCATCAGCGCCTACCGCCGCCACCACAAAGACGGTTCGTTCGATATCCAACTCGAATACGTCAGCTGCGGCGACCTCAACGACTCCATCCTCATCCTGGCCGACCCCATGCTGGCCACCGGCGCTTCCGTAAACCTGGCCCTCAAGCACCTCGAACACCACGGCACGCCCAAAGCCATTCATATCGCCTCCATCATCGCCAGCACCGCCGGCGTGGAGGCCATCCAACGCCTGCACCCCAAAGCCCATCTCTGGCTGGGCGCCATCGACGAAGAACTTACCGGCAAATCGTATATCGTACCCGGCCTCGGCGATGCCGGCGACCTGGCTTACGGGGAGAAAGTGTAATGGGTTTCAGGGTTTCATGGGGTTTCAGGGTTTCAGGAGGTTTCAGGGTTTCAGGGTTTCAAAATTGCATCTGGTTGTAGGGAGGCGTGGTTTAGAATGTGGAAATGCCACTATATATTCCATACAAGGTATATCCTCCTCCTGAAACCCCATGAAACCTTGAAACCCCTTGAACCCCCCTGAAACCCTGAAACCCTGAAACCTCCTGAAACCTCCTGAAACCCTGAAACCTCCTGAAACCCTGAAACCTCCTGAAACCCTGAAACCCCTTGAAACCCTGAAACCCATCATCTATGTTATTCAAGGCTTCCAGTATCACCAACCTGACCGATGCCCGCTATTTTGCGGCGAAAGAAGTGGATTTTTTAGGTTTTAACCTGGAGGATGGGACCCCGGGTTACCTCGACCCCGTGTACATGAAAGCGATCCGGGAATGGGTCCAGGGGCCAAAAATTGTGGGCGAGTTCGACCGCACGCCGGCGGCCACGGTGCTGGAGGCGGCAGCTTTTTACGACCTCGACGCCGTGCAGGTGACCCGGACGGCCGACCTCGAGTCCTTGGCCGGGCTGGAACTGATCCTCGCCGTGCCCGCCGTGCCGGATTTGTCCGCTTTGGAACGGTTGTTTGCCGCCCAGGCGCCGTTTGTGAGCTGTTTTTTACTCGATTTTACAGCAGCCCCCGAGGCAACAGCGGCCTTGTTGGAACAAAATGCCGGCTGGCAAAATCTGTTTGCCAAGTATCCAACCTTGCTGGACCTCGACATACCGGCAACGGACCTGCCCACCCTGCTGGACGCGCTTCAGCCACTCGGCCTGGCCTTGCGCGGGGGCGAAGAAGAACAAGTGGGCGTCAAATCATTCGATACGATCGAAGCGGTATTCGACGCACTTGGGATGGAATGAACGCAGACAGCATTGGTGCCCAAGCCCTTAATGCGGCTGTTCGGTGGCTGGCGGCGGTGGTGGTGTAGGCGTTTTTTTTACCTGACTCAGGATAAACAGCAGAAAGGCCAGCACGACGGCGGCCAGCAGGATGATGTTCCGGATCGGGAAAGGCTCCCTGGCTTGACGTTGAAACATGGGTGCGAATTTGATTGTGGTCCGGCACAAAGATAATTTTCAGGCATGTTTCTCCTTCAGTTGCTGCCGGTTGATCTTCCCGGTATCGTTTTTGGGTAAAGCCGGTACAAAAGTTACCTGGCGCGGGATCTTAAACTTGGCCAGGCGGTCGCGGCAAAAATCGAGCAATTCGGCTTCCTCTACCGGCTGGCCGGGTTTGCGCACCACAAAAGCATGCCCCACCTCACCCCAGCGGGCATCGGGCACGCCGATGACGGCGGCTTCCGATACGGCCGGATGGCGTACCAGCACCCGTTCCACCTCGGCCGGGTACACATTTTCACCACCGGAAATGAACATGTTTTTAATGCGGTCCACTACAAACAGGTAGCCCTCTTCGTCCTGGCGTACCATATCGCCCGTATGGAACCAGCCATCCTGCAGCACCGCGGCGGTCGCTTCCGGGTTTCGCCAGTATCCGGGGGTTACCATAGGGCCGCGCAGCAGGAGTTCGCCGGGCTGGTTGGGGGGCAAGTCGTTGCCCTGTTCGTCGGCGATGCGCGTTTCAACATAAAAATTGGGCCGGCCGATGCTGCCTTTTTTCCGCACCGCGTCGTCCTGATGCAGCGACGTGAGGTTGGGGCCCACTTCGGTCATGCCATAGCCCTGCCGGACAAACACCCCTTTGCGGTGCCACTGCTCGATCAGGGGTATGGGCATCGGCTCGCCGCCCACGATCAGGTAAAGCAAGTTCGACAAATCAGCTGCGCCAAACCCCGGCTCGTCGGCCAGTATTTTTAACATGGTCGGTACGCCCATAAAAAGGGTGCAGTGCTCGTGCTCCAGGGCCAGCAGCACAGCCACGGGGTCGAATTTTTTGAACAGGCAAGTGTATCCGCCGTGGTGCAGGAAGGGCGTGGTGAGCACATTCCAGCCGCCGGTATGGAAGGGCGGCATCACGTTGAGCGTGCGGCTTTCGGTGTTGACGATCAGGGAGATGGCCGTGTTGATACTGTTCCAGAACAGCATTTTATGGGTGTACAGCGCTCCCTTGGGGAAGCCGGTGGTGCCGGAGGTGTAGAGGATAAAGACGGGGTCGTGCTCCTCCATCGGGGGGCCGTCGAACCGCTCGTCGTCGGGTGTGCTGCGACCGGGGTCGGTGAGGTCGGCCAACGCGCCGAGCGACCAGCGGTGCGGCAAGCCGGCGAAGGCCGGTGCGGCGTCGAAAAGGGGTTGGTATTTGGCCTCGGCAAGAGCCAGTTTGGGCTCGGCGTTGCGCAGCAGGTAGTCGATTTCGGGGCTGGCGAGGCGGTAGTTGAGCGGTACCAGGATAAAGCCCAGTTTTTGCGCTGCGGCAAACAAGAGCACATATTCCAGGCAGTTTTCGGCCAGTACGGCTACGCGATCGCCCTTTTGCACGCCAAATTGGCGCTGCAAATGCCAGGCCAGGCGGTTGCCCAGTCGGTGCAATTGCCCGTAGGTTAGTGTGCGCCCGGTTTCAAATTCCTTTAAGGCAATTTTGTCCGGGCTGTAAATGGCCCATTTTGACGACCAGTCAATCATCCTGTAGTTGGAAGTTCCGGGTTCAAACTTTAAATACGGCACTCGCGAAGGCTAACCCCCCGCCGGAGCCGATAAACATACAAAGATCGCCGGGATGGATGCGCCCTTGCTCCCAGGCGGCGTTGAAAGCCATTGGGATGCAGGCCGAACCGGTATACCCGTATTGGTGCATGATCGTGGTCGCACGTTCGCGGGGTACGCCGAGGCGGTCGAGGGTTTCCCAGATGCTGTTGATATTGATTTGGGTGATGAAATAGTGCTGTACGTTCAGCGGATCGATCTGCAGGCGGGTGCAGAGCGCCTGCGCCATGTCGGCCCAGGTCTCGGGGTTGAGTTCTTTGGGGAATTTTCGGATAAACTGCAGCTGGTGTTCATGATGGGCGAGCACTTCCGGGGTGGTGGGTTGGTGCGCGCCGCCGCCGTAAATACCCATCCAGGCGTGGTATTCGCCTTTGGTGCGCAGTTCGCTGGCCAGAAAACCGGTTTGTCCGTCGTTATCAACCGCGCGGAGCACCACCGCCCCTGCGCCGTCGGCAAAGAGGGTGACCGTCTTTTTGTCTTCAGGGTTTAAAAACTTGCTCATGGCGTAACCGCCAAGGACGAGTACATGGCGATAGCGTTCGTCGGCCCGGATGTATTTGGCGCCGATGTCGAGGGCGGTCACAAAGCCGGCGCAGGCAGTGTTGATGTCGAAAGTACCCGCCCGGAGCGCGCCCAGCCGGTGCTGTACCACGGCGGCCGTGGATGGGGAAATAAACTCGGGCGTATCGGTGGCCAGCACGATGAGGTCGAGATCAGCGGCGGCGATCCCTGCGCGGGCGAGCGCCAGGCGAGCCGCCTGTTCGCACAAATCGGCCGTCGATTCGTCGGGGCCGCACCAGCGCCGTTCGAAGATCTGCACGTTTTCGCGCAGCCAGGTATCGACATCCTCGCCGAGCAGGTCGTTGAAGAAGTCGTTGGTGATCCTCCGCTCCGGCGCATAGGCTGCTACCGAGGCGATGGCGGCATTTCGCATGGGATAATCAGTAGGTTAAAAGTGTAAAAACCGGCCGGCCCGCCGCCGCCTGTCCAATCCGGACAGGCAGCGGTTGAGCGGCAAAAACTAAACCTGTTAACGGTATGAAGCGTCAGTTCCGTCGTATTCCGGGCAAATTTACCTTCAGTTCCACCGAATAGAGCGGCTTGATCGCAGGGGAAGCGACAAACTCGCGCACCTTCTGGTTCAGCACGTTGACCACCTGCGCCGAGAGGGTGTACCGTTTGGCAAAGGTGTAGCCCACGCCCAGATCGAGGTTGAAAAACCCGCCCAGCGGGCCGTAGTTAAAGGATGTGCCCACGCGTTTGTTCTCAATCACCGGCGAACCGCCGTAGATCAGGGTGGAGTCCGTTTTCGCGGCTACATTGATCCCGGAAAAGAAATCGTAGGTCGCCACCCAGCGGCCGAACGCCGTAGCGAAGAAGTTGCCGCGGTTGTAATTCAGCCCCAACCCGATCTTGTGCTCGGGCGTGTTGATGGGCAGGTCGCTGGCGTTCACCTTGCCATCGCGGTTGCCGTCGTTTTTCGGATCGTCGGTTTTGAGGTCGTAGCCGAAATAAGAGTAATTGACGGTGCCGGTAAGCCCTTCGGTGAGTCCGACGTTGAGCCCGAAATCAAAACCATAAGTATTCACATGGCCAAAATTCACGTAGGTAAGCACCAGGTCGGCGCCGCGCGAGCCGTCGGGCAGGGTGGTCACGGCGGTGAAATTGGCCAGGTCTTCCGAGCCGCGTTTGATAGCGTAGCCGCGGTAGCGCTGTACCTTGGCAGTGAGAGGGTTGTTGTCGTGGTCGATCAGTTCGCCGCGGTCGGCAGCGACATTGATGGACGGGCTCAGGAAATTCTCCGACTGGTTGTAGTAGGCGTTGGCGTCGATGTACACCCTTTTGCCGATTTGGGTTTTATAGCCCAATTCGAAGGTTTTGATCTTTTCCACTTTCAGTTTGTCCACCGTGTACTCGTTCGATACCTGGCCCGTGGTCAGGTCGAATTCCCGGATGGTGAAGCCCTGACTGTTGCCCAGCAGCAGGCCGCCGAAGATGTTGGCTTCCAGGTTGAGGATTGTAGGGGCGGCGATGCCCTGGCCGTAGGTGAGGCGCAGGGCGCTGTTGTCGGTGGTGTACACCAGCGCGGCTTTGGGGATAAAGTTGAAGCCGTACAGGTCGTGGTTGTCGGCGCGGGCGGCCAGCACGGCGCGCAGGCGGTTGCCGAATTTGCGCTCCAACTGAAGATAGCCGCCCAGCTGGTTGATCTCGATGGCGCCGCCTTTGTCGAGCAGGTAGGTGTTGTTGCTGTTGGCTACGTCGCGCTGATACTGCACGCCGGCGATGAAATCGGCGATGTGGCCCAGGGAGTTATTGTACTGGGCTTCGGCGTTCAGGCGGTTGGATTTGTCCTGAAACAAAGCACCGCGCGGAAACGTCAGGCCGGTACTGTCGGTGAGTTTCACGTACTGATAACTGATCGAGTTCAGGCGCGCGACGTCTTCCGAAAATCCGGCGTTTTTGTACGACCAGTAATTGACGGTGCGCCGGTTCATGGCGTAAGTGGAGTCGGTGCTGCTCAGCGTGTAGTACACATTGGCGAAGAAGTGCGGCGACACGAACCGGCCCTGGAACCAGTGTACCTGCCAGTCGCGGATCTGGTTGCGGCCGGCGTTGGTAT
Source organism: Saprospiraceae bacterium (assembly GCA_044230315.1). Classification (GTDB taxonomy): domain Bacteria; phylum Bacteroidota; class Bacteroidia; order Chitinophagales; family Saprospiraceae; genus M3007. The sequence goes on from JBGARJ010000036.1 coordinate 23,715, forward strand.
TGCCGATGTTGTTGCTGTTGCTGCCGCCGTACCCGGCAATGATGGCCGAGCGGTCGTTCACCGTGTAATAGAGCTGGGCTTCGCCGCGCAGGGAGTTAAAATCGCGGTCGAGCAGGTACTCGGGATAGGCGGCTGCGCCGGAGTACACCGTGTCGGTATAGTCAAATTCGGTGCCCTGGGTGTATTCGCCGCTGATCTTGAACGCGAATTTGTCGCTCAGTTTCATGGCATGCCGCAAGCGGCCGCTGAACACGTTCTGGTTGCCGGCGCCGAGGGCGATCGTGGTGCCTTCAGACGTGCGCGGGTCCTTGGTGATGGTATTGAGCAGGCCGTTGTGGGCGTTGGGGCCGTAAAGCGCCGACGATGGGCCGAGGATCACCTCGATCCGTTCGATGTCTTCTTTTACGGTGGTGCTCAGGGCGCCCAGGGGCAGGCCCGTGGCGATGAGTGAAGACAGGCGGTTGTCGTTGATCTGCAGGTTTTTCGGGTTGAAGGCGCTGTTGAAGCCGCGGGCGTTCACGCCGATGCCGAGCACGCCGGAGCGCACGTAGTCGAGGCCTTTCTGGCGACCCAAAAGTTCGGCTACATTGAACGAGGGCAACTCGCTGATGGCCTTGGCACTGATCACCTCGATGGTGGCGGGGGCATTGGTCAGCTTTTCCGCACGCCGCGAAGCCGATACCACGATCTCGCTACCCTGAATGCCGGTGGGCTCCAGCGCTACGTTGGTTGTGGCGGTTTGGCCGGCCGTGATGTTGACGTCCACGGTGGCGGTCTGATAGCCGATGTACGACACCAGCAGTTTGCGGGCGCCGGGGGCAACGGTGAGGGTGAACATGCCGTTGCTGCCGGTGGCGGTACCGCCGGTAGCGCCGTCGACCACGACGGTGGCGCCGGCGAGGGCCTCGCCGGAAGCCGCATCGGTCACCTTTCCGGTCACGGTGCCGCGTTGGGCATAGGCCCAAAGGGTAATCAGGGCAAAAAATAAGGTAGTAAAAATCTTTTTCATACGAACAGCATTGAGTGATTGAGCGATAGAGTAAAGTATTTTGCAAGGGATAAACCGCCCCTGCCAAAGTGCCGGTGCACTTTGTTCCGGTTGGCGCTGCCGGCGGTTGCGGCAGCGCGGGAAACGGCGTTCGATTATTGACCCAGAAATTCTCGGATAGCCTGGTTCGTCAGGTCGGCTTGTTCCCATTGAACAAAGTGGCCGCTGCGCGTAACCATGCGCACCTGGCTGCCCGGAATACTGGTATTGGCTAGTTGGGCGATTTGCAGGGTGGTTTGATCTTTATGCAGGATTTGATTCGGAATGAGCATGTCGTTTTCACCGAAAATGATCAGGGCCGGCTGGGTAATTTGCCCCAAACGGTCGAGTACCGGCTCGTTCAGCATGCCCGCCACGCATTGGGGTACCATGCGGCACCAGCCGTCGTACTCGACGGTTTCGCGCAGGAACAACCGGTCGTCGTACATAAACTCCGCATCCTCGGGCCATTCGAAGAAATTGACCCTGAAATTGCGGCGAATTTGCTCCGGCGGCGTATTTTTCACGATCTCCGGGGTGTACACGGTCTGCAACCAGGTTTTTTCGGCGGCTGTGAACGTCTCGATACCTGCCGGCGCGATCAGCACCAGTTTTTGCACGCGCGGCGCGCCATGCAAGGCCAGCGTGAGGGCAACCTGGCCGCCCATCGAATGCCCCACGAGCACCACGTTTTGCAGGTCGAGCGCATCCAGAAATGCCTGAATATGCGCCGCAAAAAAAGCCATTCCATACGGGTAGTCGCCTTTGTCCGATTTGCCGTAACCGGGCAGGTCGAGGGCAATACAGCGGAACTGACCGCTCAACCCATCCATGTTTTTCTGCCAGGCTTTCAGGTTGGCGCCCAGGCCGTGTAAAAATACCAGGGTGTACGGCCCCGCGCCGCGATCGATATAGGCTATACCGACGCTGTCGGGCAGGGTCAATTTTTTCACATCCGGTGGATAAACGATCTCTTGCATACTGTGTTGGGCCGTCAGGCGGGCGGCCAGCAGGGCGATGATCAAAAAGCAGAATGTTCGTTGTATTACCATGGTTTGCAGGGTCAAACGTTGTTTTTCAGGTTAAAAGCCGCTTGCTTTTTGTTTTGCCGCAGAGTGGCGAAATATACCGCCAACCCTACGGCTACGGAACTCAGGATGGCCAACGCCGATGCGACCGCGGGGTTGCGCACCGCACCGGACGTGTACGGCGTGAGGCCGCCGTAATACACGCTGAAATGTACCAGCACAGCGGCGATCGATGCCGCCGCCGGGGCAGTCAGGGTCGATTTTTTGAGGAAAATTCCAAATAACACAGGCACGAAGGCCGCCGAAAAAAAGGCGTACACGCCGTTCTGCGCCAGGATACCCACGCTCAGATTGGGGTGCAACAACTGGTTGTAACTCCACCCCGCTGACACAGCGGCCAGGGCTACGATCACCATTTTGTTAATGGCCGCCAGGCGTTTGGCGCGCGTTTCCCCCGAGCCCAACGCCGCTCCCGCCAGCGGGTCGATCAGGTCGGCGGTCAGGGTGGTGGAAACCGACTGGATGAGGCCTTCGAGCGTGGACAAGCCCGCTGACAACAAACCGAGGATTACCAGCAAGCCCGCGCCCACGGGAAATACCCGTACGACGTAGGCCGGGATGATGCCGTCCATTTTAAGCGCAGCGCCGTTTGCATTGAGGTCGGGAAACTGGAGCCGGGCGTAAAAACCGACAAACAAGACGGCAAAAAACACCGTTTCGGCCAGAATACCCACCAACAGGTACCGGTTGACGTCGCCGGCATTGCGCAGCATCAGCGATCGGGTCACGATATGCGGCTGGCAAACGATGGCCACTCCTACCACGAAATTGCAAAAGGCCACCTCGAACCAATCGCGAAACAGGGCGCTTTGTGGGTTTACCGGTTGCGTCAACGCCGGGTCGATGGCCGCTAACTGACTCCAGAATCCGCTCAGCCCATTGCTGAAATATCCCCAGCCGGAACCGAGCATTACCAGTGCCACGATGAGCATGAGCACCGCCTGTATCGTATTCGTGTAGACCAGCGAATTGGCGCCGCCAAACATCATATACCCGAAAACAAAGCCGACGAGCCCCAGCAGCACCGGCAACTCGCCGGCCCCCAGCGCGGAGGCCAGCACCTTGGTGAGGCCTACGCAAATAAGCACGATGAACGTGATCAGCAACAAAGACAACACCGCAAACCAGCGGGCAAAACCCTCGCTGGCGTAGCGTTTGCCCATCCACTGCGCGAGCGTCAAGGCTTTCACGCTGTCGCCATACTGCCGGAAACTGCGCGTCAGCACCACCAGCGAACCTACCAACCCGATGGGCAGGATCACGCTCATGGCTAAAAACGCGCTCCAGCCATACAAGGCCACGAACCCGGGATTGATGATAAAGGTGGCTGCGCTCGTTATCCCGGCCGCAAGCGACAGGCCTACCACCACCGGCGAAAAGCCCTGACTGCCCACCGCATAGTCGGCTAGCGAACGCGTTCGCCGCGCGGCCCGCACCACAAAAAAGAGCAGCACCGCAGCGTATGCTGTCAGGAGAAGCGCGGTAGCCCATGTCCAGTTGGTGGTGCTGTGCATATACAGGATGGTCGACCCGGTTTGGTCCGGATTTCCGGCTAAAGTATGGCGGACTCCGGCTTTGCTGCGCCGCCGGAAATCAGATTTCACAAAACGAACGGAAGTTTTCCCGGCTGGACTTTTTGCCGTTTTCTTGCCCGCGCACAAACGGGTTTTGCCAAATTTATTTCCAAATGAAAAAATAAGGCCCTGAAAACCAGCGGCTTCCGAAAATTGAAAATCCCCCTGCGTAAAAAACGATGTTTGGAAAAATGCCGGTTGACCGAACAAATCAGCGGAATTCATAAAACGACCCGCGTGCAACTTCGGCCGCTCTACCTTTGCCCCGAAGTTCATTGGGAGCAACGAGGTTTCAAGGTTTCAAGGGGTTTCATGGTTTCAACGAGGTTTCAGGGTTTCAGGAGGTTGCAGGGTTTCAGGAGGTTGCAGGGTTTCAGGGTTTCAGGAGGTTGCAGGGTTTCAAGGTTTCAAGAGGTTTCAAGGTTTCAAGGGGTTTCAGGGTTGCAAAGGGTTGCAGGGTTGCAAAGGGTTGCAGGGTTGCAGAGTTTGATGGGGTTTCAATATGAGATCCGAAGTAATATGCCAAATAGACAATCTATTTACTGCTACCTCCTGAAACCTTGCAACCCTTGAAACCCTTTGAAACCTTGAAACCTTCTGAAACCCTGCAACCTCTTGAAACCTCCTGAAACCCTGAAACCCTGCAACCTCTTGAAACCTTCTGAAACCCTGAAACCCTGAAACCTCCTGAAACCCTGAAACCTCCTGAAACCCTGCAACCTCGTTGAAACCCTGAAACCCACCAACTTAACGTATATGCCGATACTCCAGGACAAAGTAGCCGTCGTGACCGGCGGCGCCAGCGGCATTGGCCGCGCCACCGTTTTACATTTTCTGCGCGAAGGGGCGCGGGTAGCCATTTGGGACATCCAGGCCGAACGCGGGGAGGCGCTCGAAGCCGAATGCCGGGCGCAACAGTTGCCGGCGCAATTTTTTGCGGTCGATACCACCGACCTCGCCGCTGCGACCGAAGCCGCCCGGCAGACGCAGGCCGCCTTCGGCCGCATCGATATCCTCATCAACAACGCCGGAATCACCCGCGATGCCACGTTCAAAAAAATGACGGCCGAACAATGGGAGCAGGTGATCGCCGTCAACCTCACCGGCGTGTTCAACAGCACCAAAGCGGTATATCCGTACCTGGAAGCCGGCGGCTGGGGGCGCATTATCAGCGCCGCGTCGGTAGTGGGGTTGTACGGCAACTTTGGCCAGACCAATTACGCCGCCACCAAAGCCGGTGTGATCGGCATGACCAAGGTGTGGGCGCGCGAATTCGGCCGCAAGGGCATCACCGCCAACGCCGTAGCCCCGGGCTTTATCCGCACCGAAATGATGGATACCCTGCCCGATAATGTGCTGCAAATGATGCAGGATAAAGCGCCGGCAGGACGCCTCGGCACCGTCGACGAGGTAGCCGCCGTGTACGCCTTTCTCGCTTCCGATGCCGCCGCCTTCATCAATGGCGCCACGATCAGTGTCGACGGGGGGCTTACGTTGTGAGTTTAGAGTTCGAGATTCGGAGAACAGGCCGGCATCATGCCGCCTGTTAATCAGACGTGTTGCCTTTTACCGCAACTTCAAACTCCGAACTTCTCCTATCTTTGGGCAAACCCGGCTATGCGAAGCAAACTGCAGAAATTTACGGAATTTGCCCAAACCCTGTTGCCGCACGAAACTGCTTATCTGTTGGCGGTGCAGCAGTTTGACGACAAGATCAAACTGGGCATTCTGGAGCGGGTGGACCACAACTGCCGGCAGCCCGACCAGTTTGTACCGTACGACGAGCAACTCGACAAACGGAAATACTCCAACCTGAAACAATGGATCAGCGAGCGCCTGCATGCCACCGACGTGGATGCCGAATACGAATGGCTGCTCGACACCGAACGCCAGATAGAAACCGACAGCATCGCCCCTGAGCGGGAAGAGCGGCTGCTGAGTTTGCTGCGGGCCTGCACGCCCGATGCTTACCACTTTGCCAAATCCTATGAACTGGCCCAATTGTACCGCCATTTTTTGCTCATTCGCATGCGCTATGCCGAGCACCGTGCCGTGGAGGAATTCCTGGAGCGGCACCGCGCAGCATACGAACGCGCCCGCGAGGTGCGGGAAACCTTGCACCGCGCCACCGAAGATATCGTGCAGCAATACTCCAGTCACAGCACTGAAAGCATCCAATGGGAGCCCTACCTGAGCGACGTTTTTTACGATGAAACGCTCGACGGCTGGAACCGTTACATGGCACTCGTGCGGCTTACGTTCCTGTATTATAATTACCGTCGCTTCGAGCCGGTGCGGGAAAAGTACAATTACCTCGACGCCCTGTTCCGGCAAGGCAAATATTACTCCAAGCGTCTGCTGATCAACTACTACGGCAACCGCTTGCTATTGCACTCCCGGTTTCAGGAATACGACGAAGCCGAACATTACGGCTACCTGTCCGTACGGGTAAAAACGGCCGATTATGTCCACTACGTCAACAACCTGTGCGGCGTGCTGCTGCGCCGGAAGAAATACGCCGAGGCCCTCGCCGTCATGAAAGCCGCCCTGCCGGAGAGCCGTACCACGCACAGTTTCCACAACAAAATCGGCTTTGTGGCGCATTACCTCCGCTGCCTGCACCACACCGGCCAGCGCCGCGCCGCCGAAAATTATGCCGATACCTACCTGCGCGCCTACCGCCAAGCCATCTTCGAACACCGTTGGTACGCGTTCTTCAACGCCTACCTCGAAACGCTGCTGGCGCAGAACAACTACCTGAAAATCACCAAACTGGTGGAAAAATACCAGCTCATGGACCGCGACCGCGCCTATGCCGAAAAATCGGCTTACCTGCCCTCCATCCCATGGTTCTACGCAGTGGCCCTGCTGCGGACGCGGCGCGCCACCGCCCGGCAAACACAGGACCTCCTGCTGGCGCCGCTGGCGCGCCTGCCCCTGAGCGCAGAAAAAAAGGCCCAACTCCTGGAATTGCTGCACGAAATCCAACCCCATGTCCCCGAGCTGGCGGAACAATTGAAAACGCATTTGGCGCGGTGATGGCTGCGCCTTTTGGTTGTGCGCCCGGCTCTTTGATCGAACAAACTGGAACGATGCTTTCACCCAACGACTACTACCAACTGGTGCGCGACACCTTCCGCCGGGCGGGCAGCCCGGAAGTGGCGCAGGGTCAAATGGCTTACCTCCGCCATCAGTTCGAATACTTCGGCCTGAAAATGCCCGCGTGGATGGCCCTTACCAGGACAATCATCGGCGCAGAGGGCATCCCTGATGATGCGGATTTGCAAACGCTGGCACGCCTTTGCTTTGCCGACGATCACCGCGAAATGCAGTATTTCGCCCTCGAATGTGTGCAACGACGACTCAAAACCCAACCGCCGGAATTCGTCGATTTCCTGGAAGAACTCATCCGCACCAAGTCCTGGTGGGACACTGTCGACTGGATCGCCAAACTGACGGGTATGCACTTTCGCCGGCACCCGGACCTGATCCGGCCCGTCACCGAACGATGGATGGCGTCGGACCACCTCTGGCTCCAGCGGGTATGCCTGATCTTTCAACTGATGTATAAAGAAGAAACGGACGCCGGATTGCTGTTCCGTTATATTCGCCAGGTGGCCGGCTCACGCGAGTTTTTCCTCCAGAAAGGCGCGGGTTGGGCGCTGCGGCAATATTCCAAAACCAACCCGGAGGCCGTGCGGCAATTTTTAGCCGAAACCCGGGTGTCGCCGCTGACGCGCCGTGAAGGCGGGAAGTATCTTTGAAAAGGATAACATTGGAAATTCAGGCCTGGATATTGGACATTTTCCGCGGGTGGTTTCGAAAGAATAGTCCGGCAGGTTTTTGCCAACCCTTGAAAATGAAGTGTGGAGCATGTTGTTGGCGAGGACGCCAACAACGGCGTTAAGGCTTGATTTTCAACGAAATGTCGCTGTTGGCGCTTTCGCCAACAGCAAAATGTACCGGACTATTGTCAAAATCAGTAGATCAAACCGAACCATCATGTCATATGCCGATACGGTTAGCGGGCTGGGTGTCCTGTTTATCCTGCTCGCTTTCCTGCTCTCCACCTTTGGCTGGCTGTCCGAAAAGAGCCGGCCGTATTTTTTGCTCAACTTCATCGGCGCCGGGTTGGCCTTTTACGGCAGTGTGCTGATCCACTCGGCGCCGTTTGCCATATTGGAAGGCACCTGGGCGGTGGTGGCCGCTTTGGGTTGGATCAAGCACCGCCAACGATGATAAGAACATGTCTGGATGTTCAGGCTGAGGCGAAATATGCGTCATGCGATGAACGTCCAAACATGTCTTAAAAGCTGGATGCGGGGGAAGAATCAGTTATCCGAAAAATGGATAGCCGGGGCGCTGATCACGCCGGCCTTTTGCATGCCTGCTTTCAGATCGTTCGATTGTCCATAGCGCAGGGCTTCCTGCCTCCCCGGCCACTCGGTAACGATCAGGATTTCATTCGGGTTTTGCAGGCCGCGATAAATGTGCTCGCCCGTACAGCCATAGTCTGCGCGGAGGTTGTGCATGCTGTCGAACGCAGCTTTCCAGGTTTCAAAATCGGCCACCAGGTGACTGACAAACATTTTGGTCATGGTAAAAAATCTAAGCGTTAAAGAATCAGGATCGGCGCGATCCCATTGACGGGACAAAATTGACCGGCGCGGCTGCCCAACTGCCAGATCAAAAGCTGCTCAATTATTGCTCATAAGTACCAGGAACGAATGGAGAACAGGTCCGGGTTTGCAGTTCGCCCCGGATGAAACGCATCCGGGGTTTTCTGCCTACATTTGTCGCCCAAGCGCTTCCACCCGGTCATGCAAATCGCCAACACCACTCTTGCCGCCAAACTCCAGCACATGGACATGTTCCACTCGGTTCCTGAGCCGATTTTGCTGGAACTGGCCGAAAAAAGCAGCATCGAGCGCCTGGAAGCCGGGCAAGTGGTATTTCACAAAAATGAACCGGGCCGTTCGCTGTACCTGTTGCTCGACGGGGCCGCCAAGGTGCACGATGAGGATTATACCGTGGCCCAGATGAGCGCCGGCACCTGTTTCGGCGAATTAGCCCTGCTCGACGAAGGCCCGCGCTCGATGTCGGTCACGGCCACGGCCACGGCCCTGCTGGCGCGCGTCGACCGGGAGGTGTTTTTCGAAGTGCTGGGCGATTATCCCGAGGTCATGCAACGCATCGTCGGCGTGCTCACCCGGCGCTTGCGGCACCAGACCGACAAGACCCTCGAGCAATTGCACCGCCGCGAAGAAGAGCTTACCCGTCTGGTGGAAGAGCGCACCGCCGAACTGATGCGGCAAAAAGAAGAAGCCGAACGCCAGCGCGCCAAAGCCGAAACCGAAAAACGGGAAGCCGAAAAACAACGCCTCCGCGCCGAGCAAAGCGAACGCTTCGAACAACAGTTCCTGGCCAATATGAGCCACGAGATCCGCACGCCCATGAACGCGGTTATGGGCATGACCAACCTGTTGCTGCAAAAAAATCCGCGCGAGGACCAACTCCGCTACCTCGACAGCATCCGCCAGTCGTCGCAAGCCCTGCTGGTCATTCTCAACGATATCCTCGACCTTTCCAAAATCCAGGCCGGCCGCCTCGAACTGGAGCATACCGACCTGCACGTGGCGGAAATCCTCGAAACGGTGCGCATGACGCTCCAGTTTCGCGCCGAAGAAAAAGGCCTGACCCTGGCGGTCGCCAGCGACCCGGAGATCCCGGCCGTGCTCATCGGCGACCCGGTGCGCTTGCAGCAAATACTGCTCAACCTGGCGGGCAATGCGGTCAAATTCACCGAAAAGGGCCGCGTGGAGGTGAATGTCCGGCGCATTCAGCAAACCGGCGCAAACTGCCGTCTGCATTTTGAAGTGCGCGACACCGGCATCGGCATGACGCGCGAGCAAATGGCCGTGGTGTTCGACAGTTTCCGGCAGGCCTCCGGCGATACGACCCGCAAATACGGCGGCACCGGTCTGGGCCTGTCGATCGCCCGGCAACTCGTCAGCCTGTTTGGCGGCGCCATCGGGGTGGACAGCACGCCCGGGGAAGGTTCGGTGTTTCATTTTACCATCACCCTTCCGGTTGGCGCCGGCCGGAAAAAAACCGAAACCAACCTGGCCGAAGCCACGCATACCCTGCAGGGGCTCCGCATTTTGCTGGCTGAAGACAACGCCTTCAACCGGATCGTGGCGGTCGAAACCCTGGAATTGCTCATCCCCGGCGTGGTCGTTCAAACCGCTGAAAACGGCCGGGAAGCCCTCGAATGGGTGCAACGCGCCCCGTTCGACGTGGTGTTGATGGATGTGACCATGCCGGTCATGGACGGCCTGGAAGCCACCCGGGCCATCCGGACCTTGCCCCCGCCGGCGGGCCGCCTGCCGGTCATTGCGTTTACGGCATCGGTGACCAAAAAAGAAGTGGGCACCTGCCTGGCGGCCGGTATGAACGCCTGCGTGCCCAAACCCTTTAAAGAAACCGAACTCATGGGAGCGCTATTGCAAGTCACCGCAGGCAACAGCCCAACTGCGGCCCCCGACCCGCCCGTTCCGCTCCCGGAAGCGCCGGCCTCCGGCCCGGGCGCTCCACAACTCGATTTTCTCGAACAACTCACCGGCGGTAACCGCGACCGCATCCGCAAATACCTGGGCCTCTACCTCGAATCGGCCGCCACCGGCCTGCCACAGATCGAGGCGGCGCTGGCAATCCTGGATCGCGACGGCCTGCGCCGGGCCGTGCACACACTCAAACCGCAACTGCGCATGATCGGCATGACCAAAACGGCCGACCTCGCCCAGGAAATCGAGATGCAGGTACTGGAAGGAACCAATCTGGAAGCGCTGCCCGATAAAGTACAACGGCTGCTGAATGAGATCCGGCAATCGGTGGCTGACTTCGAGGCTTATTTGCAGCACTAACCCGGTTGTTTTTCAAAATGGTCTGGTACAGTTTGCTTTTGGCGAGAACGTCAAAAGCGGCATTTCGTTGAAAATCAAGCCCTAACGCCATTGTTGGCGCCTTCCCCAACAACATGCACCCGGCTTCTTTTTCAACAGTTTGCAAAAACCTGCCGAACGATTGTTTTCAAAGACCCGGCGGCAAATCCTGTTATTCCTCCCAACGTCTTGTTACCTTCGCCGCAAAACACCTGAAGTCATGGAAAATGCGAAAAAGACCATATTCGTAGTGGACGACGACAAGATGTTCTCCACGATGCTCGCCGATCATCTGGAGGAACAGGGCCGTTATGCGGTCACAACTTTTGCCACCGGCGAAGCCTGCCTGGAACGGCTGGGCGATCACCCTGATGCCATTGTTCTCGACTACTACCTCGACTCCACCGTACCCGGCGCCAAAAACGGCCTGGAAATCCTGCAGATCATCCACAAAACGGCGCCCGACCTGAAAGTGATCATGCTTTCGTCGCAGGAGCATTACGGCGTGGCGCTCCGCACGATCGCCTCGGGGGCGGTGCAGTACGTGATCAAGGACTTGAAATCGTTCGGGGAGATCGATTCGATTTTAGCGGAGATGTAAAGCCGTTCGCTTCACCACCGGTACCTGTCCAGCAGGTAAATACACCCGGTTTTGCGTTCCGGTCCCATTATTTTGATCCGTTTACCCAAAGACTTTCCCCGCCCGGTAATTTTCGGGGGGAATCCCTACCTTTGCGCCGCTTTTCTGCTTTGGGGCGCTGATCTGGCATTTCAACACACCGGATGCAGGGGCCCAAACGCTAAACTCAACAATTAACACTACAGCATGCCCTATCTTTTTACTTCCGAATCGGTCTCCGAAGGACACCCCGATAAAGTGGCCGATCAAATCAGCGACGCTATTCTCGACGAATTTTTGCGGCAGGATCCCAACGCCAAAGTGGCCTGCGAGACCCTCGTGACCACCGGCCTGGTGGTGGTAGCCGGCGAAGTGCGCTCCAAGGCTTACGTGGATGTGCAGGAAACTGCCCGCCGCACCATCGAACGCATCGGATATACCCGCGCCGAATACCAGTTTGAGGCCAAAAGTTGCGGCGTCATCAGCGCCATTCACGAACAAAGCCCCGACATTGCGCAGGGCGTGGACGTGGGTAAGAACGAAAGCGAACAAGGCGCCGGCGACCAGGGCATGATGTTCGGCTTCGCCACCAACGAGTCCGACAACTATATGCCGCTGGCCCTCGACCTGGCGCACCGCATCCTGCGCGAACTGGCCGCCATCCGCCACGAAGGCAAACAAATGAAATACCTCCGCCCCGACGCCAAGAGCCAGGTTACGATCGAATACACCGACAAGCACGTGCCCAAAAAGATCGACACCATCGTAGTGAGCACGCAGCACGACGAGAACGTCGACCAGGCGCGCATCGAGCAAGACATCCGGAAAATCGTGATCCCGCGCGTGAAAAAGAGCCTGCCCCAACGGCTGCAGCGCCTGTTCACGCCCGATATTCAATACTACATCAACCCTACCGGCAAATTCGTGATCGGCGGTCCGCACGGCGATACCGGCCTTACCGGCCGCAAGATCATCGTAGACACTTACGGCGGCAAAGGCGCGCACGGCGGCGGCGCTTTCAGCGGCAAAGACGCCAGCAAGGTCGACCGTTCGGCGGCCTACGCTACCCGCCATATTGCCAAAAACCTGGTGGCGTCGGGCCTGTGCCAGCAAGCGCTCGTACAGGTGGCCTATGCCATCGGCGTGGCCAAGCCCGTCGGCTTGTACGTCAACACCTACGGCACCTGCAAGGTCAAAGGCCTGACCGACGGCGAGATCGCCCATAAACTACAGCAATTGTTCGACCTGCGCCCGGCAGCCATCGTGAAACGATACGGGCTGAAAAACCCGATCTTCTCCGAAACCGCCGCCTACGGCCACTTCGGCCGCGATCCGCAAAAGAAAACGGTGCTGATCGGCCTGAACGGCCATGCTGAAAAACGCGAGGTCGAAACCTTTACCTGGGAAAAACTGGACGCCGTGGAGGATATCCGCAAGGCGTTTGGGCTGAATTGAGCGAGCGGATCAGCGGGCGTTTTTGTTGTATCCGACTCCCAAGGTTGGGGTGGGATGCATTTTGAGTCGGAAACTTTGCCGCGGTGAAGTACCAAGCATGCACTTACACGCCAAAGAGCCGCGCAGCACACCGACACCGCCCGACCCAGACTTGTTGTGCGGATGCTGCATCAGCTTTCCAGAAAATACATATCGATCTCACCCTTGTTTTTCGCGGTGATCTTGCCCCGGTACACACACGTGAATTCTGCCTTCAGCAACGCATAGGTGGCGCCGCTGATGTTGATTTTACCGGCTTCGCTGGTGCTTTCCATGCGGGCGGCGGTGTTTACGGTATCGCCCCAAATATCGTAGGCAAATTTTTTCACGCCAACGATACCGGCTACCACCGGGCCGCTGTGCAGGCCTATCCGGATTGCAAAAGTTTCGGGTCGCGTCAGTTGCCGCTGCCGGATGAACTGCTGGATATCGAGCGCCGCCCTGGCCGCTTTTTGAGCGTGCCGCGCATCCGAGGCCGGAAGGCCGGACACGGCCATGTAGGCGTCGCCGATGGTTTTGATCTTCTCCATCCCATAGCGGTCCATGATTTCATCAAACGCCTTAAAACACGCGTGCAGCTCGCTCACCAACTGTTCGGGCGTTTGCTGCTCGGATGCCTGGGTGAAGTCGACAAAATCGGTAAACAGCACGGTCACCGCATTGAATTGCTTCGCTTCGGTTTCCCCGCGTTCTTTCAATTCTTCAGCCACTTCCCTGGGCAGGATATTGCGGAGCAGGTCGTCCGATTTCTGCTTTTCCAGCCTGATGATCCAGGTGGATCTTTGTTGGATGCGGTAACTCCGGAATATGAAAAAAGACAGCAAGGCCAACAACACGATACCGCCCAGGTAATAGAGGCGTTGTTTTTTCTGCGATTGCAATTCACGGTCTTTGAGTTGCAACTGCGTTTGCTGGAGGTTGACCTGTGTGGATTGTAATTTCTGCTCTTTTTCTGCCAGCACGAGTTGTTCTTCTTTTGCCCTGTTTTGGCTCTGCTCGTATTGCAGGTCGGCCTGCGCTTTCAGATAGGCGAGGTGCTGCAGTTCTTTTTGTTTTTGTGCCAGGTCGACGGCGTTTTGTTTGAGGATCAGCTCCTGTTGCTGCTTGGCCGCGATCAACAACTGTTCGTTCAGTTTGGTGTCGGTCAGCAACTGAACCTGCCGGAGGGAGTCCACCTTTTTGTTAAACTCGAATTGCAGGGATTTCTCCGTCACCTGTTTCTGCTTCTCGACGTTGTCGATACTGTCGCGCAACGCAATGTGTTGCTGATAGGCGGCGTATGCCTGATCAAACTGCCCGGTGGCTTCGTATATTTTGCTCAGTTTAAGCAGGGTTTCGCTTTCTATCGACCAAAAATCGATGCTATGCGCCAGTTCGAGGGCTTTTTGCTCGAATTCGGCGGCTTGGGAATAGTTCCTTTGCAACAGGTAAACGGCGCCGATCCCGGCGAGGTTGGCCGCGATACCCTTTTTATCGCCGATGCGCTCATTGATCGCCAGCGCTTGCTGGTGGTATTGCAGCGCCATGTGGTAGTTGGACAATTGGGTATACACATTGCCGATATTGCTCAGGTTGTTGGCAATTTGCGCTTGGTTGCCCAATTCTTCATTGATGGCCAGGGCCTTCTGCTTGAACTCGAGCGCGCGGTTAAAATCGGACAGCTGGGTGTATACATTGCCAATGTTGACCAATATGCCCGCAACGTTTTGTGTATTGCCCGATTTTTCATTGATGGCCAGGGCTTTTTGATAGAATTCGATAGCCTTCGGATAGTCGTGCAATTCATTGTAGATATTGCCCATATTGCCAAAACTGTTGGCCATTCCGGATTTGTTGCCGATTTTCTCGTACAGCGATAAGGTTTTTTGGTAATACTCCAACGCCCTCGGATAGTCGAATACAAAATAATAGACGAGTCCAATATTGTTATAGTTGTTTGCGCTACCCTGCAGGTTTCCGATACGTTCATTTATTGCCAGGGCCTTTTGATAATAGTCTAATGCAATAGAATAATCGGCCAGGGCCATTTTATTGGTGCCCTTGGCGCTGTACGCGCCGGCGAGGAATTTTTTATCGGGTAGTTTCTCGGCGAGGGCGATTGCCTTGTCGGCGTACTGCAACCCCGTCTGTGGGTCGATGGAGTAGTAATGCCGGGCAATGTCGTTGAGGAGGGTTGCTCGCATGGTGTCCTCCTTCTGGTAGGTTTTTTCAACGGCAATCAGGGAATCCAGAGGTCTTTGCTGCGCCGAAAGCGGCACAAAGCCCAGTCCCCAAAAACAGAGTACCCAGATGACTGTTTTCATAATCGGATCGTTGAGCCGGAGAGCGGTGCGCACCACTTTTTCAATCGGCTACAAAAACGACATTCACACAAGGCGCCACGCGTTTCAGGTTGGCGGTCTGCGGGAAACTGTCCTGACTCATCCCGCTCATGGTTTCGTTAAAAGACACAATCCGGATATTGTCGACCACCTGCGGGAAATTAAATGCAGAGGCGTCCTTTTTTTGGATGCGGTAAAACGAATTGGCCACTACGGTGACCCCCCATTGGGCGTCTTTCCGGACGGCAACGGGTGAAATCGCTACAAAGGCGGGAGTATGGCTGCTTGCGGATGTGACGGTTTGATCGCTGCGAATTTGAGGGCTGGCGCCCGTCAAATCCCAGAGTTTGACGTGAAATGCACCGGTCACGGGCAGTTTTAACCCCAATTGCGTGACCTTCCCGTCTTTGAGCGGATTGAAAACAAACCCGTATTCCCAGGTCGTGGCGGCCACGGGCGTAGTATCGATGGTAATCGCGGGTTGATCGAAAAAGGTGAAAAACGGGCTTTCTTCTACCGGTTGCGGGTCGCTTTTGGTGCAAAACGCAAACGCCGCTGCCAAAAAAGCGAGGCAGTATAAGGTAACATAATTGATCTTCATCTGCAGTGTTTTTGCAAAAGGCCAGAAATCGAAACGGAGTGATCAAATAGTAAGAGCCGCGTGTTTAAATATTCGCTCCGGCACCGAAATTTAAGCACGCTCAAATTCTTGGAAGCGCTTTTGTGTTTCTAAACAGGCTAAAGTCGAACTTAAACCCCAAAACGTATGGATAGGAGTACACGGGTTCATGGCCCTCTTCCTTCTGCATCCGCCTCCTGATACAAGTCCGGTGTTCCGCAAAAGAGCCGTAAGTGCTCACAAAACTAATTTCTTTTTCGGAATCAGGAGCCCTCACTACTGTAAGCAGGAAAACTCGTGTACATCACAAACGAATGTACACGAGTTTTCTGTCGCGGGCGGGCGGGCCTAAACCAATTTCCGCCGGATAAAACCGCTTATGCGTGCCGGTTCCACCACTGTTTCAACTGCCAGCCTTTCAAATACATCACCGGCAGGATGATCAGCGTGATGAAGGTGGCGAAGCCCAGGCCGAACACGATGGTCCACGACAAGGGTCCCCAGAAAGCCACCGAGTCGCCGCCGAAATAGATCTTCGGATCGCCGGTGGCGAACAAACTCTCGAAGTCGATATTGAACCCGACGGCCAGCGGGATCAGGCCGAGAATGGCCGCCGTTGCGGTGAGCAACACCGGCGTCATCCGGATGCGGCCGGCTTCCACGATCGCGTCGTGCACGTTTTTACCCTCGGAGCGCAGCAGGTCGGTAAATTCCACCAGCAATATCCCGTTTCGCACCACGATGCCGGCCAGAGCCACGATGCCCACACCCATCATGATCACCGAGAAGTCCATATTGAAAATGGCCATGCCGAGCAGCACGCCGATGATGGAGAAGATGACCTCGGTCAGGATGATCAGCGTTTTGCCAAAGGAGTTGAACTGGGTTACCAGGATGATCAGGATAATGAACAGCGAGATGATCAGGGAGCGGCCCAGGAAGTTCATGGCGTCCATCATTTCGGCGTCTTCGCCGGCAAAACCCACCGTCACGCCTTCGTATTTCGGCAGGTTGAGCAGGGCGGCTTTTACCGCGTCGACCACCTGTGTTTGCTTGGGCTGGTATTCGGCCGTGATGTTGGACGCCAGCGTGACCATGCGTTCCTGGTCTTTGCGGCGGATGCCGCCGAATGTGTTGGTGTAGCGCACGTCGGCCAGCGCCGCCATGGGCACCGAGCGCAGCACGCCGCCCATGTTCATGTCGCGGAACGTGATGTTCAGGTTCTCCACCGCGTTGATGTTCTCGCGCTGGTCTTTTTGCAGGCGCACGTTGATGGGCACCTCGTCTTCGCCGTCGCGGTATTTGCTGGCTTCCTTGCCGAGGATGGCCGTCCGGAATTCGGAGCCGATCTGCGCGGTGCTGATGCCTTCGCGGTTGGCGCGATCGCGGTCGATTTGCACACTGATCTCAGGCTTCGACACGATCAGGTCGCTGCGCAACTCTTCCACACCGGGGATGGCCAGCGAGTCGAGGTAGCGTTTGACTTCCATCGAAACGCGGGACAACTGGGCGAAGTCGTCGCCGCGGATTTCCACCGACACCGGTTTCGGCGTGGGCGGGCCGCCCTGCTCCTGGTCGACCGTAATCTCGGCGCCGGGGATGATCCCTTTGGTGGCCTCGCGAATCTTGTCCATATAGGCCTTGGTGCTTACGCCGTGGCGTTTGCCGAATTCGACGAATGCGACGCCCACCTTGCCCTTGTTGGACGTGGCGGACCGGTCAAACTGGTCTTCCGAAGCGTTCAGCGCCACGTTCGCGATGATCGATTCCACAACCGGGTTGTTTGGGCCCAGCGTTTCCACCACCTTCTGTTCGACGATGCGGGTGAGCGAATCGGTCACATTCACGTCGGTGCCCACCGGCATGTTGAGGTACACGTAGATAAAGTTGGGGTCGGCCTTGGGGAACAATACCACGTTGGCCTGGCGCGACGCGGTAATGCCGCAGGAGCCCATCAGCAACACAAACATGCCGATCAGCATCGTCCAAGGGCGGCGCAGCGCAAATTCGAGAAAACGGGCGTACACGTTCTGAATAGCCGGCCAGGCCCGCGTCTGGAAGCGCGTCACCACGCCGTCGAGCACGTAGCGGTACAAGACAATGAGCAGGGCGAGGGTAACCATCAGGTTGCCCATGAACAGGTCGCCGTTGACGTAAAAATAGACCAGCGCCAAACCGTACAGCACATACCCGATAATGGCTCGGCGGCGCGATTTGCGGGGGTCTACCTGCACGGCGTCGTCGCCCTCGCGGCGCATAAACCACACGGCAAATACAGGGTTGATGATATAGGCCACCACCAGCGAGGCCGTGAGCGTGATGATGATGGTGACCGGGAGGAAGTGCATGAACTTGCCAAAAATACCGCCCCAGAACACCAGCGGGAAGAACGGCGCCAGGGTGGTGGCCGTGCCCGAGAGCACGGGCAGGAATACCTCGCTGGCGGCTTTTTTGGCCGCCGAAATGATGGTCAGTTTTTCATCGTGGTAAATACGGTGCGTATTCTCGATGACCACAATGGCGTCGTCGACCACGATACCCAGCCCGAGGAGAAAGGCAAACAGCACGATCATGTTCAGGGTAAACCCAAAACCGGGCAGCACCAGGAAAGCGATACACATGGACAAGGGCACCGACATGGCCACAAAAATGGCGTTGGTGCCGCCCATGAAAAACATCAGGATGATCGTCACCAGGATAAAACCAATGATGATGGTGTTGATCAGGTCGTGCAGCGTGACCCGGGTGGAGCGGCTTTGATCGCCGGTGATCACCACCTCGAGGTTGGCCGGGAAATCCGACTTTTTCATCTCCTCGACGATCGTCTTGATCTTGTCGGAGGCATTGATCAGGTTTTCGCCGGAGCGCTTGATCACGTTGAGCGCGATGACGTTTTTGCCGTTCAGGCGGCTGAAACTCTCCTGTTCGGCATAGCCCATTTTTACCTCGGCCAGGTCTTTGAGGTAGGTCTGGGCGCCGGATTGCGACGAAACGAGGATGTTTTTGATCTGTTCGATGTCCTTGAAATCGCCGCGGATCGATACCGAGCGCGTCATGCCGCCGATGTCGACGTTGCCCGCCGAAATGGTCATGTTTTCCGCTGCAATGGCGTTTTCGATATCGCGGAACGTGAACAGCCCGGCGGCCATTTTGTATTTGTCGAGGTTGATCTGCACCTCCTTGTCGAGCGTGCCCACCAGGTCGACGCGGGTGATCTCGCGCATTTCCTCGATGCGGTCTTTGAGTTTCTCGGCGTAGTCTTTGAGTTTGTCCAGACTGAAATCGCCCGAGATATTGACGTTCATGATCGGGATTTCGGAGATGTCGAATTCCGACACCGTGGGATCGTCGAGCAAATCGGTGGGGAGGTCGCGCTTGGCTTTATCCACGGCGTCTTTCACCTTTTGCTTGCAGAGCACCACATCGAGGCTGGTGTTGAACTCCACGATGATGTTGGAGAAGTCCTGGATGGAATACGAGGTGACTTTCTTCACCCCGTTGATGCCTTTGAGCTGCTTTTCGATTTGCTTGGTGACAAGTTGTTCCATGTCCGACGGCGATGCGCCGGGGTACACGGTGGAGACAAAGATCGTGGGCACCACTACGTCGGGAAATTGTTCCTTCGGCAGGGAGTTGTACGACATGATGCCGGCGAGCGTGATCAGGACGGTGATAATCAGGATGCTCGTCCGGTTATCGATGGACCAACTGGTTGGTTTAAATTCTTTCATGACATGGAAGGATTGAAGGATGGAGCGATGGGGGGCAGGTCCTTAGAAGTGAACGGTTTCGCCGTTGTTTACATCCTGGAAACCGGTCGAGATCACCCAATCGCCTTTTTTGAGGCCGCTGGCAATTTCCACCATGCCGTTGTAATTGCTGCCTTGTTTGATGAGCGCTTTGCGGACCGTAGCGGCTTTGTCGTCGTTTTTATCGGCAACGAGTACGAATTCGCCGTCTTCGGCCGTCTGGATGAGGTTGACGGGGATGACGATGGCGTTCGGGTTTTGATAGTCGATGATTTTCAGCACGGCGATCATATTGGCGCGGTAGTCGGCGCCTGCGGGCAGGGCGCATTCCACCGAGAACGTGCGGTTGGTCGAGTTGATCATTTTGCTGACGTAGGTCACGCGCGAGGTGATCTCTTTCTTCAGATCCGGAAAAAATACCTGCACCGCATAACCCTGGCGCACTTTGGCGGCGTAGGCTTCGGGTACGTTGCCCACGATTTTCAATTGGCTGAGGTTGATGATGTTGCACAACGGATAACCCGGCGAGATCGCCTGCCCGGTTTTGAGCAGCACCAGGTCGACGGTTCCGCCGATGGGCGCGTAGATCTTGGTTTGCTGCCACTGTTCCTTGGTGGTGGCGATGCGCTGTTCGAGGGCTTCCTTGTTGGTTTTGGCCTGGATAAACTGGATCTCGGTGCCGATTTTCTGGTCCCACAAACCCTTTTGGCGGTTGTAGATATCCTCGGCGGTTTTGAGTTGCAGTTCCAGTTCAGCGAGGCCTTTGAGCATCACGTCGTCGTCGATTTGGGCCAGCAGCTGGCCTTTTTTGACGAGGTCGCCGTTTTTGACCAGGATTTTGGTCAGGGTGCCAGGCATTTTGGCCGTCACGGGCACGTTGTCTTCGGCGTCTACCTTGCCCTGCAGATCGATGTAGTGGCGGAACATACCGGGCTGAAGTTCGGTCAGCCCCACGGTATGAACGTGCTGGACGGCCGGGCCGGCGCCCACCTCTTTTTCCAGTTGGGCGATCTGGGCTTCTATCTGGGTTTTCTGGTCTTTGAGGGCGGCCAGTTGGGCGGCTTTGTCTTTGGGTTGCTGGCCGCCGCAGGCGGCAAAAAGAACGAGTGCCAGGAGGCCGATGGACAAAGGAGCAAGGGCTGTATTTTTCATGCTGTATTTTTTGAAAATGGAAGTCAATTGTTGAGAATGGGTTGGTATGGCCGGAGGAGCTTAGTTTCCGCCGAGCGCTTTTTTCACCGCTACTTTGGCCGACAGCAGGTCGTATTGGGCCTGGAGAAGCGCTTGCTGGGCGGAGTAGAGCTGTTGTTCGGCGGATACGAGTTCGAAGCTGGAGCCCACGCCAGATTTGTATTTGGTCTGGGTGGTGGTGTAGATCCGGTCGGCCAGGGCGAGGTTTTTCTGCTGGGTTTGCACGCGTTCTGTAGCGTTCTGGTATTGTTTGCGGGCATTTTCCAGTTGGAGTGTCAGCGCGTTTTCGAGCAATTGTTTTTGCGCCTCGATGGTTTGCACGGTCACCAGCACGCGTTCGCGGCGGGCCTTGTTGGCGCCGCCGTCCCAGATTGGAATGCTCAACGAAACGCCGGCAATGGCGGAGGGGATGAAAAACCATTTTTTCCCTTCGGCGAAGGCGCCCTGCCAGCCGGGTTGATATTGCAGAAAGCCGGCGAGGGTGGGCATCCAGGGCTTTTCATACAGTTTGGCCTGGAGCAGGTTCAACTCGCGGCCTTTGAGCAACTGGATATACTCCGGGCGGTTCATGAAATTGAGTTCGGACGTCAGGTCGGCGCCGGCGTATTCGCTCATCAGTTTTTGCACGTCGTCGGCCAGTTCGAGGGCTTGTTTGACGGGCATGCCCATGGCCATTTTGAGCGCATTGACCACGATTTCGCGCTGGCGGACGATGTTGTCGCGCTCGGCTTTGAGGCTGGACAGGGAGAGTTCCAGGCGGTCGACGTCGAGTTGCTCGGCAAAACCGGCTTGCTGGGTGGCTTTGGTCTCCGAGAGCAGTTTTTCGAGGTTGCCGATGTTCTTATCCAGGATACCCAGGTTTTCGGCAATGAGCAGGGCGGGCAGGTATGCGTCGGTCACCTGGTCGCGCAGGGTCTGCCGGGTGACGGCCAGTTGGTCGGCCACATACTCGCGGTAATACTGGGCGGCTTTCAGCCCGATGAGGTACGAATTGCTGAACAGCAGTTGGTTGTAGGCGAGGCTGGGGGTGAGGTTGTGTTTGGCGCTAAAGGCGATCTTGATGTCGCCCAGCGTGTCGGAACCCGGCCCGAAGGCGAATATGCTGGCGGGTATGCCCGGGCGCTGGATGAAGTATTGGTACGAGATGCCGGCCGCCAGTTGTGGAAAACCGATGGCTTTGTTCTCTTTGATCTGCCAGTCGGCGTCGGTCACCTGCAGTTGGGCAATCCGCATCTGCGGGTTGTTGTCGTAGGCATACTGGATACAATCGGCCAGTCGCATGGGGGTTTGCCCGGATGCGGTGGCTGCTGGCAAGAGCGCCCAGGCGCTGGTCAGGAATAGTGCTTGCAATAGAATACGGTGCATATCAGGATAATTTTGCTTTCAATAGCTGGAGCCCTTTGTCCGAAGCAATACCGTAGAGGTAATGCAGCAGGAACTCGCGAAACAAGACTTCTTTGGGGTAGTGGTGTTGGGGAAACAGGTCTTCATCGAACAGGTGAAACGACAGGGCAATGTGCATTTTGGCCGTGACATCGATGTCAAAATCGGAGCGGTACAGCCCTTCGCGCACCCCGCGTTCGAGGTTGGTCCGCACGATGTCGTATAAAAAACCGCGCTGGTACGACTGGATCTTCTCCCAGCCCTCCCGGTGGTATTTCTGCAGGTCGTACACCACATTGGCCTTCATTTGCTGCAATTGTTGCGCATTGCTCTCGATCACCATAAACATCTCCTCGATGGCATTTCCGGCGCCTACGGCGAGGTGTGCGCAGGTCGATTTTTCTTCTTCGATATGCCGTTCGAGCACCTTGTTGACCAAGTCGTCTTTACTGTCGACAAACTGGTACAGGGTTTTTTTGGAAATACCCAACTCGCGCGACACATCGTCCATCGTGAGGCTTTTGATGCCGTAGCGCATAAACAGGTCTTCAACCCGTTTAAGCCATTTTGCCTGCTGTTCTGGAAACATGGCGCAAAGGTAAACGAAGGAAACGATTTGCGCACAAATCGTTTCCTTCGTTTATGGCTTTTTTCGACGAACGAAAATAAAATTTCAACGAACGCGGGAATTTGCCGGCCAGGCAAAATAAAAGACGCCGGCATGCGACCAAACGTCGCATGCCGGCGAAAAGTTCAATGCCCGGCGGTTAACTTTTGCCGGCTTTAAAATTTTATTCGCCGCGTATCAAACGCCCATTTTTTCCCGGACGATGGCGAGAATACCGGCCTCCAGGCGGGTTGCCTCGGCGATGGCGGCGTCGGCTTCAGCCACCACCCGGGCGCCGTAAGCCTTGTCGCTCAAACCGGTGGCGTTCACTTTTACATTGAGCGCGGCGCCGAATACGGCTGTTCGCGCGCAGAGGGCGCCCACGCCGGCATCGGTGATCGAGTTGGGGTTGCCGGTTTCGACCATTTGCCGGATCAGCGGCATACTTTCCAGCGCCAGGCGCAGCACCCGCAGGGGCACCTCGATGGCGCCGCGGGTAGCCTCCTGGATGGCGGCGCTGCGGGCGGCTTTTTCCTCCGGGCTCCCTTTGGGCAGCCCGAACGCTTCCATAATGGCGTTGAAGGCGTCGGTGTCTTCATCCACGGCGCGCAGGAGGGCGTCTTTGATCCGCTGGCCCTGCTCCGCCACCGCTGAAAACTCGGCCCAGCGCTCGTCCCAGCCGCGTTTGTGCGCGCTCAGGTTGGCCACCATCGTGGCCAGCGACACGCCGAGAGCGCCCACGTAAGCGCTCACCGAGCCGCCGCCGGGCGCCGGGCTCTCGCTGGCGGCTTCGTTGGCGAAGGCGCGGAGGTCTTTCCGGACCAGTTTTTTGGCCGTGGCCGGGTCGTCCTGGGCGATGTTGTATTCGATGATCCTGCGCTGCGGGTCGAACGGCGCTAGTTCGTCGAGACCCATCGATTTGACGGCTATGCGGATCAGTTCTTCCTCGCTCACGCCCGCGCTGCGCTCTTGTTTTTTCAGGAAAAACCGCCCGGCCTCGAGCAGCACGTCGAGCGGCACGAGGCCCACCAGTTCGGAGCCGGTCACGCGCATGCCGCGGCGGTCGGCGCTTTCGCGGCAGGCTTCGAAGGCGCGATACAGCGGCGTGGCCTGCACATCGGTGATGTTCATCGATATCTGGGCGATGCCGTACTCCTCGATATACCAGCCGATGGCCTTCACGCCTTTCAACACCCCGGGTTGCCGCAGGGGCTCGCCATTGGCGTCCAGTTTTGGTTTGCCGGAGGCCGGATCGGTGACAACGCGGCCGATCTCGCGCACGTCGAAGGCGACGGAATTGGCGCGGCGGGTGGAGGTCGTGTTGAGGTTGATGTTGTAGGCCACCAGGAAATCGCGTGCGCCGATCACCGTGGCGCCGCTTTTGGCATTGAATGCTGCGGGCCCGAAATCGGGTTTCCACTCCGGGCGGGCCAGTTTGTCGGGTAAGGCCTCGTATTCGCCGGCGCGGATGGCGGCCAGGTTTTGGCGTTCGGGCCGGCTGGCGGCGGCTTCGTAGAGGTAGATGGGCAGACCCAGTTCGTTGCCCACGCGTTCGCCGAGGCGGCGGGCCCAGTCGGCGGTTTCGGCCATCGAGATATTGCTCACGGGTATGAGCGGGCACACGTCGGTGGCGCCCATGCGCGGGTGTTCGCCGCTGTGTTTGCGCATGTCGATCAGTTCGCAGGCCTTGCGAATGGCCTGGAAGGCGGCCTCGATCACGGGCGCGGGTTCGCCGACGAAGGTGACGACGGTTCGGTTGGTGGCCTTGCCGGGGTCGACGTCGAGCAATTTTACGCCTTCCACGCTTTCAATGGCGTCGGTGATCTGCTTGATAATGGTCAGGTCGCGGCCCTCGGAGAAATTGGGCACGCATTCGATGAGTTGTTTCATGTGGACAGGGCCCTTTTTCGGCGGGCGGCGCAAAAGTAGGGGTTTGCCGGCGTTCGCCAACCGGCGTCGCGCCACCGGGCCCGGAAATTTAACGGCTGCGTCCGGTGATTTTTCTTTACTTTTGAGGCATCTTTTCCGGGTGAAATATTGTTCCTATACGCATTTTTACCCGGCCTGATAGCCGATTTATCCCTACTTCCATGCGTCTGTACCTACCCCTGATCGCACTGTTGCTCACCCGGGCCTTATACGGCCAGGCCCCAACCGATTACCAGCCGCTTTCCACCAAACCGCCGGCCAAAGCCGCGTTGCTGGCCAAACTGGAAAAGCGCTATACCGCCGATGTGGAGAAACTGCCCAAACCCAACCGGAAAGACCTGGGGGAAATTTATGCGGAGCGCTACCTCTTTCTGACCGACGGGATTGAAGACGGGCTTTTTCTTTTCAACACCGAATTCAACGCTTATTACCAGGCTATTCTCGACGAAATTTTCCGCACCAACCCGGCCATTCCGGCCAAAGATATCCGCCTCCTCATCAGCCGCGACCCCTCGCCCAATGCCCTTTGCCTGGGCGAAGGCACCCTGCTGCTCAATATCGGCCTGGTGCGGCGGCTGGAAAACGAAAGCCAGATCGCCTTCGTGCTCTGCCACGAACTGGCGCACTACACCCTCAACCACGTCAACAACGCCATCCAGCGGTATGTCGAAAACCTGAATTCGAAAAAAACGCAGCAGGAGATCCGGGCCATCGCCCGCAGCGCCTACGGCCGCAACGAAAAAGCCATGCAACTGCTGCAGGGCATGGTCTTTACCGACCGGCGCCATAGCCGCCTGCACGAAAGCGAAGCCGACTCGATGGCGTTGATCTACCTGCGCAACACCGCCTACGACGAACGCGAGGCCCTGCGCTGCCTGGCCCTGCTCGACGAAGTGGACGACGAAAAATACCCGCAAACGCCCGACCTGAAAAAAGCCTTCGACTCGCCGGCGTATCCCTTCAAAGATACCTGGCTCACCGAGGAATCCACCCTGTTCGGCGGCGTCAACAAAACGGAAGAAACCTGGCTGGAGGACTCGCTTAAAACCCACCCCGACTGTAAAAAACGCATCGAACTGCTCCGGAAGCAGGAGTTCTCAACCGATAAATCAAAATTTATCCAGCCCGAGGCGCGCTTTCAGGCCGTGGTGGAGACCAGCGATTTCGAAATGATCCAGAGCGAATTCGACGGCGGCGATTACGGCGCCTGCCTGTACCAGACGCTGCTCCTGCTCGACAAATATCCCGACAACGGCTACCTCCACGGCATGGTCGGGCTGTGCCTCTGCTCGATGGCTACCGCCCAGCAGGCGCACCAGCTCAGCAACCACGTCGAACTGCCCGCGGGCGATACGCCAGCGCCCTACCGCGCGGTGCTCACGTTTATCCAGAACCTCCGCGCCCGCGATCTTTCCGCGCTGACCCTGCACTACCTGAACGACCGCCAGGCCCGCTTCGGCGCCAACGAAACCTTCCTGTTCGCCTGCTGCCGCGCCGCCGCGCTCCGCGGAAACGATGCCGAGATCAGAACCCTGAGAAAACAATACCTGGAACAATTCCCCCGCGGAAGATTTGCCGCCGAAGTGCGCGCCCTGTGAGCCGCCCGGCTGATACTGTATTGCTCATTTTCAACCGATTTGCCATGAAAAAAAGAATTGTATTGCCCCTGCTGGCGGCCCTCCTGACCGCCTTTACCGCTCTTCAGGCCCAAAAAGTATCGTTCGACGACGTGCTCACCATCGAACTGAAAAACATGGGCACCATCATCAAAGACAATGAAGTGAACGGCTACTTCCTGTTCTATAAGGTGGACAAAGTGGACCGCAACACCAACGCCTACCTGCTGCGGATCCTCGACGCCAACCTGAACGAGGTGAGCAGCAACAAAATCACCGAGTCGAAATATTTTTCGCTGCAGGAAGCCTCCTACGACGGCCAGTCGATCCTGCTCAAATTCTTCGATACCAAAGAAAAGCAGGCCATTTTTTACCAATACGACCAAAACGCCAAACTGAAATCGAAGAAGACATTCCCCTTGTCGCGCCAGGAAATTTACATGGCCAATGCCCAGAACAGCGATGAGATCAAGAGTTATTCGCTGTTCGACCTGGAGAACAAAGGCTTTCTGAACTACGGCGTGGTGAAAAACAAGGACGTGGGGTACGAGATCCGTTATTTCCCGGAAGAAGGCGAAAAAGGGTGGGTGTACAAGTCCAACCCGGAACTGAAAGATTACGTCACGGCTACGTTCCTGGCGGCCAACGAACGGGTGGTGTTTAGTTCCGTCGTGTCCAAGCCGGGGGCCTTGAGCCGCAACGTGGAGTTTTTGCTCCTGGGCGTCGATCTGAGCACGGGTAAAAAAGTGTTCGAAAAACCGCTGATCGACAGCAAGTACAAACTCCAGGTCATGAACGGCTACACCGATCCGGCCACCGGAAACATCGTGCTGTTCGGCTTGTATTTCGACAACGACGAGAACATCGCCAAAGACAAAAGCAACGGCCTGTTCGCGGTGACGCTCGACGACAAGGGCGAGTATTTGAGCAAAAAATTCATTTCCTGGGCCAAAGATGTCAGCAAGGCGCTGCCGGTAGACGACCGGGGCCGGATCGAAAAGGTGGGCTACCTCTTTTTCCACAATATTTTCCAAATGGCCGACGGCAAAGTGTATGCCGTAGCCGAAAGTTACCGCAAGGCCGCCAGCGGCCTGGGGATCGCCTCGGCCATGCTGGGCGGCGGGAACGTGGGACTGGCCAAGATCGTGGTGGAGGATTTGTACATCTTCCAGTTTGCCCCCGATTTCACGCTCGAATCGGTAAAAGTGTTTGATAAAACCGCCAATCACGTCGAGATGCCGTCGGGCTCCGAGTTTGCCAGCCCGCAACTGCTGGCGTTGATGGTCAAGGCATATGGCGGGTTCAACTACGGGTTTACCCAATTGAACAAAAGCAAAACGGTGTTTTCGGTGGGGTATGTCGATTGGGGCCGCACCACGCGGAGCGGCGCGTTTGGCATCGTGAGCCTGGCCGAGGGCGCGTATTCGACCGACAAACTGAGCCTCAAAACCGAGGGCACCGACCTGCGGGTGTTCCCCGGAAAGCCGGGGTACATCATGGTTTCCGAGTATTTCCGGAAGAAAAAAATGCTGGACACGCGGCTCGAAAAGATCAATTATTGAGCGGGCCGGCGGGTAAATAACCCGTTCGCACTGCATTGACGCAGATACTTCGGCGCGCAAAACAGGATATAGCATTTGCAGGGCGGTATGGCGGTGCAGCGGTTCATCTTTTTGGGCCGCTGCGCCGCTGTACCGCCCTGTTGCATATGCGCCTTTTGCATTGGGCGGTTTTTCTCGCCTGTCCTCCGGAAATTTCCGGGAACTGCATAACTTCGAGCGTGTTTAAATTTTCGGTGCCGGAGCGAAAGCGCGCCAATTTTGTTTCAGGCGAGGCAAAATTTGCAGCCATAGCCGGGTGCCTATGGCGAAAATTTTAACGAAGCATGAACCAAAATTGGCCGCTTGCAGCCCGGCGACCGAAATTTAATCACGCGCATAGCCGTCCGCCTTCACCCCTTGTGTTCCGCGACAAAGCCACCCATCCGCCAAAATGAACAAAGAAGTATTCATCTCCCACGCTTCCAAAGACGATCCCTTCGTCCAATCCCTGCGCCAGGCCCTCGAATTTGCCGGTGTTTCCGTCTGGGCCGATTCGCGCGAACTGCTTGCCGGCGATCTGCTGCACCAGGAAATCCAGGATGCCATTGCCGGAGCGGAGTATTTCTTCCTCGTCGTATCGACGAACACCTTCCAATCCAGGTGGGTTAAAATAGAACTGGATCACGCCAAGGCGCTCGGCAAGCGCATCGTGACGCTGCTGCTCGACGAACAAACCGTGGGCGCCCTCGTCTGGATGTTCGATGAAGAACCGGTGGCGGTGCCGGTGTCCACCGCTGCAGGCGGCTTGCAAAAGGCCATGCCCGCGTTGCTGGCCGCCGCTGGCCGCCGCCTGCCCGACGACCCCGATCCGGAATTCCAGCCACCCGAACCGCCGGTAAGCGAGCTCACGCTGGTGCTCGAAAACCCCGTGTTGTACACCGAAGGCGGGGTGCGGCGGGGTAGCGCCCGCGCCCGGCTCGAATTATATCCCGCCGACGGCAGCGAGCGCGTGGAGAGCGACCAATTCACCTTTATCTCGCCGCTGGGCCCCGATGTGGCCGACCGCATCCGCTGGTACATCGAGGAGTTTCCGCATTACCCGTTCCTGGAAAAGATCCTGAGCCGCGCGGCGGAGATCGCCGGCCAGATACCCGTCTGGGGCAAGGCCCTGTTCGACGCCATTACCACCCAGGAAGCGGCGCGCGCGCTGCTGCTCGAGTGGAAAGGCGACAAACAGGTCGAACGCCGCTTTTCGGTCAAGATCAACGCCACCGCGCCGCCCGGCCTGCCGGAAGACCAACAGGCGGAATTCTATGAAGCCGCGGGGCTGCTGCTCTCCACCCCCTGGGAGATCCTGCACGAAAAAGGCCTGGAGCGCCCGGCTGTTGAGCAAAACAAGGGCGGATTCCTGTTTCAGGGCCAGCAACCCGTGCGCGTGCGGCGCATGCAGCCCAACCGGGCGAAAAAAGACCCCGTGCCGCTGCAGGACGTGCTGCGTATCCTGCTGGTGGCCCCGCGGCCGGAGGACAAAATAGCCGGCCTGATCGACCACCGGGCGGCCACCCGGGCCCTGCTCCAGGCGGTGGACGCCCTGGGCGATCTGGCCGAATTGACGATCCTGGAGACGCCTACCTTCCCGGCGCTGAGCAAAAAGATCCGCGAGGCGGCGCAACTGGGCCGCCCTTTCTCGGTGGTGCATTTCGACGGGCACGGCGTGTTCGACCGCGACAAGGGCCTGGGCGCCCTGTGCTTCGAGAGCGCCGAAGCCGAAGAGCAGAAAAAACTCCAGGGCCGGGCCACGGCGGTCGTGGGCGCCAAGGCCCTGGGCGCCGAACTGGACAAACTCCGCATCCCGTTGTTCTTTCTCGACGCCTGCCAGTCGGCCCAAACCGACCACGACCCCACAGCCTCGGTGGCGGCCACGCTGCTGGAAAACGGGGTGGCCTCGGTGGCGGCCATGTCGCACAGCGTGCTGGTGACCGCCGCGGAGAAATTCGCCGTGGCGTTTTACTGCAAACTGGCGGAGGGCTCGCTGATCGGTGCGGCGATGCTGGCCGGCCAGCAGGCCCTGCACGACGACGCCGTGCGCGCGCACCTGCCCGGCGGCGATAAACTGCGCTTGCAGGACTGGTTTGTGCCGGTGCTCTTCCAGGAGCAGAAAGACCCCCAACTGGTCCACAGCGTGCCGGGCGCGCAGGTGAAGCAACACCTGGCCGAGGCCTGGAAGGCCCGCCTAGGCGCCACGCCACCCGAGCCGGCGCACGGTTTTGTGGGCCGCGACCGGGAGTTGCTGGCCCTGGAGCGTTTGTTGTACCGCGAGCGCTACGCGGTGCTGATCGGCCAGGGCGGTGCGGGCAAGACGACCCTGGCCACGGAGCTGGCGCGCTGGCTGCTGCGCACGCGGCGTTTTGGCCGCCTGGCCTTCGTGTCGTTCGAGACCTTGCGGGATGTCCGTTCGGCGATCGATGTATTGGGCAAGCAATTGGAAGGGGCGGATTTTTCGGTCGCCGAATTCGGAACCCAAGAGCAGGCGCTTCAAGTTCTGGACCGGCGCTTGCAGGAATACCCGACCTTGATCGTACTGGACAATCTGGAGAGCGTGCTGCCCCTGCCCGGCGGCGAGCCGTTGCCGGGGGTAGCCCCGGCGCAGGAATTCACCGATTTCTTTACGCGCTTGCTGGCGCCCGATCCGCGCACGCGGCTGCTGTTGACCACGCGCGAGCCCCTGCCGGCGCCCTTCGACGCGGGCAAGTGCGCGGTGCGCATCGGCGCGCTCGCCCCTTACGACGCCTTGCGCCTGATCGCGCAGGTGATGGAACAGGAAGGCATCGAGGTGCCGAGCCTGAACGCAGAAGACCTCGACAAGCAGTTCGGCGCGCTGGCCCGCACGGCCAACTACCACGCCCGGGCTTTGACTTTGCTCACCAAAATCATCGCCGAGCGGGGCGGGAACATGCCCGGCCTGAACGCCGACCTGAGCCAGCTGATGGCGGAGTTGGAGCGCCGGCGCCCCGGGGAGCGGGAGAACAGCCTGTACGCCAGCCTGGAGTTGTCGCTGCGGCGCTTGCCGGACGAGATACGGCCGGTGGTGGATGCCCTGGCGGTGTACCACGGTGGAGCGGATGTGGCGACCTGGGCAATGGTGGCCGAGGTGGAGCAGGATACTATAGCGCAGGCGGGTGAGGCGCTGATAGCGGTGGGTTTGGCAGATTTGACGTTAGATGAGTTCCCGTATTATTTTAAGCTTGATCCGGCCCTGCCGGGGTATTTAAGCAGCCAATTGACGGCCGAAGCGGTGGAGGCCTTGCGAATACGGTGGCTGGAAGGGACGGTGGGCTTGAGCGCGTTTTTATATGGACAACGGTCCAAGGACAATCAATTGTCTGCCGATTTAAGCCTCCTGGCGGAGGATAACTTGGTGGCCATGCTGGCGCAACTGGCGCAAGCGGCCGAATCGGAACTAATCGTAGACAAGGCACAAACGGTAGAGGCTCTTTTTGCAAACCTCGGTCGTCCGCAGGTGGTTCAATTTGCTAAAAGTATCCGGGAACAAGCAGCGCAGGCGATCGGGGAATGGAACCATGCGCAATTCACACACAAAAGCGCGGCGGCAGATCGATATTTGGAGCAGGGGGATTTGAACGCAGCCTTCCAATTGGCCAGGGAAGTGTGGGAACAATGCGAACGGGCAGGCGGGCGGACCTACCCCGAAGCGGAATATGATCGAGCCACGGCGAATTTAAGGTTAGGCAGGGTATTAGAAATGGGTGGCCGGTCAGAACAGGCCTTGCCCTTTTTGGCGGAAGCGCGGCGGCGGTTTTTGGCCCTGGCACAAAACGGGAATACACATGCCGAACGGATGGCTTCGGTGTGTTTAGCGGAAATGGGAGATTGTTTTAGCGATTTGGGCAGGTATGACGAAGCAGCCCAACAATATTTGATAGCAATTGAAGAGGCCGAAAAAAGAGGCGGTCTACGCGAAGTAGCGGTGGGGAAGGGCCAATTGGCCACAGTCCGGATGTTGCAAAAAAATTACACCGAAGCATTTCAGTTGTATGAGGAGGTAAAAAGTATTTTTGAGCAATACCGGGAGCCAAGACAGGTTGCGGTGATATGGCATCAAATTGGTATAGTGCATCACAAAGCAGGAAATTATACAGCAGCAGAAAAAGCCTACCAGGAATCGCTAGCGATTAAAATCCGGGAAAATAATAAACAAGGGGAGGCTAGTTCACTGGGTCAACTTGGCAGTTTATACGACGATATGGATCGGTTGGAAGATGCTGTCCGGATGGTCGAACGGGCAGCAGAGATTTATACCGCTTTGGGGAACCTGCAAGGAGAAGGTATCCAGCGAAGTAATATGGCCAACTCCCTCATGAAGTTAAGCCGAGTGTCTGAAGCCAGGACACAATTATTACGGGCTGTTGAGTGTAAATCCCAACTTGGCCCCTCGGCGGAGCCTTGGAAAACATGGGGTATTCTCTACGACCTGGAAACCTCTGAAGGCAATCGTCAAGCCGCCGCTGAGGCCCGCCAAAAAGCCATGCAGGCCTATGCGGCTTACCGAAAAGACGGCGGCGAAAGCCAAAACAATCGCTTTCAATTGATTAGCGCTGCTGCGCAAGCACTACAGTCGGGAGCAACCGGAGAATTATTGCAGCAATTGGAAACTTTCAAGGCCCAAGATATTCCGATATCTGCTGCCGCCCTTCTCCGGGCTATTTCCGCCTTCCTTCGCGGCAGCCGCGACCCCGCCCTAGCCGAGGACCTGGAATTGCATTACATGGACGCTGTCGACCTAAAACTCCTCTTCTTCAACAGCGCAGGCCTCTAAAAAAACGCCGGCACGGCCGCATGCGGGGCGGCCGTGCCGGCGCATCGCAAAAAATCGCCTACCCGTTTTCCGTACAGCCCGGATACAGCGGCATCTTGCCGTCCACAAAGAAGGTGCCGCAGCAGTTTTTTGGCCCCCGGCCCTTAAACTTCGAAAACGCGACCCAAAAAATACCCCACACGCGCTAACTTAGCCCCGCCCCGTCCATCCATCG
>JBGARJ010000037.1:0-54971 GCA_044230315.1 Saprospiraceae bacterium
GCGGTGTTGGTAACGCGCGCCAGGGTACGGTCCACCCGGCCGTCGTTCCCGCGCGCTATGTACCGGTGCACCCATTTAGTGTCGCCACAATGCAGGTTACCCGGATGTTTGGATGTGGCTTCTTTGGCTGCCAGCCGGCCACCCAGGGTATTGGCTGCGTTGGTCCATTCGGCGTCGATCTGGTCGCCTTGGAGCGATCCCGTAAGGTGTCCGCTAACCGTGCCACTTAGGTCGCGCTCGTCGAGCAGAAGCACCATGCCGTCAAGCGTGCCGTCAAGGACAAACCGCTCCTGGCTTTTTGCATACGTCATATAACCGCGGCAATTGCTGCCATCGTACCCCAACGCTACGATCACTTCGGAAACATCATCAAAACGCCCCCTGAAGTATTTGATCCATTTCAATTGTGTGCGAGTGTCGAACAGGCGGGCCACAGCGGTGTCTTTGGCTGCGGGTGCGGCCGTTGGCGGCGCGGAGGCTGCCGGTTTGGCCGGTTTGGCGTTGTTTTTTTGCGCGAACACGAAGGAAGGCGCCAGAGCGAGCACACAACCAAGGAAAAAGAAATGCCACAATCGGTTGGATGAAAAAATCTTCAGCACGTTTCCGGTTTAAAAATTAACAAATGGGCGACGCTAGCCGGGGTCTTCAACAGTTTAGGGGACTTCAACGGTATTCAAAATTTTAACAATGATATCTTCCTGGCTCACATTTTCGGCCTCGGCTTCGTAGGTCAACCCGATCCGGTGGCGCAATACATCGGGGCAAATGGCCCGCACATCGTCGGGGATCACATAACCGCGGCGGCGCAAAAAGGCCATGGCCCGCGATGCCTGCGCCAGCGCGATGCTGGCTCGTGGCGATGCGCCATAACTAATCAGGGGAGTCAGGTTGCGCAGGCCGTACTGGGCGGGGTCGCGGGTGGCGATCACCATGTCGAGGATATATTCTTCGATCTTTTCATCCATATAAACCCGGTGCAGTACATCGCGGGCGCGCAGCAGCGCGCCGGTGGATACCACCGGCCGCACCAGGGGTTCTTCGCTGTTCAGGTTGAGCCGGATGATGGCGCGTTCTTCGTTTTTGTCGGGATATCCGATCTTGACCTTGAGCAGAAAGCGGTCCACCTGGGCTTCGGGCAGTGGGTACGTGCCTTCCTGCTCGATGGGGTTTTGAGTGGCGAGCACCAGGAAAGGTTCGTCGAGCCGGAAGGTTTCGTTGCCGATGGTCACCTGGCGCTCCTGCATGGCTTCAAGCAGGGCGCTTTGCACTTTGGCCGGCGCGCGGTTGATCTCATCGGCGAGGATAAAATTGGCAAAGATCGGCCCTTTCCGCACCGTGAACTCCGATTGGGTGGGGTTGTAGATCTGTGTGCCGATGATATCGGCCGGCAACAGGTCCGGGGTGAATTGAATACGGCTGAATTTGGCGTCCACGGCCCGGGCCAGCGTTTTGATGGCCAGTGTTTTAGCCAACCCTGGCATGCCTTCCAGCAGAATATGGCCTTTGGTGAGCAGGCCAATGAGCAGGCGGTCCAGCATGGCTTGCTGGCCAACGATCATTTTGGCGGTTTCGGCAGTCAGTTGTTCGATGAAAGCGCTTTCCTGGTGGATCTGGTAATTCAGCGTTTCGATGTCCACGTAGCTCTGCATACTAAATCTGGATTGTCTTGAAGTGCGCAAAAATAGCGCGCCCGGGGGATAACGACCCGATTTTATGTTTCATTTGCCCAGGGTGGGCTAAATCGCTCAAACAACAGCGCAGCTACTTATTTCAATCGTTTCAGCACCTTTTCCACCCGCTTCCGCTTGCTTTCCTTTTCGATCTCGTCCAAACGCTCTGCCAACAGGCCGGCAAAGGCGGCTTTAAACGCGCCGGAAATAACGGGCCGTGCGTTTTCAGCGTACATTGGGAACTGGTTTGCGGCGCAGTCGCGCATCATGTCGAGCAGGAGGGTTTGCGCATCATCGGCATAATGCGGGGTGCCGGCCAGTTTGATCAGAATGCCTATCGCATGGTCTTTGGCAATAACGGAGCCGCGACCGGCCGCTTTCAAAATCGCCGGCAATTGCGCATGCACCGCGCCGGGCGCCACCGCGGCTATGGCGTCGAGAGCCGTCATGGCGCCCCAAACCAGGCGGTTGTTTTTGCTCTCCAGTAAATCCAAAAACACGGCAGCATGCGGGGCGATAAGGCCGGGCTTGCGTTCGCCGATTTCATAGAGCACCTTGACGGCATCGCTTTGGATGTCTTTGCTTTTGTGGCCCAGCAGGGTGCACAGCTCGGCAACGGCTGCGGCATCGTTTTGCGCCGTGAGGCGTTCGGCCAGTGCGATGTTGGGCGCCTCGTCGCGGCGGGCCAGTGTGGTGGCGAGGTAATCGATTACGGGCATGTTGTGGTTCGATTTGGCGACCATTATTTACTCCAGTTGCCCACTGTCATTTCAAAGCGTATTTCACCGTTCGGCAGTTTGCCGGTATCGACCCAGCCCTGCCGCCGGTAAAAACCTTCAGCCCGGGTATCCGGGGCGGTGCCTAACCAAACTGTTTGGGGTGTTTGGCTGAAATACCAGTCGAGCATTTCGTCGTGCAGTTTTTTCCCGATGCCTTTCCCTTCGAATTCGGGCAGTACGAACAGGGCCCAGATATTGTGCCCTTTGAGATCGGCTATGGCGAAGCCTACGATACGATCCTCTGTTTCGCACACCCAGCCTTTGCCGCGGCGGGTCAGGTAGTCGGCGCAATCGGCATCTGTGACCAGGGTGGGGTCCGATAGCCTGTTTTCCTGCACGGCATGCCGCACAATTTGTATGGCCGGAATATCAGTTTCTGTTGCGGTTCTGAAGATCATAAACGTGTAAAAATGCCTGTTCTGGCGAGGAGTATCCAGGGTTACGGGGTGGCTCAGTTACCAGGCGCTCAACAAAATTACCCCCAGCAAAAATACCAGCAGATAAAAGACCGCCAGCCGCTGTTCTCTTCGAATGAGCCTGCTCTCGGGTTGAGCAGTGGGTTGCACCAACCGGTTGCCCGAACGGATCACCTGCAACAGCACCAGAGAGATGAGCACATACGCCAAGAGGTAAATTTTATCCATCAATACCATATAACCCGTGTCGGGCAGCGCATCGCTGTAGGATTGCTGGAGAAAAACGGCTGTGAGCAGCCCGCCGATCGGCAGCGACGAACGCGTGTCGATATGGGTCGGGTGAAGCATCAGCGCGCCGATACTGACCAGCATGACCACCAGGAGCGGCAACATCATTTTGAGCAAAAAATAATTGACGGGCCGCGTCAGCGTGAGCGTGTAGGTAAGGGTGCTGTATCGCTGGGCGTTTTCTTCCGGGTTGCCGAAGTTGTTGTGGTAATCGTGCACCGAGGATTCGAGCGAGCACCCTTCGGTTTGCCAGCCCACCAGTTGCAGCGTGCTTCGAATCGCAGCGCCCGACGTGTCGGGCAGATAAACCAACGAGTCGGCCGGATGCTCCGGATTCTCGATCTGGATATCCAGCACATGCTGGTCAAGCGGAAACCGGCTGAGCAGGAAGGAGTGAAAAAAGCGTCCTTCCACCCGAAAGATGCGGTATTGGGTGCCGTCTTTGAGCAGGCTGTCGCTGCCGTCGCCCGAAGGCGCCGAAGCCATGCTCCATTTTTCGATGGTGTTCACGAATTCGATATTAGTGGGGTCGATCGGACCTTTCCATTTGAACCAAATGTAGAAATCGGCATAGAACGAATGCTCGTCCATGTTCAGATCATACAGGTTCATCAGGTAAACACCCACTTTGGCCTGCTGGGGCGGAGCGGCAAACAGGTCAGCTAAGCCCAGCAAACAAAAAGCGATCGGCAATAGTCGGCGATACATAGATTCTGCAAAGATTGCACCGCTGCGAGGCGCGCAACGATTTTTATTGTTTGACTTTCATTTGTTTATACATATAGTTGCCTGAGACGCACACCATTTTAACCGCCCCTTTAAGCCTCGTGCGAACTTCAAACTCAATGTATCCGCATCTTTCTCAGCACCTTTTCCGCCACGCGGCGGCCGGTTTCGGCAGCGCCGTTCATAAATCCCCAATAATCGGTGCTGGTATGCTCGCCGGCGAAATACAAATGGCGTACCGGCTCGAAGGCGACGCCCTCGAACAGCTGCACCTGCCCCGGCATGAAGCAGGAATAACTGGCTTTTACAAAGGGGTTCGACGGCCAGGGCGCAAGTTCCATTTTGCCCGTCAGGCTCGCCTGCGTGCCCGGGAAAGCGCCTTCCAATGCCGGGATGACATACGCCAATTGCGCTTGTTCGGTGCCCCGGACGGCTGCTTTACCGTGTTCGCCGCCAAAGAAACAGGTGAAAGCACCGGTGCCTGCGTTGTCGTTTTGCATCTGCGCACTGTCCCAGCCATTGGCGATTTGTTCATTGAAGAGATAACCGCGGAAGTTGTGGTTGCGCCAGGGGCGATCGCGGGTTTCGAGGATAAATTTGGTATTGGTACCGTAGCCCAATTCGCGGATCACGCGCTGTTTGAGCGGGGGCAGGTCCATGCGGATGTCCACATCGCGCAAAATACTGAAAGGAAGCGCCAGAATAACCACGTCGAAGGTCTCCTCTACGGGCGCCCCGCTGGCCGAAAAACGCAGGGTGATGCTTTTGTTGGGGTGTTCCTGCAGGGCGGTAAGGCGGTGTTCGTACCGGATTTGGGGTTCGAGTTTTTGCGCCAGGCGTTGCGGGATCTGTTCGTTGCCGCCGATTACCTTGAACCGCTCGTCGCTGTCGCCAAACGGGTAGAATTCCTCATTCCGGATGGCAAAAATACTGAGCAGGTTGGCTGCGCTTTGCTGGCTGGCCTCCAACCCGTTCTCTCCGAGAAATGCCGCATCCAGCATCTTTTTTACCCAGGGGCTCACCGCAAGGCGGTCGATATATTCGGCCATCGACATCCGATCAAATACGGCTGCCTGCCGCCCTGCCGCAGCAGCCTGATCGGCTTGTATTTGCGGATACACGCCTTTGAATTCGGCTAACACTTCCTGCAGGGTGTAATGCCGGTTTTCGAAGAAAAAGGCATCGCGTACGCCGAAAGTGTCGGTATCCACGTCCATGAGGTTTGCCTCCAGGCCGACTGCCTTGAGCAGTCCAAACATGTCGGCATGTACCGTATCGATAAACTCGGCGCCGATCTCGGTGTTCAACCGGCCTCCGTCGAAGATGCGAGCGCTTTTCACCCGGCCTCCCACGCGTTTATCGCCTTCAAACAGCACGGCCTGGACGCCCTTTTGCTGCAAATAAAAAGCGGCGCTCAACCCTGCAAGCCCGGCGCCCACAATGGCTATTTTGCACTTCGGCTTGCCCGTTACAGCATCCAGGAAATCCTGTGCCACGGCCGTGCCTCCCAGGCCCAGCAGTAAACCGGCGCGGGCGGTGGAGTGCAGAAATTGCCGGCGGCTGCGCCGGTATTGGTCGTGTTCGGCCAGGATATCGTCGAGCGATTTTTCGGACTGCCGGTGTGCCTGCTGGGCTACCTGAAATGCCCGGCGCAAGTGGGTAAGTAGCGGTGTTTTCATGGTCGAAAATTTAGTGTGGATAAAAACGGTCAAGGTTCAGCAATTGCAAGGCTTGTTGGAACAAATCATCTACGGGCGCCTGGATCTGCACCGGTAGTTGCGTCATTGGGTGTTCGAACGAGACCTGCCACGCGTGCAGCAACATGCGCGACAATTGGAGGGTTTCCCAGAAATACCGGTTGTGTTTGTTGTCTCCATGGCGTTTGTCTCCGATTACGGGGTGCAGGATATGGGCAAAATGTTTTCTGATCTGGTGACGGCGTCCGGTTTCCGGCTCCGCTTCCACCAGGGCAAAACGGGCTGTTTTGTATTTGTACCCGATGCTTAGGGGCGCCTCGCTCCGGCCCAGGGTCCGGTAATGGGTGACGGCGGGCAGGAGTTCGGCGCCCGACTTGTCCTGGTCGCGCACCGCATAGTCCACCGTACCCCGATCGTCGGTCCAACCCCGTACTACCGCCAGGTATTTTTTATCGATTGTTTTTTCCCGGAAACAGGCTGCCAGCAGTTCGGCGGCGGCCCCGCTTTTGCCATAGAGCATAACGCCGGAAGTGGCCCGGTCGAGCCGGTGAACGGTAAATACCGGCATACCGATCTGATCGCGCAGCGTTTGCATGACAAACACGGTGTCGGCGCTGATGCGCGTACGGTGGACCAACATGCCCTGCGGCTTGTTGATGGCAATGAAATCGGGGTCTTCGTACAGGATTTCGAGCGGTGCAGGATCGGGCACAGGTACTGTTTTCGAAAGATGAAGGGCCGCAAATGGCTGCGGGTCAGCAGGCACCCGGAGTCAACGTTTTTGCCAACCGCCGATTAGGGCGCCAAAAGCCGCAAATTGTAATAACACAAAGCCGCCGTCGATCAGGCTGAGCGTCATCGGGCGCATAGCGTACATATTGCCCACGATCGTGCCGAAAAACCCAAACAACCCGATCGTGAAACCCGTTTTGGCGCCGTCCATCCAATCGGCAACCTGCATGCGGCGAAACAACACCGTGAACAAGTAACCGGCAATCAACGCGACTGCGATGCTCACGATAACGGGCAGGGTCGGATTTTCCCGGGCGTTCATGGCGGCTTCAGTCAGGTTGTTGCCCGCCATCCATTGCTGGCTGAAAATGCCATACCAAACCATACCAAGCACGGCGTTGATCACAGCACAGGCAGCGATAGCGAGATAGTTTGTTTTCATAAGTCGGTCGTTTAATAGGTGAACGAACGAACAAATGTAGTTTTTTCAGCCCATTCAAATCGCCATATTCTTTTGCCCGGCGAAGGCGCGTTTTTGTTACCCTCCTATAGTGGTCATGCTCTCCATGACCGGCATACCGAAACGGCGTTTTTCGGCTTCATAACCGTCTTTAGCCCGGTTGCCGAGGGCCTCGAGGAAGGCAATGCGCAATTCGTCGTCGGTGGCGCCTGCGCGCAGGAGATCGCGCACGTTGAAAACGCCGGCGTCGTACAGGCAGGTTTTGAGGAGCCCTTGCGGGGTGATACGAATGCGGTTGCAGGTGCCGCAAAAGGTGCGACTATAGGCCGCGATCACGCCTACGGCTCCCAGATGCCCGTCGATAGCATAGTTGTAAGCCGTGGCGTGCGGCGGGTCGGTTATTTTGGTTAGCGATGGGTAATGTTCGGCGATATGGGCCAGGATGCGCCGGTGATCCCAGACCCAATGTTCGGGGTGCTGGCCGGTGCCGTTGAACGGCATTTCTTCAATAAACCGCACGCTGACAGGCTGCCGCCGGGTCAATTCCACCAAGGGTAGAATGTCCTGTTCATTGCGCCCTTGCATGACCACTGTATTGATCTTGGTATCGATCCCGTGATCAACGAGCTCGTCCAGAGTGCGCATAACCTGGCCGAATGCATTGCGCCGGGTAATTTCGTAAAACCGCTGCGGGTCGAGGCTATCCAAACTCAGGTTCACGGAATGCACTTTAAGCGGTTTAAAGTGCTTCACCAATGGAGCGGTAAGTGTGCCGTTGGTGGTGATCGCAATTGTTTTTATGGCGTCCAGTGCTGCTATTTTTTCGATAAACAGCATCAGGTCGCGCCGCACAAAGGGTTCGCCGCCGGTAAGCCGCACTTTATTCACCCCCATGTCCGCCAGTACGCGTAGCAGCCGTTCCATCTCTTCATA
Organism: Saprospiraceae bacterium; assembly: GCA_044230315.1. Classification (GTDB taxonomy): domain Bacteria; phylum Bacteroidota; class Bacteroidia; order Chitinophagales; family Saprospiraceae; genus M3007. The sequence goes on from JBGARJ010000037.1 coordinate 7,702, forward strand.
AGTCAGAATATCACGCCGGGGCGCAAACGGAATGCCTTCCTCCGGCATGCAATAAAAGCAGCGCAGGTTGCAGCGGTCGGTTACCGCCAGGCGTACATAGTTGACTGGCCGGCTGTGGTTATCGTAAAGCATCAGCGGAAGGGATACACCGGGAATATTTCTCCGGTGCAAAAATGATCTTGTTCCGGCGGTAATTCCAAAAAAGCGTCGGCTTCATTCAAATTGGCCAGATCGCCCGAGCCATGACCGGGTGCCGGCAGCGCCTGCAAGGTGCCGTCGGCGGCAGACAGCAGGCGTACCGGTAAAAAATACGTCAGCCGCGGCCGGAAGCTCAGGTTTTCGCCCAATACCGCTACCGGCTGCGGCGCATGCGCTACGCCCAAGCTTTTGTACAAAAATGGCAACACATAACGCCAGGTGCATACAAAGGCCGAAACAGGGTTGCCCGGCAGCGCAAAAACGACAGCCCCCCGGGGTGAGCGGCCAAACCAAAAAGGCTTGCCCGGCCGTTGGGCCACTTTATGAAAACACTGCTCCACACCCACGGCGTCGAGTACTTGCGGCACGAAATCGTATTTTCCCTCCGAAACAGCGCCGGTGAGTACGATGAGGTCGAAGTCCGCCAGCATGTGTTGAAGCCCCCGGGTGATCCGGTCTTTATCGTCGGCGAAATGGAACAACTGACTTTCCAAACGCAGCTGTTCCTGTAGGATAGCTTGCACAGCATATCCGTTGGACCGGCGAATCTGGTGCGAGAGCGGCATTTCAGTTATGCTGACGAGCTCGTCGCCCGTCGACACGACGGCTACCCGCGGCAAGCGGGCCACCCGCAGCACTGCCTTGCCTACCGTGGCGGCCGTGGCAATTTCAGGCGCCGCTATCCGGCGGCCTGCCGGAACGAGCCGATCGCCGGCCTGTCGGTCGGTCCCCTGCCGATGTACATTTTGGCCCAATGCGACGGTTTCAGCCAGGACTTCGGCCTGGCCATTCGCCATCCGGAGGTCCTCATACCGGATCACCGTATCGGTCCCCCGGGGTAAAACAGCCCCGGTCATCACTTCGAGGCACATCCCCGGTTGCTCAAGCTCCTGGCAGATTTCACCGGCAGCCTGCAGGCCGGCTACCGGGAACAGGTGCCGCCCATTCACAAAATCGACGTACCGGATGGCGATGCCGTCCATGGTTACCCGGTCAAACGGCGGGAAGTCCCGGTCGGCGTGCAGGTCTTCGCGCAGAATGCGCCGCCACGATTGTTCCAATGGAATTTCTTCCGCCCCCAAAGCGAGGCAATGGGCCATAATGAGGTGTTCGGCTTCGGAAACGGTTATCAAGCGGTAAGATTTTAATTCGAATCGTAAACATATGACCGACCCTTTGGTTTTCCACGATGAAACAAGCAATTTGTGCCCTATCTGCCTCCTGCCATTTATCAAACCACGGCATTCGGTATGCAACATCAAAAACACAATAAACTCGCCAAGCCGGCCGTCGGGCATTTTGGCCGCAATGAGTGGGCCCTTTTGGGCGCCCCCTGCAGCACCATTCAACAACTGGCCCAAGCCCTGCGCACCCAATTCGGCTCCAATTTCCAGATAGCCTATGTAGATGCCGACCATCAAAGCGGCGACAACGGCGCTGCTGCCCCGGTTTTTCCGCTCCACTACACCGATAAAATAAATTTTCAACGGTTCGACCTGGCGGAACCACCAAACGCCTGGCTGCAACGGGCGCTGTTCAATGATGCCGACCTCGTGCTGATCAATGGCAATCATTTCACTGCAACGCGGCAAATCGTGCTGCTCGACAGGCGCAAATTCGACAGCCTGCAACGCAAAACCGAACGGCTTACACAGGTGGACCTGTTTGTCACCCGTGCCGGCGATGAACATTATGGGCAACCCTCCGAATTGCCTGCAAGCGTCCGGCAGCAGATACCCAATTGGGCAGATCTCCCGGTATTTGATCTAAATCAGCCTGCCGGCATCGCCGCGTTTTTGGATTCGAAACTGACGAAGCCGCCGCTCCACGCCCTGATATTGACTGGCGGTAAAAGTACCCGTATGGGTTCCGACAAAGCGGAACTCGCTTACCACGGCATGCCCCAGTGGCAATACCTGAAGCGCCTGCTCCATACATCGGGCATTACAGACATTTTCCTGTCATGCCGCGCAGAACAAATGCAGGCTTTTGCATCTGAAGCGGTGATCGCCGATACTTTTCTAGGTCTGGGCCCCATGGGCGCTATTCTTTCGGCTTTTCAGCACAACCCGGATGCGGCCTGGTTGGTAGTGGCTTGCGATCTGCCGTTGCTCGATGCCGGTACAATCCGGCACCTGATTGCGCACCGGCAACCCAATGCCTGTGCCACGGCTTTCCGCCAAACCGCGCCACCACCGGGCTGGTCTGCGACTAAAGCGGCGAAAGACACCGGATTCCCCGAACCGCTGATCACGATTTGGGAACCCAAAAGTTACCAGCACCTGCTCCAATTCCTGGCCCAAGGGGTGAGCTGCCCCCGTAAAGTGCTGATCAACAGTCCGGCGCATTTGCTCGATGCGCCCAACCCCGAAGCGCTGTTGAATGTCAATACCCCGGAAGAACGGGCGTTGATTTTAGAGAAATTGCAAACTCAGGCGGTTTGGTAGAAGATCTGGGGCCCAGCGATGAAAACTTCAACGGTGTTCTCAACCATGCCTCAGCCCGTAACAAGACCCGGACGGCGATGGGATGGGAAGCGCAGGCGAGCGACCTGATACCGGATTTTACGCCGGCGATTGGATACCCCATACCGCAATAATTGGCGCCTCAAGCGGGATCTGTTATAATTTTTAACATTTCGTGCAACCCGGGCAACCGGAAATTGTCAATACAATCAAATCACAAAATGGACGCCACGCAAACGCACCGCGACCTGATCGAACGCTGTAAACAGGGCCGACGCGACGCGCAGTTTGAATTGTACCGCCTGTACTCCCGGGCGATGTACAATACGGCGCTGCGCATGGTGCAAAATCCGCACGATGCGGAAGACCTGCTGCAAAGCACGTTCATTGAGGTGTTTATGAAACTGGACACCTTTCGCCATGAAAGCAGTATCGGCGCCTGGATCAAGCGTATCACGGTCAACAAATGCATCAATTTTTTGAAAAGTCGCCGCCTGGCTTTTCAAGAGCTGACCCCATTAAACGAACGTTCCGAAGAGCCGGAACCCGAACCGGAGCCGCCTTTTACCGTGGACCGCATCAACCGGGCAATCAATGCATTACCAGACGGATACCGGATGGTTTTTACCTTGTATGCCATGGAGGGATACGACCACGAAGAAATCGGCGACATTCTGGGTATCACGGAAGCTACATCCAAATCGCAGTACAGCCGCGCAAAATCAAAACTGCGCGATCTGCTTTCTACGTAGAGGCTTCCGAGCGGATACGGCAATTTAATCGGAGCGAATCCTTGTAACCAGAGAATCATGCAAACAGCGGAGCAATGAAGTCCAACAGCACAAACTTAGAACAGTACATCCAGGAAAACCGTGCGGCTTTCGATACGGCAGAGCCGGGGCCGCATAACTGGCCGGCAGTCGAACGCGGCCTGTTGCGCAGCGCAGAAGGCGGCGCAATCGAGCAGTTTATCCTGATCAACCGGGCCTTTTTGGATACGACAAATCCACCCGAACAACTCTGGCCTGCCATCGAAACGGCGCTGGATACCAACACTTTTCCGGCCGATCCACTGGAACGCTTTATCCAGGGAAATCGCGATGCATTTGACACTGAAACGCCCAACTTGCGCGTGTGGGCCGGTATTGAACAGTCGGTACCGAAGCAAACGATCAGAACCATTCCGGTGCACTGGCACCGTAGCCTGCTCCGCGTAGCCGCATCGCTGGCCCTGCTAATTACGGGTGTTGGCATCGGTATCTGGTATGCCGGCGCTGTGGGACAAAAGACACCGGGTATGGCGATGAGCGCCGTTTCGGCCGAATACGCCGAACTCGAACAGTATTATCAGCGAGACATCAATTCCAAACAACAAAAACTTGCCTCTTTTACCGCCTACCGCGACGGCGAAGTAACCGACGACCTCCAGCAAATGGATCGGGTTATGGTAGAATTGCGGGAGGAATTAGCCCAAGTACCACCCGGTAACCGGGAACAAGTGGTACGCGCCATGATCGAAAATTATAAAGCCAAAGCAGCTATCCTGGAACGCGTACTCGAACATTTAGAACAACAGCAACCAGCAACGACAAACAGCGGAAATCATGCAGTTAAAAAGATTTAGTTTCTCCTTTGCAAAGCAAATTGTACCGCTTTGCCTCTTCTTGCTGGCCGGAGCCATGCCCGGCCGAGCCAATAGCCCCGATCACGAATTCACCAAAAAGATCAACCGGGAGTTTTCCACCACCTCTAACGGCATGACGGCCATCTATAACAAATATGGCAAAGTCAATATCAACACCTGGGCAAACAACTCGGTCAAGATCGACATCACCATTATTGTAAATGCCAACGAGCAACGAGACGCCGATAAAATGTTTGACCGGATCAAAGTCAACTTTATCAATACGGCCGGATATGTCAAGGCAGAAACAATGGTGGACATGGAAACCAAAAACTGGTGGCCCGGGAATAGCTGCCAGGACTTCAAAATAAACTATGAAGTCTGGATGCCTGCAGACAACCAGCTCGACCTCAAAAACAAGTACGGCAACGCTTACGTGGCAACGCTGAACGGCAAACTAATGGCCGAAATCAAATATGGCGACCTGCGTACCGAAACCCTCAACAGCGATGCAGACTTGTCAGTGGGATACGGAAAAGCAACCCTGGCCAAGGTGCGCAACCTCACCGGTCAGATCAGCTATGGCGGCCTGACTATTGCCGACGCAGGCGACGTGCAAATCGATACCAAATACTCCGAATTGCAGGTGGATCGAGCCAACAGCGTGCGGGTCACGTCCAAGTATGACGATTTTAATCTGGGCACGATCCAGGACCTTCGTGTACAAACCAAATACGCCAACCTCCGGGTACAAAACGCCAGGGCAGCATTTGTAACTGCGCAATACACCGACGTTAAAGTGATGAATGTTGCGGAAAGTGTGGATGCCGACCTGACATACGGCAGTCTAAAAATAGACGCCTTGGGCCGGAATTTTTCCGATGCGAAAATTCTAGGCAAATACACCGATGTTCAGATGAACGTTGAACGCGGGACAACCTTCCGATTTGATGCTGAAGGAACGAATACCGACCTGCATACGCCTTCCGGCGCCACTATTCGCCGGCGCGACGACCAGGGCAGCCGTTCGGCCGTGGAAGGTTTTGTGGGCGACGCCAACGCGCCCCGGTTGGTAAAAGCCCGGCTCAGCTACGGCGATTTTGTGTTGCGATAGACCGGGCTCAGCTGCCAGGCAGTTGCCGCCTAAATGGACAGGGTCAATAAGATTTACCTGATGGAGAAAAATTAACGCCTTAACGGCCAAATCTCGAATCGGTTAAATCCTGTTGGCCCTGTCCATTTTATATTTCTTCGGTTTATTTACCGTGTCAGCACGATATAGTCGCGTATCAGGGTCTTGAGAAAATCCACCCGGTTGAGGGGCCGTTTGTTGATTTCCAAAATCGGCATCAGGTGCGTGACGAGGTCTTCCACCACATCTTCGTGCGCCTGATTAGGGTACCGTTGCAGTCGGGTGAGCGCCATTTTGATAAAAATCATATCGCGCTCGCTCAGTTTTCGGACTTGCGGATACACCGGTTCGTAATTTTCCAGGGTGGAAATGCTCAGAATATCCTGCAACCGGAACTGGTATTGAGCGCCCTGGATTTTGATCACGGTGGTATTGGCGGCCATATCGCCGAGGCGCTGGCTCTTATCGGTGGTTTTGATCATCACCGCTCCGATTACGGCAAACGAAAAAAGGGAATCCACCAGGTGCAACACAGCGCGCAATACCACGTCGCTCCATTCGGGGTCTTTTCCGTCCAGCCGAACCACTTTTATGCCCATGGCGATCTTTCCGGGCGTCTGTCCGATATTCCAGATCTCGAATAAAATGTTGTACAGAAAATATCCCAAAAAAGGGAACAGCACAACGACCATTACCCACCCGTTTTCACGCCAGAAATTGTCCTGAAACAGGATGCGAACTACTTGCAGCAAGACGAAATAACCAACCAGGACGATGGTCAAATCGAGCAACCACGCCAGGCCCCGCTCGCGCAACCGGGCGAGTTCGTATTCGATGGTGACATTTTGCGTGGTGGTGATTTCGATCGTTTTTTGCATATCCCGATGCGATCTAAACGGCTACCTGGTACTCCCGCAGGGCTTCATTCAGCGATACTTTTTTGTCGGTGCTCTCCTGCCGTTGCCCAATGATCAGCGCACAGGCAACTTGAAATTCGCCGGCCGGAAATGATTTGGAATAGGTGCCTGGAATTACCACCGAGCGGGCGGGTACCCGCCCTTTGTGCACCACGGGCTCCGGGCCGGTGACATCGATGATCCGCGTACTTTGCGTCAGCACTACGTTGGCTCCCAGCACGGCTTCGCGTTCCACCCGCACGCCTTCCACCACAATGCAGCGCGAACCGATGAAACAGTCATCTTCAATAATCGTTGGCGTTGCCTGCGGCGGTTCCAGCACGCCGCCAATGCCCACGCCGCCCGCCAGGTGTACGTTGCGGCCGATTTGGGCGCAGGAGCCTACCGTAGCCCAGGTATCCACCATCGATCCGCTGCCCACCCATGCGCCGATATTGACATACGAAGGCATCAGGATCGCGCCTTTTTCGATAAACGCGCCATATCGCGCCAACGCCTGGGGCACCACGCGAACGCCTTTTTGGGCAAACCCTTTTTTGAGCGGAATTTTATCGTAATACTCAAACGGCCCGACTTCGATGGTCTCCATGGCCTGAATGGGGAAATACAGGATCACGGCTTTTTTGATCCAATCGTTGGTTTTCCAGCTGTGATCGGGTTGCGGTTCGGCGACGCGCAATTCGCCGGCGTCCAACAGGGCGATTACTTCCCGGATGGCTCGTTGGGTGCCGCTGTCCTGGAGCAGCGAACGGTCGTTCCAGGCGGCTTCGATGGTCGTTTGAATAGCAGACATTTATTTTGTGATTTAACCGGCCAGGCGTGCGGCCTTGCCGGGCAAAAGAACGGACAACTTCGCACCTGGCAGCAACTACCCGGTTAGCAAGACGGCAATCAAGTAATCGGCCAGCAGAATCAGGATGTCGCTGTACACAACAGCCCGGGTACTGGCTTGCCCCAACTCGATGCTTCCGCCTTCCACATAATACCCCTGATAACAGGAAACAGTGGTCAGGATAAAGGCAAATACCACCGATTTTACATACATCATGAACACATTGTAGGGCGCAAAAAAGGAACGAAGCCCCTGTACGTATTCATCGTCGGTAATCAATTCGGTTGGCACACTGGCCAGGTAGCCTCCAATAATGGCCACATAGGCAGAAAACGTGACCAATAAGGGAATGGCCACCAGGGCGCCGATCAGTTTGGGGCGCACCAGGTAGGCCGCCGTATTGACGCCCATGACTTCCATGGCGTCGATATGCTCCTTTTGGCGCATGCCGCCGATCTCGGCCGTCATATTCGAACCCACTTTGCCGGCCAATACCAGGCAGGTGATCGTGGGGGAAAGTTCGATGATGGCCAGGTCGCGCACAATATAACCGATGTAATAGCGGGGGATCAACTGCCCATCCAATTGGTAGGCAAACTGTACGGCCGCCACTGCGCCGATAAAAATGGAAATCAGACATACGATCACCAGCGAACCGATCCCGATATCGTTGGTTTGCCGCATGGTTTCTTTCCAGTACATCGAGAATTTTTCCGGCCTGCCAAAGGTGTATTTCATCATGGACAGGTAGCGGCCGAAATGGTAGAAATAGTTGTACTTGGAGAGTTGTTCCATAAGGGTGCGAAGTTAGGACAATTCGAACAGCATGCGTTTAAAATTCCTTCCACGGGGCATTTTTCCAATTATCTTTGATAAGGATTAAATGCAAATATGACCATGCAAAAAATACTATGCCTGGCAGCCCTGCTGCTTTGTGTGCGCCTATCGGCCCAATGGGCGCCACAACCCCGGATGACCGTCGAACCCATAGCCCGTTACGGCAAAATTGCCGACACGCTTTTTGCACTTGCCGAAGGGTTCCTCTATAAAAGTACGGACGACGGGCAGCACTGGAATTTCCTGCCCGATGTGCCGCTGGCGCCACCGAACTTTGCGGGCAATGACCGGAACCTCTGGATCAATCCGGACAACCAACGCATCTACATTCAGGATATTTTTACCCTGCTGGAAAGCCGCGACTACGGCCAGAGCTGGCAAGTGCTTGAATTGCCCGGCGTGCAGGCTCCGGTATTTACCATGGGCTTCCGGGGCGACACCATTTACCTGGCCGACCTTACCCTGTTACCCCGGTCGTAACGAATACAGTTCAAACTACGGTATTGCAGGCTTTAACCACGGGTGAAATTGCCGCAGCCGCCCTGCTTCTCGCCTTCCCGAATCCGGCGAGCCGCCAGGTACAAATTGAGGCGGCCATACCCGGCGAACGGGTATTCCTGGTGGATCAGGCCGGGTATGTGATTTATCAGCAGGAATCAGCGGCAAACAGGCGACCTGTATGCTTCCGGCCCAGCCGGCTGGGGCGTGATGGTTGAAATGGGAAGCCGGTAAAAGAGTATTCGTCCGCCAATTGGTCATATCTTCACAGGACTAAGCGGCGGAACGGATTTATAATATTCTGATATGACAACACAACCGAACATCGTGATTACCGGCGGCACCAAAGGGTTGGGGCGCGCCATTGCAGAATTATTTGCAGAGCAAGGGTTTGACGTTTGCGTTTGCGCACGCACGCAGGCTGACTTGGATGAAATGCTAGCCTGCTGGGCAGAAAAATTCCCGCAACGGCAAATCTTTACACAAGCTGTCGATCTCAGTAAAAAATCCGATGTGCGTCATTTTGGCGATTTCGTGCGCAGCCATTGGGCGCGATTGGATGTATTGGTGAACAATGCCGGTATTTTTATGCCGGGAACGGTGGCCAACGAGCCGGAAGGCACCCTGGAAACCCTGATGGATGTCAACCTGTACAGCGCCTACCACCTCACCCGTGCTTTATTACCCCTCATGCTGCCGTACCGCCGCGGCCATATTTTCAATGTGTGCAGTATTGCCAGTATTGCGGCCTACCCCAATGGAGGAGCGTACACAATTTCGAAATTTGCCATACTGGGCTTTTCCAAAGTGCTGCGGGAGGAAATGAAACCGGAAGGAATAAAAGTGACGGCCTTGCTGCCCGGCGCCACCTGGTCCGACTCCTGGCGGGGCGCCGACTACCCCGCCGACCGGCTGATGCAGGCGGAAGATATTGCCCGCATGGTTTGGGCGGCCTACAACCTCTCCGACTCGGCTGTGGTGGAAGAACTCCTGATACGACCGCAGTTGGGCGACTTATAATTCCCCCGTTTGGGAAAGGGTTGTTGAACAAAAATTCTGCCTACCCGTTTTCTTCGAACTTCCCTGGTGCGCAGGGGTAAACTTCAACCTTATTTCGAGTAAATGTTCCATCTAAAAGCAGGCGATCCCGCCCCCGACTTTTCCACCCTGAATGAAAAAGGCCAAACGGTTCGCTTGGCCGACTACAAAGGCAAAAAACTGGTCTTGTATTTTTATCCGAAAGACGACACGCCCGGCTGCACGGCTGAAGCCTGCAGCCTGCGTGACGGCTACCCGCAGTTTATGGCCAAGGGGTACGATATTCTGGGGGTGAGCCCCGATTCCGTGAAAAAACACGTCAAGTTTCAGGAAAAATATAACCTGCCGTTTAGCCTCCTGGCCGACGAGGACCACTCCGTGGCGTTGGCCTATGGCGTGTGGGGGCCGAAAAAGTTTATGGGCCGAAGTTACGACGGCATTCACCGCACGACTTTTGTAATCGACGAAAACGGCAAAATCGAGCGGGTCATTGAAAAAGTGGATACGGGCGACCATACCGGCCAACTCCTGGGGTGACCCACGCCACACAACGGTAGTATCAAAAAAATCCCGACGGCAATTGCCGCCGGGATCGCTATTCCGAAAACCAAATCAAAGACTATAGATAAGTGGCTTAGCACAGGTTTGGATCTCCCCAATGAAAATCCAACCGTGTTTTTAAGGGGTTGTTTCCAGGCAAGCGGGTTTAATTTCTACCCGACTTTACCCGGCGGCTCTCGTCTTCGAGGCCGGTATTGCGCTGGCGGGCGCCTTTTACTTCGGCGCTGCCAAAACGGTACGAAAAATTGAGGGTCACCGTGCGGCTTTCCCAGTTGCCGTGCGCTTTCATTTTCAGACCCGGGGTAAAGATGTTCTCCCCGCCCCAGCCGGCTGTGTTGAGTACATCGCCTATGCGCAGGCGCAATTCCCCTTTGTCGTGGAACAATTTTTTCTGAATTCCGAGGTCCATGGCGCCCTGCGGATTGCTGCGCAGCGTACCCCAGAACGAGCGGCTGTTGTACCAGCCCGATAGTTGTATGCTGAAGCCCTGCGGCAGGCGGAAGGTCTGTTCGGCATATGCGTTGAATGCGGTAAACTGTTTGTCGGCGATATAACCGTCGCGGAATTGTGCAGAGAAATCGCTGTGAAATCCGGTCAGGCTGACGAATCCTTCCCACCATTTGGCAATCGGTGTCGGCACATGCACCGTAAGGGTGTAGTTCCGCTGGTCGGCGATGTTTTCGTTGGTAATAAAAGTGGCGCGCACGTCCGTGGTGTCAAGCACCTGGGTAAACAGGTCTTTGGTGTGGCTATACCCCAGGGTCAGCACCGGCTGGCCCTGGTACGTCGGGCTGAGCTCGAATTTATTCGTAAACTGCGGGCGCAGCATCGGGTTGCCTTTTTGATAGGTCAGCTCGTCGAGTTTGAACTCGAAGGGGTTCAGGTCCTGGTAGCTCGGGCGGTCGATCCGGCGGCTGTAGGTGGCATTCACGCCGAGTTTTTCAGTGAATTTGTACGTGAGCGCTGCGCTGGGAAACAGCTCGGTGTAGTTGTTTTCCACCTTTTCGCCGTTTTGCGGCGAATTGGCGATCAGATCGCCCGTGTAATCGGTGTTCTCTACCCGCAGGCCGGCCTGTACGTGGAGTTTACCAAACTGGCGTTGGTAATTGACATAACCGGCGCTGGTCCGTTCGTGGTATTTGAAGCGGTTGCTGACGTCCAGATCTTTTATTTCCTGATCATCCACGACGTTAAAAAAGTCAAAGGTATTGTCGGTATGCACATCGGCGACTTTGAAGCCCACGCCAAAGGTGCCTTTCAACAACGCCTGCTCATAGTCCGATTTTACGGTAGTAATATCGATATCCGTTGGGGTCAGGCTATGGTACGAACGTTCATTGAGCAGCGTTTGCCCATCGGGCAGGTAATAATAGTTGGGTTGCCGGCTGGCTCCGCGAATGCGGTACAGGCCGTGGTCGAGGTCGATGTTGAGGCTGCGGCCGCTGGTATCGGCGTACCGGTAGTTCAGGTTGGCATTGAGGTCTTTGCGGTGGTCGTCTACGGCGTTGCTGGCCAGGAGCAGCGAATCGGTGGTGCCGACGGCCTCCTGATGGCCGATGGCGGTTTGGCTGTTGCTATGCCATTCGGCCAGGTTCATATTGCCGTTTACCAGAAATCCGATGGTGTTTTTGCTGTTGATGTTCCAGTCGGCGCCCAGCCGGGCGCTGTTCCAGCGGCTTTGGAAGTACGATTTGGCATGCTGATCGAAGATCAGACCGTTTTGTTCGCGGTAAAAATTTTGCTGGTCGTGCCAGCGGCCGTAGTGGTTATTGTAGGAGCCGAACAAGCTGATGTTTTCGGCGCGGTGGTTAAGGCTGAGGTTGAGGCCGCCTTTTGGGGTTTCGCCCTGGATGCCTTCCAGGCCAACGTTGCCATTGGTTCCCAAGGCCTTGTTTTTACGCAGTTTGATATTGATAATGCCTGCATTGCCGGCGGCGTCATATTTGGCGGAAGGGTTGCTGATGATCTCGATATTGGCAATATCGGAGGCTTGCATGCCTTTGAGTTGCGCCACGAGGTCTTTGCCGTCGAGCGGCACATCGCGGCCGTCGATCATGACGCGCACGCCGTTTTTACCTTTGATCGTTACATTGTCGTTGTTATCTACCGTTACGCCGGGGGCTTTGCGCAGGAGTTCCAATGCGTTCAAGCCGGTCGAGTTGACGGTACCTTCCACATTCAACACGGTTTTATCGGCTTTCACTTCGATGACCGGTTTGCGGGCAACTACCGTGATCTCCTGGAGCGATTGGGTGCCATCGATGAGGCTCAGGTCGGCCAATGGGAGATCATTTCCGGTATAGTCGAAGGGAGCGGTCTGGTTTTTACCGGCGCCGATCACATCGGCGGCGAGAAAGTACCGGCCATTTTCAATACCGGCGAATTCATAATTGCCGTTTTCGCCCGTAATGGTTCCTTTGACCAGGGTGGAGTCTTTTGCTACTCGCAAGGTAACCGTGGCGAACTCGGCTGGCTTGCCGTCGTTGAGTAATACCCGGCCCGTAATTTTTTGGGCAAAGACAGCCGGGCTGCACAGCACGACGAACAGAAAAAAGAAGATGGGTTTCATGACTTAATTTTTGATCGGATGACTTCGGAATAAGCAAGTGCCTAACCAGACGGGGTAGAGACCGCCGAGGTTACAGGTAAGTTGCAAGGCTCCGATGAAAGGGGAAATTCAACCGACGAATGCGCCTTTACTCTTCGAAATAAAACAGCCGCCCGTTGTCGGCCGTGATCCAGCCGCGATGACCCAATACAAAAATATCAGCGGCGTCGGCCGATTCGGGCAAGCCGGCCAGGGACGTCCAGTCGCGACCGCCATTCTCCGTGCGCCAGAACAGGCCATGATCGCCGACCAGATAGCCTTTTTCGGCCGAGACAAACCATACGGCCCGGAAGGGTTGGTTTTTGGAGCCCAGGCCGCCGCCTTCGCGGATGGTTTGCCAGGAGCGGCCCGCATCTGTCGTTTTCAGCAAGGTGCCGCTGTGGCCGCATATATAGCCGGTGGAGGCGGTAGGAAAGTGAATCGAGCGGTAGAAGTCGCCGGTCAGCGGAAGCCGTGTCCAACTCAGACCGCCGTCGTCGGAGCGCAGCACCCAGCCCAAGCCGGCGGCATGCACCGTGGTGGAATCGGAAAACCAAACGGCGCTTAATGCATTTGGGAAGTCATATACGGTATCCATCACCCAAATGGCTTCGGGGCCGAGTTTGCGCGCCAGCCCGTCCTGAAACCCCTCGCCTGCCACAATGACGCCGTTGTGGTCGTTGCGAAAAAAACAACTGCGGTTCCAGCAATAGTCCATCCGGAAGCGATACCAATGCGGCTCACCGGGTGGACGAAAGAACGCCAGCCCGTCCATGCCACAGGCATATCCCTGGCCGCCGGCGTCGAACATTACGCATTCGAGGCGGTTTTTAACGACCGTGTCGATCGCCCAACTCAGGCCGCCATCAACCGAAGAAAGCAATACGCCCTGCTCCCATGCAGAACCGCCGGTAGCATACCCGTGCAGGCTGTCGGTAAACCAAACCGCAGTCAGGTCGGTTTTAACCGGCATGGGAATATCCCGAAACAAGGGCAGCGACAGGGCATCCTTCCGGCAGGCGAGCCAGCTGCAGGAAAGGGCAATAATGGCCAGTGCAATACGGAGATCATTCATGCGGGAACGCGTCGGACTGTACGCGGCACAAAATACGCGGCTTTACTGTTCCGGAAGCCGAGATCGGGTTTTGAGGTCGCCAAACCGCCACAATTTGTTTTTTCTGCCTGCCGGGGGAGTGTTTCGGAGTCAAAAAGGACTACCTTTGTATTCAAATTCATTTATAACCCCCTCAGGGCCAAGTGACTAAAAGCGGCTCTGCCGTCAATAAAACATGCCGATCGATCTCATTTGCATGGTCGCCTTTTTCTACGGATTCTGGCGCGGTTACAATCAGGGTATTATCAGCACGCTCTTTAATGTGTTGGCCTATGTATTCGGTATTGTGCTGGCGTTCAAGATGACGCCGACTGCCACGAATATCCTGGAAACCCTTTTCCACAGTACCAATCCGATGATGTTTCTGGCGGCTTTTACCGTCAATATTGTGTTTATCATGTTTGTGTTGCGCCAGGCCGCCAAGGGGTTTGAGGGCGTATTTCGCACCCTGTATCTGGGTGTGATCAACCAGGCCATCGGCGGGGCGATCATGGGATTTATAGGCGTACTGATTTTCAGCGTTCTGGTCTGGTTTGGAGAACGGGCGGGTATGCTTAATGCCGAAACCATCGCTGAATCGCGCACGTATCCCTACCTGAAAGAGTTGCCCGGGCGCGCCAAAGACGCGGCCATACGGTTCAAGCCCTTCGCTGTGGATGTTTGGGAAACCTCAATCAACTGGATGAACCGCTTGGAAAATTACGGCGAAAACAAAACAAAAAAAGGTGAAAACGGCGATCAACCCCGCATATATGAGCTGCCCGACGATGGTAGCTCCGGCATAGAAGACCAGCCTGCTCAGAGCCAACCGCAACGCCGAACGTCGAACGATGGCAATGGCATTGAGGAATAGACGTTAAATCCAGACATGCTCTTTGTGTATTGACCGGGGTGTATTAAACGAATGGATCGAACGCCGGTCAAACGCCACATCAACCAAATACTATCGCGCGTTTGTATCGCGTGCCCATTTTTTCAATAAAACGATTTTGTTCATGAAAACCCACATCCTCCCCGTCCTGCTATGGATGGGATCCCTGCTGTTCCTGACAATGCCCCTTCGCGCTCAAGATTCGGAGCCGGTCGACAGTACTGGTTTGCCTGGCGACAATTTTAGCCTGGAGGGGGCCATCGAACTCTTTAAAAAAGCCGGTTCGCTCGAAGAATTCGAAAAATTGTTGAACACCGAAGACAACTATGTCAACAACCTCGACCTGAATGAAGATGGAGAAATTGACTACATCCGCGTGGTGGACAATATGGACGGCGACGTGCATGCCATCGTGCTTCAGGTGCCGGTCAGTGAGGACGAGTCACAGGATATCGCTGTAATTGAACTGGAAAAACAAGGCGATGAATCGGCTGTCCTGCAAATCGTCGGCAACGAAGATATTTTCGGCGAGCAGGTCATTGCCGAGCCGTACGAAGACGAGACTGCTCCGGAGCCTAAGCGCGGGCACGGCCCTTCTGTCGATCTGAAACCGGAACGTATTATAGTAAATGTTTGGTTGTGGCCCTCGGTGCGGTTCGTGTACCGGCCCGGTTATGTAGTTTGGGTTTCGCCCTGGCGCTGGCGCCACTATCCGGTGTACTGGAGGCCCTGGCGCCCGCACCCCTGGGGTTGGTACCATGTGCGCGTAGCGCCGTACCGCCGGCACGTGCATGTTGTGACCACGCACCGCGTCGTGCGGGCACATAGCGTGTACGCGCCGCGCCGCACCAGTTCCAAAGTGGTCCATACCCGGACCACAACGGTAGTGTCGACCCGGAAAAACGGGACGGTTGTCGGGCAACGCTCTACGACCACCACGACGAAAAACCGTCGGAACGGCAATACCACCACCACCCGGAGCACAACAACCAAAGTAGGACGCAAAGGGCGGGACGGCAATGCGGGCGGCGCCAGCCGTACCACCACAACGAAAACCACCCGGAGAAGAGGACGGGGCTAATCGGCGCTGTGACAATTCTGCTACTCGACAATTACGATTCGTTCACGTACAATTTGTACGACTACCTGGCGCAGGCAGGCGCCACTTGTCTGGTCGTACGAAATGATGCGCCGGATCTGCTGGCCTTCGAGCCGGGCGACTTTGATGCCGTAGTGCTGTCGCCCGGCCCGAAGCGCCCCGAGGACGCCGGCCTGATGCCCAATCTGATAGCAGCCTGGCACAATCGCCTGCCGATGCTCGGAATTTGTTTGGGCCACCAGGCATTGGGCGCTTTTTTTGGCGCATCCATTGTCAAAGCCCCCGAACCTATGCACGGGAAAGCCTCGCTCGTGCGCCATTCCGGCCATCCTTTGTTTGACGGCGTAACCCCTTCCTTTTCGGTGATGCGTTACCATTCGCTGATTGTCAAATCACTTGAAGATACTCCACTGCTCCCGATCGCCTATTCGGATGATGGCGTGATCATGGCGCTGGCTCATCGCACCCTGCCTTTATTGGGTGTACAGTTTCATCCGGAATCGATTTTGACGGAATCCGGCAAGCAAATCGTATCAAATTGGATTGAAATGCTTCGACAGCAGCAGGCTGCCAGCCCAGATGAATGTTTGGCGGGTACAGTGTAACATTGCACCATGGAACGAAACAGTTTACTTTGGCTCGGTATATTCATGCTGCTTGCATTCACCGAAATAACGGCTGAAGCGCTCGATTACCGTACGCTTATCCTCTTTGCCAAGCCCCTGCTGATGCCGGTGCTGGCCCTTTGGCTGATCTGGCGCACCCCCGGAATTCGCCGTTTTTTCCGACAGACTTTTCTGGCAGGGCTGGTTTTCGCTACCTTAGGCGATGTACTGATGATGTTTTCCGGCGGCCAATACAATACCTTGTTTTTTCTCCTGGGGCTTGGCGCCTTTCTCGGTACGCATATTTGTTACCTCGGAGGTTTTTTATCGGAAGTCAATTGGCGAAATGGCTATCTGCGGAAAATGCCGGTATGGATAGTACCATTCCTGTTATTTGTACTGGCCTTATTGTATTGGCTTTGGCCCGGTATTCCGGTAGGCATGCGTCTGCCGGTGGCGGTATACGCCCTCGTGATTTCAGCGATGGCATTAAGCGCGCTCAACTTGCGCGGAATCGTAACGGCCAGGATGCTTGCCAGTGTATTGGCCGGCGCCTTGCTGTTTATGTGTTCCGATACGCTTATAGCAGTAATGAAATTCGGCCATCCTTTTCCCGGAGCCCGGCTGACGATCATGAGTACATACCTGATCGGGCAATGGTTAATTATCAGGGGCGTGGCAGAGCGCCTGCGCCGGTTCCCGGAAAAACGGGTCAGTCCGTAGCTGTTTTTATCTGGGCGCAGGTTTTACCTTTGTCTGGAACCAATATAAAAGAATTATGATCATCAAAGCCCTTAGTTCCTTTTGCCTTTTTGCAGGACTAATGCTCGGGCTTGGTGCCTGCCATTATACGAAAGACAGTTACCCAGTGGAAGAAACCGACCTGACCGGGAGTTGGGAAGTGGTCGGTTTTGGCCGCAGCGATGGAATCAACGGGTTTGCTGGCCAGGTATTTGGCGACTCCTGCCGCACGGTACTTTTCGCTGCAGGTAAACAAATTAGCGTAACCAGCGTTCCCGGCGGCACGTCCTGTTATACCGGCACCTGGAGCATTGTTCAACACAATGGGAATAACCTGCGTTTAGAGGGACAGGGCAAAGTAGTGGAATGGGCTGTTGTTATCGTGACCGAATCGGGCAACCAATTGTCCATACACGAAGGAGATATTCAGTATAATCTGGTCCGGCAATGATGGCGCCCGGCCGTTCCGACGCCGGTCAGCTATCCCTGGAATAACGTTCATTTTCAAATTCGACCTCGGATGGAGCATGGGGTATCCTGCTTTTTTATAACCGCGTTGCTGCTCGCCGCCCAGCCAGTACACGGTCAATTGGCGCCGATCCCGGTAGCTGACCAAACATTTAAAATGGACGGTGCGTACGAATACGCCTGCGCGTTTGCACAAGGCGATCAGGTGGACCTGCATATGCAATTACTGATCGGCAGGCAGGTAAAAACGGTCACTTTCGAACAACTCGACGGGCCGCTGTTGTTCAGCACGTATGCCATGGATTCGGCGCTGGACAAAACGATCCTGATCCCGCAAACCGGCATTTACCTCCTCCGGATACACGAAAGCGGTCTGGGGAAAAAAGTCTGCCGGTTTACGCTGCATCGCACGCCGGAGAGCAACCTCACTGCGCGCTTGGACACCCGAGTGCCCTGGGACTACCGCCAAAATCCACGCTTTCAGGAGCGGCGGCGCTTGATCCCTGCGGGCAAAAAAACGGACATTAGTTCGCTGGGCGGCCAGATCAAGGTCAACGCCAGCAAGTTGGGACTAAAATCGCCCGTCAGTGCGTATTATTTTTCCCTTCCCCCGCACACCGTGCGTTGGGCGTATCGCATCTCCGTTGGACAGTCCTTGCTTGAAGCCCGGAAAAAAGACGCCGACCAGCTGACTACCGCCCTCAATTCGGGCGCTGCCAAACTGCTGCCCGTGGCGCCACCTACCGCCCTGGCGGCTTTCGCCCTGGGTGTGGCCATCGATCTGACCATGCCCAAGGCCGGCGAGGACGTGGAATACGCCCTGCTCGACACCGATAACCTGCCCAAGTTCAACAAACGGGAACCTTACGAAGCCTTCATCTGGCAGGGCGATGTCAGCGTAGACGTCCAGCGCCGTTACAGCCCGCTTGAGGGGGGGTATTATTTTGCCTTTCGGAGCGACAATTGGATGGACGATATTACCGTCAACATCGACATTGAAGCCGTAACGGAAACACCCGTTTATGCCGAGGAAATATACCTGGAACCAGGCGGCTGACCCCTACACCGATCGCTGCTATGGTACTCACGCAAATTCAAACGGCAATCGCCGGCTATAAAAAGTGGCTGCAGGGACTGCGGCATCATCCGTTTGTGTACAAATGGGAGGCCCAGCAAAACTTCCAGACGCATTGGAACCCGGATGAGCCGGATGCCGTGGCCATGTTTGACAGGAGCCTGCAGAACAGTGAAACCAGGCGTTTGTGGCAAACCGAAAACTGGCAACCCAAACGCATGATGCTGGCGTTCTGGCAGTTCGAACCGGCCATGGTTCGCGCTATGTTTGCCGATCTGTTCAATGAAACCCGCGACGTAGAGGCCCGGGTAGGGCGTTTTCTGTTTGGCTGTGATGAACTCCTGCGCGATTACAAACGAGCCAACCCTACTTCAGTGGAAAACAACCATTACCATGGTGATTACCGGATGATTGCGCTTTATCTGGCGTTCCGCTATCCGGAACAATACGCACTCTATGATTTT
Organism: Saprospiraceae bacterium; assembly: GCA_044230315.1. Classification (GTDB taxonomy): domain Bacteria; phylum Bacteroidota; class Bacteroidia; order Chitinophagales; family Saprospiraceae; genus M3007. Next base: position 26,828 of record JBGARJ010000037.1, read on the forward strand.
GACGTATTTCGACGGGCTTTGATCCGGTTTCAGGCGCGCGATATACCGCAACAAAACGATGTGGGCCGATATTTTAAGGTATTGCGGACGCTGCTGACGTTTCTGGAAAAAGAACCGGCGGTCGGGCACGCCATGCAGCGCCATTTGCACCCTAAAAAACATTATGCCGGCAGAACGTTGTTGCTCGCCGAAGATTTTTGCCGCTTCGCGGCCGAACTGGAATAGCCCGGAAGCGCCCTATTTTGAAGCCCACAAATTGTATTTCAGAATGCAATAGATGGCGCGAAAGCCGTCTTTCCAGCCTATTTTTTTGCCTTCGGCATACGAGCGGCCGTAATACGAAATGCCCACCTCGTAAATCCGCACCCCCGGCACCCGGCTCATTTTGGCGGTTACCTCGGGTTCGAACCCGAAACGTTTTTCGCGGAGGTCCAGACCCTTCAGGATATCGGCGCGAAAGAGTTTGTAACAGGTCTCCATATCCGTCAGGTTGAGGTTGGTGAACAGATTGGAGGTGGCGGTCAGGAATTTGTTGCCGATGCTGTGCCAAAAGAACAAGATGCGGTGCGGACGCCCGCCCATGAAACGCGAGCCATACACGACATCGGCGTAATTGTCGAGGATCGGGCGCAGCAGGATGTTGTATTCCTCAGGGTCATATTCCAGGTCGGCATCCTGTATGATGATATACTGGCCCGAGGCGTGCTGAATGCCCGTATGGAGCGCGGCGCCTTTGCCTTTATTGACCTCGTGTTTGAGATAGCGTATATTCAGTTCGGGGTTGGCATCCATATACCGCCGGATGGCCCCTTCCGTATCGTCTTTCGAACAGTCGTTGGTGATGATAATTTCCTTTTGCATATCCCGCACTAACACGACTGCTTTTACTTTATCCAAAATGCGGTGGATCGTCCGTTCTTCATTATAGGCGGGAATAATAATTGACAGGGTTTCAGCCATGGAAAAGGTGCTTGGTATGTGTTTTTGCGTCAGAAAAGCGCGGCAAAAGTACGGCTAAGTTTCGGACTCGGTAAAATCTGTCAGAAATGGCGAAAAAAGTCTGTTTTTTAACATTTAAAACTAATTTTTGGAAAACTTTTTGCTGTTTATGTCCGTTAGGAGTGCATAATCAATTCAATAATTGCTTAATCCGCGCAAAACTGTTCGACAACATGGCAAATCGTATTCATAAATTCCGCCGTATCTGGCGCAAATCGCCCCGTTTAGCCGTAGCCTACCTGCGTCGCAAGGTTACCCGGCAAGCCAAAAAATTCCTACCTGTAGACGAATGGAATAAAAACTGGTTGGGAGAAGAGATGCGTCCGTTCAACAGCCTGCGTTAACCGCAGGTTTTTTTTTGCCCTGACCCGGCGTTGGTTCAGAAATTTTTATTCGGGAATCACCGGCAGGTTGGCGGAGGATGCGGCATCTTTGTCCGCTGTTTGAACCAGCCGGGTTCCCGCGTGTTTTCGTCTGATGTTTGCTCCGCTTACTGCCATGAAAAAAATAACCATTTTGTTGTCGGCAACTGCCGTCATTGCCGCACTCGCCTGTAATTCCGCCGGGGATAAGCCGAACGGGGCCGCCAAACCTGCCCGACTTTCATACAATGTGGTTGCAGTGGAAGGGTATGTCGTAAAATCGAGTACACTCACTGCTTCGGTCACTTCAAGCGGCACCTTGCTTCCGCTGGAGGAAACTGAACTGCATCCCGAAGCTTCGGGACGTGTGGTGTCGATCAATTTGCCTGAAGGCAAAACAGTTCGAAAAGGCGATCTCCTAGTCAAGGTTTTTGACCAGGATCTGCAAACGCAATTGCGCAAACTCGATACCCAACTCAAACAGGCCGAAATTACCGAACAACGCCTCGGCGATCTGCTTAACGTCAAAGGCGTCAGCCAACAAGAATACGACCTGGCGGTCCTTCAGGTACAAACGCTGAAAAGTGAGATGGAACTGACGCGCATCGATATCGGCAAAACCGAACTCCGCGCCCCGTATGACGGCGTGATTGGCTTGCGCAAGATCAGCCCCGGGGCTTATGTAACGCCTAATATGACGGTGGCCACGATCCGGTCGGCTGGCGCTTTGAAACTCGATTTTTCGATCCCGGAGAAATACAGCAACCTGATCCGGCCTGGCCAGTCGGTCACATTTACGGCAGAAGGCCGTACCACGACCTATACGGCCGTTGTGCAGGCTACCGAACAAAGCATTACTGCCGATACCCGCAACCTGCTCGTACGGGCCCTGGTGCATGGCAACGCCGGCGGGCTGCTGCCGGGCACCTTTGCCGAAGTGAACCTCACGCTGGGCAATAAAACACAGGCCCTGCTCATTCCGAGCCAGGCTATCATCCCGCAGGCCCGCGACAAAAAGGTGTTTGTCAACCGCAGCGGGAAAGCGCAATCAGTAACCGTCAAAACGGGCGTTCGCCAATCGGGCATGGTGGAAATCACCGACGGTCTCGCTGCCGGCGATACGATCGCCACAACCGGAATCCTTTTTTTGCGGCCCGACTCGCCCATGCAATTTTCCAAAGTAGAATAAGCGGCGGCCCGTAGCGGCGCAGCCCAAATGTGATTGGTTATGAAAATCATGCTCTACGCCATCCCGGTCTTTTTTCTGCTCATCGGCCTGGAGTTGTTGATGGAGCGGTTGAAAAAAACACCCCTCTACCGCTTCAACGATGCAGTAACCAATATCAGTTGCGGCGTGCAGCAACAAGTGACCGGCGTGTTGTTCAAGACGCTCCTGTTTGCCGGTTACATCTGGGTGTATGAACACCGCTTCTGGACGATCCCGGAAACCTGGTGGTCTTTTATCCTGGTGTTCTTTGGGGTCGACTTTTTCTACTACTGGTTTCACCGCAGCACGCACGAGGTGAGCTTTCTTTGGGGCACACACATCGTACACCATCAAAGCGAGGAGTATAACCTGAGCGTGGCGTTGCGGCAATCGGCCATACAAGCATTTGCCTCCAACTTTTTCTACCTGCCGCTGGCACTGCTGGGCTTCAGCCCGGCGTCGTTCCTGGTGATGGCCACCTTTCAAACCCTCTACCAGTTTTGGATTCATACCAGGACCATCGACAAACTGCATCCGGTCTTTGAGTACATTTTCAATACCCCTTCGCACCACCGCGTGCACCACGGCATGAACCCCCAATATATCGACCGCAACCACGGCGGCACGCTCATCCTGTTCGACCGCTGGTTCGGTACCTTTCAGGCTGAAGAAGAAACGCCGGTGTACGGTGTGACGGTACCGCTCAATAGCTGGAATCCCCTTTGGGCCCAATTCGACTATTACATTTGGCTGGGCAAACGCCTCTGGCAGGCGCCTTCGTGGCGCGACCGCTGGAATATGCTGTTTCGCAAACCCGGCTGGCTGCCCGAAGCACTTGGCGGCGCCGTTCAGGCCCGGCCTGTTTCAGTGGACACCTTTCACAAATTCGATACGCCTGTTTCATCCGGCGTTCACGGGTATGTGTTGTTCAATTTTGTGCTATTGATCGCCGCCACGTTCCTGTTTTTACAAAGCGCCGGCAAACACCCCGGCCTTAATCCCGTCAACCTGGCGCTCACGACCTGGATCGTATGGACGACGGCCAGTCTTGGCGGGTTGCTCGAAGGCAGGCAGTGGGCCCCTTGGTCGGAAGCGGCGCGCTGGGTGGCTGCCGGTATGCTACTGTGGGCCTTTTGGTGAAACAGGCTCCTAATTCCTGTTCAAAAATATCCCCTCGGAAATATGCACCGCAAAAACACGGTCCTTTCGATCCTGACTTTTTTCAGCGCCGTCAGTGCAGTCTTCCCCCAAACCGAGCCGGTTCATCCGGAAGTAGTGGAAGTTTGGCCTTCAGACCGCCGTATCCGGCAGGAAAAACGGAATGGTAAATACGGGTTTGTTACCGGAGCGGGCCAAACCGTTATTTCCTTTTCGTACGAATCCATCGACGGCTTGTATTCCAATTTTATGGCGGCCCAAAAAGGCGGCAAGTTTGGCGCCATCGACCAAATGGAGCGGGTGCTGATCCCCTTCGAGTACGACGACATGCGCATTCAATGGCAACAGCCCGGTGTAGCAGTGGCTAAAAAAGCAGGCAAATATGGTTTGCTTGATCGAAACGGAATCCAAGTTATACCCTTTGAATACGATTTCCTATCCATCGAAACCCAGCATCCCGGTATCGTTTACGCCTTGAAAGATGGCCAATACGGCTGCTTTGATCCGCAGGGCAAGTTGGTTATTCCGATCGTGTATAAGAGCATGTTTCCGTTTGGCGACAGTATTATCCGAATCTCTAGCGACAACATGCGGTTCGGTCTCATTAGCATCACCGGCACAGCTTTAGTCGATTGTCAATACACCCGCCTCGTTGTACCGGATGAAAAGGGCCCCTTTCTCGAGGCCCGTACATCGGAAGGGACTGGCATGATCGATTACCGGGGCAGTGTGATCGTGCCGTTTGAATACGATGCGGTTCAGCCTTTGCCCTTTGGCTTTTTTTGCGTGGAAAAGGGAACGAAAAAGGGCGTGGCAGATGCCGGCAATCGCCTCATCGTGCCGATTGAATACCTGAACATCGGGGCAAAAAAATTCGTGTCCTGCACTGTCACCGCCGATGATACGCACTGGCTGGCGTCGGCTTTTACGCCGGTGTACGCGCCATACTGGGCTGTATTGACACCCGACACGAGGAAATGGGGCCTGCTGGATACGACGGGTCGTGAAATCCTTCCTCCGGGCTTCGACGCGATCGAGCTGGCCGGCGTGAAGGGGCCGTTTATGGTGCGCACGGGCCGCAATTGGGCCTTGTACAACAGCACAGGCCTGGCGCTCACGCCACCGGAATTCACCAAGCTGGGTATTTTTACAGAAAACCCTTCCCTGATACTCGCCACCGCCGGCACATCCGAACGCGAACGAAAAGGTCTGCTGGATACCGAAGGGCGGGTCATTTTTCCGGCTGAATACGACGCTATTCAATTGTTGACTTCCGGTTGCTTTAGTTGCCGGAAGGGTGGCCTCTGGGGCCTGTATGCGCCCGACGGGCATGTGCTCGTCCCACATCGGTACCGCTCGATCCAAGCCGTGCCGCGGGCCCGGATCGACGGTTGGCAAAAAAGACAACAACTCAGACCCGGTCAGGTCATCGTAGCCGAAGCCATCAGCGCCGATACCGGTGCAACCGAATATATCGATGATCTGGGGCGCGCGCTCGACCTTCATTGAGCCTGGACAACTAACTCTGCGGACCCTCCAGCCCCTCAGAACTCCGATGCCGCCGCACCAGGTATTCGATAGCCAGGGCATATCCTTCGAGGCCCAGGCCGGTGATCGCTCCGGCACATTTTGCCGTCAGGAAGGAATGGTGCCGGAAGGGCTCGCGTTCGAACACGTTGCTGATATGTACTTCCACCGTGGGCGTCCGGATGGCGGCTATCGCGTCGGCCAGGGCAATGGACGTGTGGGTGTAAGCCCCGGCATTCAACACGATGCCATCGGCATGCATGCCGGCGTCGTGCAGTTTGTCGATCAGGGCGCCTTCGTGGTTGCTCTGGAAGTATTCAAAGTGGACGCCCGCAAAGCGCGTTTTTAATTCATGATAAAAATCATCAAAGCTCAGCGAACCGTAAATTTCAGGTTCGCGCCGCCCCAACAAATTGAGATTCGGTCCGTTGATTATCAGAATTCGCATGGTGCTGCCAGAATATTGTGTCCGGTAAATATACCATGCCCCAATCGGTCGGCCGTCCAAATTTTTAAGAAAATTATCCCCATTTTTGGGGGGAATTAGCCCAAACACAAGATTATGAAAAAAGAACCACGGTGCCTGGTATTTCGTGTTTTGCGCGCTGTTTTTTCGCTTTTCTGGCTGTTGGCCGCGCATTTGGATACCGCAGGACAGGGGAAGGTGCTGGTGTCGGACGCCATCCCGCTGCGCAACGACTATGGCTATGAGCTCATTGGCCGGCTAAAAGACCGGATTTTGCTTTTCCGGGATAAATACGATGAGTTCGAAGTGCAGGCCTTCGACAATCAGATGCACATGTCGTGGAACCGGAAATTGGACGATTTGGACAAAAACGGCATTCAGGTGCTCGCGGTAATCGGCGGGAAAAACGATTTCACCGTGGTGTTCAAGATCCGCCGCCGCAGTACCACAGTGTTGCGCGTGCATAAATACGACCCCGGGGCCAACCTGATCGATTCCATGACGGTCAAAAACTACGGCGAGCGCGTATTTAACCCGCCGTCGATCGATGTTTTGCAAAGCGAAGACAAAAACTGCCTGGTGGCGGTAAACAACGCCGATCGGTCCAAGATGGAAATTACCTGTTTCCGGCTGGACAAAATGCAGATGCTTTGGGACAAAACCGTACAGTTGGACGACGATTACTATGAATCCAACAACAAATCAATAGCGCTGAGCGATGCGGGCGATTTTTTCCTGGTAACGGAAGTCAACAACCGGCGCGCACGGATTGAGTCGCATGAATTTCAGGTGCTTAAACTCAACACGGGTGCAAACCAGCTCCTGAAAATACCCATGCGGGAATTCCTGACGCACGACGTCAAGTTTTCGTACGACAACTTTAATCAGCACCTGGTTGGGGTGGGTCTGTACAGCGAAAAAAACCGCGACCGCGCCAATGGCGTTTTTTTGGTGCGCCTGCTGCCCGGCGATACTGCCCGGCAACCGCTGTACGAACCTTTTTCGGATAAGGTCATTTCGATCCTGCGCCGAAAGGATGTGGAAGACGACACCAAGGGCATCGAGGATGCTGAGATCCAGCAAATCGTGCTTCGCCGCGATGGAGGCGTGCTGATGGTGGCCGAACGGCACCACGAGGTGCAGCGCGGCACCGCGGCAGGCCGGGGTTTCTGGCGGGATGGGATGCGTGTGGTCATGGATTATTATTACGACGACTTGCTTTTAGTGACGCTCCACCCCGATGGCGCCTTGCACTGGACTACCGTGTTGCATAAAAAGCAGTATTCGCAGGACGACGAAGCGACGTTCTCTTCGTATTACCTGTTGCGCACCGCAGATAAACTGCATTTTATGTTCAACGACGAGATCAAATACGAAAATACCTGCAGCGACTATATCGTCAACCCGCTCGGCGATTTTGACCGGAACAGCCTCATGAATACGTTTGGTCTGAATCTGCGCATGCGTTTCCGCGATGCCGTACAACTCAATACCGCCGAATGCCTCGTTCCGTCGGAGTTTCGAAATAAATTGCGCCTGGTATTGCTCCGGTTTTGACGGACGCCGGTAAAACGGGACCTTTGCACCGCACAGACCATATTTTTATGACCGACGTCAATATCCTCGGCGAGTTCGGCCTGATCGAACACCTGACCCGGCAATTTCCCATTACCCAACCGTCGACGCTCAAAGGTGTGGGCGACGATGCCGCTGTTCTTGACAACAACGGCTTTTGCACCGTTGTCAGCACCGATATGCTCGTGGAAGGTATCCACTTTGACCTGGCCTACACGCCGTTGAAGCACCTGGGGTATAAAGCCGTAGTGGTCAATCTCTCCGATATCTATGCCATGAACGCCACCCCCAAACAGATCACGGTGTCGTTTGCCATTTCAAGCCGGTACACGGTGGAGGCCCTGGAGGAGTTGTATGCCGGCATACACGCGGCCTGTGCTGCTTACGGCGTCGACCTGGTGGGTGGCGATACCACCTCGTCGCCAAAAGGCATGATTATCAGCATTACGGCGATCGGGCAGGGGGAAAAAGAGCGGTTGACATACCGCAACGGCGCCCGCGTGGGCGACCTCATCTGTATTACCGGCGACCTGGGCGGCGCCTACCTGGGCTTGCAGTTGCTGGAGCGTGAAAAACGCATTTGGCTCGAACACCCCGAGGTGCAACCCGACCTCGAAGAACAAAAATATGTGGTGGGCCGCCACCTGAAACCGGAGGCCCGGCGGGATATGATCGAGACATTCCGGAAAGTAGACCTGATCCCGACTGCCATGATCGACATTTCGGATGGCCTGGCTTCCGAGATTTTTCATATTTGCAAACAGAGCGGCACCGGCGCCCTCATCGAAGAGAACGGCGTACCCATTCACCCCGAAACCCAGCTGATGGCGCTGCAGTTCAAACTGGACCCCATCACGTGTGCGCTCAGCGGCGGTGAAGACTATGAGTTGTTGTTCACCATCGATCCGAAAGACACCGATAAAGTGCGTTACCTGCCCGATATCTATATTGCCGGTGAAATACTGGATGCCCGCGACGGCATCAAACTCAACACGAAAGGCGGCAATTTGCACGAATTGCAGGCGCAGGGATGGCGGCATTTTTAAGATCGAAAAGAATCTTTCTGAAAATCAATTTCTTATAAAAAAACATCCTATCTTTGCTCCGGCATATTGCCAGTTCAACTATTTCAATTTTTTTTTCAATGTACAGTGGAACAGTAAAGTTCTTCAATGAATCCAAGGGTTTTGGTTTTATTGTTGACAACTCCTCCAAGGAGGAAATTTTCGTACACGTCTCCGGTTTGATCGACAACATCCGGGAAGGCGATCAGGTCACGTTCCGTACCGAACGCGGCAAAAAAGGAATGAATGCAGTGGATGTGAAGATCGCCTAAGCGATCCGAACATTTCAGTCATACGATTCTGTACCTCCGGCGGGCAACTGCCGGGGGTTTTTTATTTGCCGAATACCCGCACGATTCCATTTTGCTTTTCCAAAATTCGCAGAATCTTTGCCGGCCGTTCGGCCTGACCCTGTGAACCCGATTTTCAGCATTTAACCTACGCTTCCATGCAATCCGACACTTTTGAAGTCATAGGCGGCGCCCCCCTCCGGGGCGACCTGCATCCGCAAGGCGCCAAAAACGAAGCCCTCCAGGTGATCAGCGCCGTACTCCTTACCGACGACCCGGTGACCATTTCCAATATCCCAAACATACTGGATGTCAACAAATTGATCGAATTGCTGCAAGGCCTGGGCGTCACTGTGGAGCAACTGGCTCCCGATACCTACCGCTTTTGCGCCGGTACGATCGATATTGATTACCTCCGTTCCGATATATTTCTGAAAGACGCACAACGCTTGCGCGGGTCCGTCATGCTGATCGGCCCGCTATTGGCCCGCTTCGGGCGCGCCACGTTGCCCAAACCGGGTGGCGACAAGATCGGCCGTCGCCGGCTCGACACCCACTTTCTGGGTTTTCAGCAGTTGGGCGCCGAGTTCAAATACGACGACGAAAAAGACCTGTATTATGTGCAAAAACCCAACGGCGGCTTGAAAGGCACGTTTATCCACATGGATGAAATTTCAGTGACCGGCACTGCCAACGTGGTCATGGCCGCCGTTTTGGCCAATGGAAAAACCAGCATTTACAACGCGGCCTGCGAACCCTACGTACAGCAACTCTGCCGCCTGCTCAATGCCATGGGCGCCCGCATCGAAGGCGTAGGCTCCAACCTGCTGCACATCGAAGGGGTGGAACAGTTGAACGGCGCCGCCCACCGCTGCCTGCCCGACATGATCGAAGTGGGTAGTTTTATCGGCCTGGCCGCGATGACCCAGTCGGATATTACGATCAAAAACGCCGGAATCGATCATCTGGGCATTATCCCGCATACCTTCGAACGACTTGGCATCGTCATCGAACGCCGCGGCGACGATTTGCATATTCCGCCGCAAGAACGCTATGAGATCAGTACGTTCATCGACGGTTCCATTCTCACCATTTACGACGCGCCCTGGCCGGGGTTTACGCCCGACCTGATGTCGATCGTGCTGGTGGTGGCTACCCAAGCACGCGGAAGCGTGCTCATCCACCAGAAAATGTTCGAAAGCCGCCTGTTTTTTGTGGATAAACTCATCGACATGGGCGCCCAGATCATCCTGTGCGACCCGCACCGCGCCACGGTGATCGGCCTCGACCGGCGGTATCAGCTCCGGGGCATCGAAATGACATCGCCCGATATCCGGGCGGGCCAGGCCCTGTTGATCGCCGCATTGTCGGCCAAAGGCAAAAGCATTATTCACAACGTCAACCAGATCGACCGCGGGTATCAGTTCATTGACCAGCGCCTGAATGCCATTGGGGCCAAGATCGCGCGGATTTAAATTAGCGCTTAATTTTCCCGAAACCTCGCTACCTTAGCTCAATCGTTTGATTATCGGCCTTATGGGCCTAAGCAAATAATCCGATTGATTTTCTGAGGAAATGAAGGTTTCGCTGAATTGGATTCGAGCATTTCTCGATCTCGATAAAACACCCGCAGAAATTGCCGACATACTGACCTCGCTGGGCCTCGAAGTGGAAGGATGGGATGCTGTAAAAGCCTCCCCGGTAGACTTGGATAAAGTCGTGACCGGGCGGGTAGTTGAATGTGAACGCATCCCGGATACCGACCATCTTTCGGCGACCAAAGTCGACGTCGGCGATGCCACGCTCCGCTCCATCGTATGCGGCGCGCCGAATGTTGCTGCCGGTCAGAAGGTGCTTGTCGCCTTACCGGGGGCACAGGTTTTCAGCAAAGACGGTCAGTTGTTCCAAATTGCAGAACGCAAAGTGCGCGGCGTGCCTTCGCAAGGCATGATTTGCGCCGAAGATGAACTCGGCCTAGGACACGATCACGCGGGCATCATGGTGCTCCCCGACGACACTCCGCTTGGGCTCAGGGCCGACCGGTATTTAAACGCCGCTTCCGATACTGTTTATGAAATCGGGCTCACCCCAAACCGCGCCGACGCCACCAGCCACCTCGGTGTGGCCCGCGATTTGTTGGCCTGGCTGCGCCAAAACGAAAACCCGGCGGCCTCGTTACATCTGCCTGAGACACCTGACATCCCCGCGTCAACAGCGGCAAACGCGCTTAGCCTTCCGGTCGAGGTGCAAAACACCGAAGCCTGCCCGCGCTACACCGGCGTACTCCTCACCGGCGTGCGCGTCGGGGAAAGTCCGGACTGGCTTAAAAACCGCTTGCTGGCCCTCGGCCAACGCCCGATCAACAATGTGGTGGATGTAACCAACTTCGTCCGCCTCGAATTGGGCCAACCGCTGCACGCTTTTGATGCCGACCAGATCCGCGGCGGCAAAGTGGTGGTCCGGACGCTGCCCGAAGGCACCGTCTTCAAAAGCCTCGATGAGGTGGACCGCAAGCTTTTTGCCGAGGACCTGATGATCTGCGACGGAGAAGCCAACCCCATGTGTATCGGCGGGGTGTTCGGCGGCGCCACCAGCGGTGTAACGGACGGGACCACACGTGTTTTTCTCGAAAGCGCCTTTTTTAACCCCAGGTGGATCCGGCGCTCCATGTTGCGCCACAACCTGCGCACCGATGCCGCCTGGATGTTTGAAAAAGGCGTCGATCCCAACGGCTGCCGCCATGCGCTGCGACGCGCCGTGGCGCTGATCAGCGAACTGGCGGGCGGTACGGTGGCCACTCCGGTGACCGACCTTTATCCCAACCCCGTCGCACCGGCGCGCATTCCGGTTGAGTATGAGCGGGTAAACGCCCTCATCGGCGAACAGTTATCCAAAGAAACGATCAAACGGATATTGAGCGCCCTGGATATTGGGATGGCCGACGAGACCGTTCATGGATTTACATCTATTGTGCCCACCAATAAGCCCGACGTGATCCGGGAGGCTGACGTGGTGGAAGAAATACTCCGCGTATACGGACTCGATACCGTTCCGATGCCCGCTCAAATCCGGACCAGCGCCGAGATTACCCCCCACCCCAATCCGGACGCCATTCGCAACCTGATGGCCGATTTTTTGTCGGCCAACGGCTTTCACGAATGCATGAGCTTGTCGCTGACCAATTCGGCGTACCACCGGGGCGGCGACGCCTTGTTGCCGGTGCCCGAGGAGGCCCTCGTCTTTGTGCACAATACCGCCAACCAGGGGCTCGATTGCATGCGCCCGACCCTCCTGCTTAGCGGACTGGAGACCATCCGGCACAACCAGAACCGCCAAAATCCGGACTTGCGTTTGTATGAGTTCGGGAAAACGTATCAACGGGGAAATCCGGATCAAACGGCAGAAACAAAATACCGGGTCAATACGACGGAAGTGATGCGGTTGGGCCTTTTCCTTACCGGCGCTCACAGCCCGGAGAGTTGGCAACCGGCCCCCAAGGCAAACGTCGATTTCTATACACTGAAGGCTTACACACAAAACCTGCTGACCCGTTTGGGGATCGGCGGATATCAGGAAAGTATCGTACAAGACATGCCCTTCCGGGTGGCCCTGCGGTACCATCGCGGCCCCAAGGAACTGGTGACATTTGGGGCGGTTTTGCCGGCAATCAGCAGGAAAATGGACGTAAAAAACACCGTTTTTTTTGCCGATTTTAACGTGGAAAATCTGTTGGCGGCGTTGGCTTCCAATAAAATTCAATTTGAAGAACTGAATAAATTCCCAACCGTCCGCCGCGACCTGGCCCTGGTGCTCGACCGCGCGGTTACGTTCAGTGAAATTCGGCAGTTGGCTAACAAGACCGCGAAAAAACTGTTGAAAGAAGTCAAGCTGTTCGATGTATTCGAAGACGAGAGCAAAATCGGCGCAGGAAAAAAATCTTACGCAGTTAGTTTTTTGTTCGAAGATCCCGGGAAAACATTACAAGACAAGGAAATTGATGCTTTAATGCAGCAATTGCAGCAGGCATTCGAACATAAACTGTTTGCGACCATCCGCAAATAGCCGGAATAAAACAGTGCCGATTCATTCAAAAGTGGGTGGATTGGAACGGTTGATTCAAACAAACGATCAGAAACCGGAACGTGTTTAAGAGAACAGAGGGGTCGGTGGAAATAGCGCTGCGCAGGGTACAGGAAACTGAATTGGAATGATTTATGATGCTACCCTGAATTAATTATTTTGTTTTTTGCACACGCGCAGTGTTCATTCATCCTTCGACCGATTACGCAATGACATACGAAGCACAATCAACTCATATTACCCAGGTCACAATCCTGATTGCCGGGCGGCCATATCTGCTCCATATTAACGCCGCAGATGAGGCGCTTATCCATCGCCTGGCAAAAGAAATTAACGACAAAGTGGCCGCTTTTCAGGCCAGCCAACCGTCGCGTGACCTGCAAGATTGTTTGACGCTCACATTGCTTACTCTGGCGGTGGAAGCCCACCGCGCCGCCCAGCGCCCGAATGCGCTGCCTGTTTCTTAAGCGGCGACAGCCTCTCTGCTCCGGCATGTAATAATACTTACACGATTTCCCGGCTGCCGCCGGAGAGTCGTGTTTACCCTTTTGTACAGGATGCGAAGCCTGTCTTCGCTGATAACCATATATCTGTTAACTTTTAATACTCAACTACATATGGAGATTTTGATAGGAGCCATCATAGGATTAGTCGTCGGGGGTATTGGGGCGTATTTTCTGGCCAGCCAGGCGGTTAAAAAATCGAATCAGAAAGCGATTGAAGAAACCAACCGGCAGGCCGACCTGGCCATCCAGGAAGCCCGGCTGACGGCCAAACGCGTAACCGACGAAGCTGCCGTGCAAGCCGAAAAAATAGTAGGCAAGGCAGAGGCCGAAAACGAGCGGATCAAACAACAGAAGATTCAGGAAGCCAAAGAGCGCTACGCGCAAATGCGCAGCCAGTTTGACAGTGAAAAGGCCCAGCACCAGGTCAAACTCAAAGAAATGGAAATGGAGGTGCTTAGCCAGCAAAAAGATCTCCAGGCCCAACAGGATGCATTTCAACTGCGAGTCGATGAAGTGAACGCGCGCAAGGCCGAACTGGAAAACAAAGAAGCCGAGATCTTGATTCTCCGCGAAAACCTGGACAAGCAACTGAAGATAGTACAGAAGAAAAAGGAAGAACTCGATGCCGCCAACGAAGAGCGCATCAAAGCGCTTGAGAAGATCGCACAACTCAACCAGCAAGACGCCAAGGACCAACTGCTCGATGCCGTACGCGCCAAGAGCGAAAGCGAGGTAATGGCTATCGTGAAAGATGCCGTCAATCAGGCGAAACTCAACGCCAGCAAGGAGGCAAAGAAAATCGTCATCCAGACGATCCAGCGCATGGCCGCCGAGTTTACCATCGAAAATACCGTGTCGGTGTTCAACCTGGAAAACGACGACATGAAAGGCCAGATCATCGGTCGCGAAGGCCGCAATATCCGGGCGCTTGAGGCCGCTACGGGCGTGGAGATCATCGTCGACGATACGCCGGAGGCCATTGTCATTTCCTCGTTCGATCCGATCCGCCGCGAAGTGGCGCGCCTGTCGCTCCAGCGCCTGGTAGCCGACGGGCGCATTCACCCGGCCCGCATCGAAGAAGTGGTGGCCAAAGTGCGCAAACAACTCGAAGAGCAAATCATCGAGATCGGCGAACGCACCGTGATCGAACTGGGCATTCACGGCCTCAACCCCGCCCTGGTGCGCATGGTGGGCCGTATGCGCTTCCGCTCCTCCTACGGGCAGAACCTGCTCAAACACTCGGTGGAAACTGCCGATCTGTGCTCCATAATGGCTGCCGAACTGGGTCTCAACCCCAAGCAGATCAAAATGGCCAAACGCGCCGGCTTGCTCCACGATATCGGCAAAGTGGCCGAAGAAGAAACCGAACTTTCCCACGCACTGGTGGGCATGAAACTGTGCGAACAGTACGGCGAACACCCGGTCATTATTAATGCCGTTGGCGCGCACCACGACGAGGTCGAGATGAACAACATCATCTCACCCATTATCCAGGCTTGCGACGCCATCTCCGGCGCCCGCCCCGGCGCCCGGCGCGAAATTCTTGAAAACTACCTCAAGCGCATCGGCGAACTCGAAGACCTGGCCATGGGCTATGAAGGCGTCGCCAAGGCATTCGCCATGCAGGCCGGCCGCGAACTGCGGGTGATCGTGGAAGCCGACAAAGTCAGCGACCAATATGCCGACGACCTGTCGTTCATGATCTCGCAAAAGATCCAGGACGAAATGCAGTATCCCGGTCAGATCAAAGTGACGGTCATCCGGGAAAAACGGGCCGTTGCATACGCCCGATAATGGTAAAACGGACGGGGTATAGGGGCTAAAAAGGATTTTAAATATTTGATTTACAATAATTTAAAATCCTGTTTAGCCCCTACATCCCGTCTGTAACCCATAGGGCCCTCCAACAATCGTTACGTCCACAATTCGGAGTGAATTGAAATCGACCCGGTCAGGATTCGGTGGGTCGGGCATTTGTCGGCAATCTCGACGAGCCGCTGCCGCTGTTCGGCATCCAATTCGCCGGAAAACCGGAGCCGGCAATGGATTTGGGTTTGAACCGGCCGGGAAGCGGCATCCACGGTCATTTCCAGTTCGGCGGTAATGGGGCCGACCGGCCAGCCTTTTCGGTCGGCATACATCCGCGTGGTAATGAGCTTGCAGGCCGCGAGCGCGCTGAGCAGGATTTCGCCGGGCGAGGGCGCAGTGTCGCCGCCGCCGTTGGTCAGCGGTTCGTCGGCATGCAGGGTGTGGTGTTCGGTTTGAATGGTAGCGCGGTAGTGATCGAGTCCGATCGTGCCGGAAAGTGTTACGGCCATATTATACGAGCGGTTTGTTGGGCGCAGGTGCACTGGCGTGGTAATCGCGTTGGATGCGCGCGGCGTAATCCTCGAGCAATTCGAGTACCCGGGCCCGTTTGGGCGAACGGGCGATGAGCCCTATATGGTAGCTCATGTCCTGCATACGCCAGGCGATTTCGGGGTCGGTAAACTGGCTGGTATCCGGCCATTCCTGCCGGGTAAGCGACACGATGATGCCGGCGTAGTCTTTCCCGACCTTGGGTAATTTGTACGTTTTTTTGCTGGCAATGGCGTATTCCAGGCGAGCCCATTCGGCCCACAGGTTGATCCCGCAGGCGCATTCGAGCATCTCGGCAATATGCGCGCCGCCTACTCGCGATGATGTTTCCAGGAAATAAAACTGACCGTCTTCGTGGCATTTGATGAATTCGGTATGGCTCGCACTGTATTGCATGCCGAAGGCTTTCATAACGGCCACGTTGAGGTCCAGCAGGGCTTTTTCGTCGGGCGAGCCCTGTTCCATGATCACACTGCGGAAAATGCCGCCGCCATGCGCCACATCGAAGGGCGGCGCCAGGTATTGCGATGCCCGGGCAAAGATCACCTTGCCGCTTTCGGAAAGAGCATCCACGTGGAAGACATCGCCGGGTTTGAATTGCTCCACGAGGTATTGGTGGCGCTCGCCGCCGAGCGTTTCCAGGTGTGCCCAGAGCTCGTCGGCCTGGTGTATTTTTTTCATGCCCGTAGCGGAAGCCTGGCCGCGTGGTTTCACGATCCACGGCGCCGGCACGGTGGCCGCAAAATGGCGGATGTCTTCATCGTTGAACAAGGATGAGAAGGCCGGTACGGCGATGCCTGCATCGCGGGCCTCGATGCGCATGGCCAGTTTGTCGCGAAAATGCCGGCAGGTCGTTTGACCCATGCCGGGTATGCGGAAATGCTCGCGCAGGTGTGCCGCTTTTTCCACGTCAAAATCGTCGAGCGCTACGATCCGGTCAATTTTTTTGGAGCGCATGAGCCAGGCCAGGCCGGCGATCACCTCGTCCATGTTCCACTGGTTTTCAGGCCCCTGTTCGATGTAGAAAATATCGTCAAGCGCCTCCCTGGCCCAGGGCCTGTTTTCCAGTTTTTTGGAAGTGACCAGGTAAACGGTGGCGCCGGTCGATTTCATGCCGCGCAAGAAATCGTTGCCCTTGAAATAGCTGGATACGCAGAGAAAAGTTACGCTCATAAATAGTTCGAAGATTGAAGTTCGAAGTTTGCAGTCCGGTTTTTTTGATCGCTATTGAAATTGAAGTAGCAGCATAAACTGGCAAACTACCTTTTTAGCCAATTTCAAACTACAAACTTACGTCAGCAAAAGACGAAAAAAGTTTTCATACCGTAAACAGCCGGAAATAATTAGCCGGAAATAAAAATCGCCGGAGCGATTCTATCGAATCTTCCGGCGAATACAAAATTTAAAAAACAGGGAAAGGGAAAGGTAGGAAGCGGAAAAAAGCGGCTCAATCAGGCATGCTCTTAATGGCATTCTTTATCCGTTCTCGGAGGGCCTGGGAGGCCTTTTGCCTGGGCATTCGACTGTGGAGGAAAGCGCGGAAGGATTCTTCTTCAGGTGAGCTTTGGTGTTCGGGGATGGGTGGGTTGCCGGGATCGATGACGAAAGGGAGATCGGCGAGATCGGGGTCCTGTTGGACGCCATTCAGGGTCCGGGTGAGCGTTGCGACCGGGTTATCGGTCGATTTGCGCGGGTTTTTCATGCTGCAAAACAAATTTGTGCCATCGTCTTGCCGTGCGGTGTGCTGCCAACTCATCCAGTCCATCGTAGTACAGACAAACGGCATGGTCGGGCCTGGTTGCCAGCCGGGCGCATGACTATTACACGCAGTTTGCTTTATAGAAATAACACTGTACCACATAACGACCTGGTTTGGAGCGGGAGCTGTTTAGAAAAAGGCAAAAGACAACAAACTGGAAACGGAGAACCGGTGTGCGGTGGAGGATGTTGCCGCGTATTGTCTGTGTTTTGCTTTTTACCTAAACAACGGCCTGCGGGAAAACGGTGACCGGTGAAAAATTAAGCGTTTGAGTTATTGGTGTGAAAAATCATGATCTGTAGTGTTCAGCCGGTTGGAAGGAGCCAATCAAAAGGGTTTACCGCGGAGCCGTTCGGCCGGCCGGGTAAACCCTTTTGCGTTATGTCAGAAAAGTACTGGCGTCGTCCCCTTCCGTGAGGGCGGCCGTATCGTCGTCAACTGCGTAACCCTGTTCCTCGGCGTACTGCCGGAGCTTGTTAGCCAACACGTTGCGGGCGCGGTGCAGCCGCGAGCGCACGGTGCCGATCGGTATCTTGGCGATAGCGGCGATTTCCTCGTACGTGAAATCTTCGAGGTCGAGCAAGACAACCAGCCGGAATTCCGGCGACAGGGCGTTGATCGCCCGGGTCACTTCGTCGCCGATCAGCCGCCCGCCCACTTCTTCATGCAGCCCGAAATAGGCCGGCGAAATGGGATCGTCCTCGTTGTGGTACACCACGATGTCTTCGTAATCCACCTTGCGCGGCTCGCGCACCGAAGAACGATACTCGTTGATGAACGCGTTGCGGCAGATGCGGAACAACCACGCCTTGGCATTAGTGCCTTCCAGGTAGCGGTTCATGAACCGCCAGGCCTTCAGGTAAGTTTCCTGGGTCAGGTCCTCCGCGCGCGTCACGTCGTTGGTCAGGCGGTACGCGAACGTGTACACGGCATCCATAAGCGGGTAGAATTCCCGTTCGAAGACGCGCCGGTAACTGGTTTGTGTCAGTTCGTTTGCCATGATGGTAAAGGTAGCCATTTCGGGTAGTTTTGATTTTGGGTGAAATCACGCGCATTTCACCCCGTGGAAAGGCGAAACACGCAAAACGGCTGCAAAGGTTCCCGGCTTTGAAAAAAAATGCAAAAATTTTTAACGCCCGCGCTTGCTGCGGGGTGTAAATGGGTCGGATTTCCAGGGGCCTGATGCGTTGGATCACCTGAAAATCCGGCCCATCCCGGCCCTGTTAAAAGGACGTATTGGCGAGGTCGAAGCGGAAGTAAATATTGATTCCGGCGTTGGTCATGCGCGCCTGACGGACCGTTTCGTTGGTCAGATCCAGTTCAAAGAAGAGTTCTGCGCCGATGGCTGCGCGCTCTGCACCGCCGAGCACGTGGCCGCAGCCGGCGCGCAGGGAGAGCAGGTTGCCCGATTGAGGCCCCAACGGCTTGGTTGGATTGTAAAAAGTGGCCAATTTTTCGCGGGCTTGTTTGCTGGTGCTAAACGTGATAGTCTCGGCGCCGAAGCCGGCGTCTTTAAATACCCGTTTGAACCCGCCGTGTGCAGAATAGAAAAAATCGCTTTCCCTCGGCCGGTAATCTTTCCCTAAGCCCAGGGTCATGGCGAACTCCATTTTCTGGTAGCTGGACGGCGAAGACATAAAATCCAGGTTGAGGAAAACCGGGAATAATTTATGGGTCAGGAACAGGTTGAGCCCATAGCGCGGCTGGGTATACGCGGTGCGGAGCCCGTAGTCGCTGGAAAAATTTTGCCAGGTATAAGATTCGGGTGGGTCGTGGCTGATCCGGACGAATTCATAGACTTCCACCAGGTTGGTGGCCTGAAAATGGGTGTTGTGGTACAATTTCGAGGCGCCGCCGTTGATTCCAAGCCGGACATAGATGTTTTCCCGCTTTTGCGCTGCCACCGTAATCGTCAACAAAAGAAACGTGCAAAGCGTAAATGTTTGTTTCAACATGTCATGTTTAACCTTGTGAACAATAGCAATTTTCCCAACCGAAGGATCAGGTGAGGCGGCAATACACAACAGATTACGAGGGATTTGTCGCTGTGTGCAAAAATTGTTCCGGCTTACGCCGTATGAATATCGGGCGACAATCTTTCCATGAGGGGAGAAAAACAGGGGCGCAAGGTACGGTAATTTTTAAATTGCCTGTATGACCCCAGCGGGGTAGTGGATTATTAATTTTTCGGACGCTATTGGAATGGCGCCCACTAGCAAGGCGAAATGCGGAAGCGGACATACTTGATCGTTTTACCGGCCAGCAGGTGCATACTTTCATAAAGCGTTTGAATGCCCAGTTCGGGATACGGCAGGGGTTTGGCGTAGATATCGTCGTCGGCATACAACACGGTGCAATGGGGGTCGGCGGCCAGGGTATCGAGCGTGAACCGGTAAAAATCGGGGTCGTCGTGCTTGAGGTGCACCAGGCCGCAGCGGCGCAGGATCAGCCGGTATTTCCCGAGAAAGTACGCTGAAGTCAGCCGCCGGTTTTCCTTGCTGGCACGGGGGAACGGATCCGGGAAGGTGATCCAGATCTCATCCACTTCACCGGGTGCAAAAAACCGGTCGATGATCTCGATGCGCGTGCGCAGGAAAGCGGCGTTTGGGAGCTGTTCCGTCAGGGCTTTTTTGGCGCCTTTCCAAATGCGGTTGCCTTTTACATCCACGCCGATAAAGTTGCGCTCCGGAAACTCGCGGGCCAAGGCCACCGTGTATTCCCCGCCCCCACAGGCCAGTTCGAGCGTAATGGGATGGTCGTTCCCGAAATGCTTCGCTTTCCACTGCCCTTTCAAGTCCACTTCCTGCATACCCACCCCCGTCAGCACCGGCTGCTGCACGTTGTAACATTCATATACGTTGGGGAAAGACAGGACTTCGGCAAACTTGCGGAGTTTATTTTTACGACCCATACGGAATACGGAATGCGGAATACGGAATGCGGAATACGGAATGCGGAATGCGGAATACGGAATTTTTAGATCACGCGAAGGGTAGCCTAGGCAATCAGCGATCTAAAAATGCTGCATTCCGCATTCATTGGTTTGTTTCAAATTTTGCTTTGATGAGTTTCTTGATGTCCTGGGCCACCTGGTACCAGGCCTCGTCCACATCGGGTGCGCTGGCCACGGCGGTTTGGCGGGGCGTGCGCTGCAGGCGCGACAAAAATTCGGGCAAGTCCACTCTGCGCAGGTAAACGGGCACTACGAGGCTTTTCCCATCTACTTTGCGCTGCAGCGCTTGTTTTAGTTCTACCCGTTGGATGAAGTCGGAGTTGATAAAATCGGGGCTCATGATCAGGAGCATAATGTCGGTTTTGTCGATCTGCTGCTGAATATCGTCACGCCACGCATCGCCGGTGAGGATTTCTTCGTCCGTCCAGATCTTGATAAGCCCGTCGAGTTCCATACTGCGCAAATGCGCTTTCAACTTTTTAACCTGTGCATCGTCTTCGCGGGCATAGGAGATAAATACTTGATAGGGCCGCGTCGGTGCGGCTGGGGTAGCGGTAGGTTGTGGCATAGGTTGTGGTATGGAAGGTTGCGGCGCCGGCCGTACGGGGTTGACCGCCTGCGGCGCCTGTGCATCGGGCAGTTGGGTCAGCAAGTCGAGCAGCGCTATGGTAATCTTGGCCGACTCCCGGGAATACGTGCCGAAGTCGATGGTATTGATCCTTTTCTCCCGCTCCAGGGAAGACAGGCTTTTCCGGAGTGTGGTGGCTTCGTTCACGAGTTCCTGGTTGCCGCCGGCGTTTGCGATAAGCAAGGTGAGGGCGTTATCCAGGTAGTTGTTTTCAATGTATTGCCGGATCTGGTCTTTGATGTCCATGGGTTAGGTTAAGTTGATGATGGCTTGAATTTGCGGGATAAAAAAAGGCGGCAGTTCATCGTTGCCCAGTATGGCCATTTGCGGAAAATACGGGCGCAAGGTTGCTACAATCGCAGCCCGGATACCGGTCGGCACGATCAGGACCGGCCTGGAGAGATCCGCTGCCGTGTAGGTGCGGATGCTTTTGAGCAACCGGGCAAATGCCGTGCCGGGCTCGGGGACGGCGTGTTCGAAAAAACCGTCGCGCAAATCGCGCAGCAAGGCCGGATCGAGGTTGTAGGCCGGCAAAACGCCGCCGCGCATGTACGGGAACGACACCGGGTATTTCAGCCCCGCCCGCACCTGTCCGGCCAGTTGGGCGATGCCTGGCGCGCGCAATGCGGCGCCAGGCGGCACCGTGACCACCCGGCTGACCGGCGAGAAAAAGAGCAGGTGTTGGGTGTCGTCTACCGCCAGCGGGCCATCGATCCGAAGGAGTACGTCCAGGATTTCGGCCAGGTTGCGAATGCTCACCCCTTCCCGCAACAAAGTGCGCAGCAGGGCGCACAAGCGGTGGGTCGGCCATTGTTCCCGGATCATTACGATGAGCGCCCGGTTGTTTTCTTCCATATTGTCGAGCAGCGCGTCGATGATGCCCGTGTTAACATACCATCCGGCGCATTGTCCCGACCAAATGCGAACCCAGTCGAACACGTAGGTCCAGGGGCCATCCACGGCCGGAGCGGGTTGTTCCGGGCCGGGCGTTTTGGCAAAATAGCGCCCGGGCGTGGGCACGAATACGCTGGCGTCGGGCCCGGGGCGGTCGTATAATACTTCGCCGGGCCCCGGCCCTGCCAGAACAGGCGCCCACAGGTCGTTGAGCCGGAGGCGGAATTGCCCGCCGCTGAGTCCCTTGTCGGTTTCCACCTGCAGCTGCGGGAGCAGGATGCCCCAGTTGAGGAAGGCTTCGGTACAGAACCCGGTGGCCAGCGTTTCCCGGTCGTTGCCGCCTGCGTCCGGGTTGTCTGCGGCCAATTGGGGCGATACGCTCAGGGTCATGGTCAGTACCTCGGGGCGTTCGATGAGCCGTTCAAACGCTTCTTCCGGGCTCCGGTCCGGCGACCAATATTCAAAACAGTCGTCGAGCCGGTCGAGGCTGTAACCGTGCTCCAGGAGCAGCGTTGCCACGGCCCGCCATACGGGCAAAGGCGCGCTGGTCCAGCTCATGGCCGGCCGGTCTTTTTCGGTGAGTTGCGCCCGCAGCAACCGGAGTTGTTCGTCGGTGATCAGCCGCGTGCGGTGGGTAAAAATGGCGTGCAGGACCCTGAATGCCAGCGGCGCGGCGGGCAATCCGGGCTGAGCCACCGGCACGGGTACCCACTCCCCGTTGAAACGCAGGGTGAATTCGAACAGATCCGCCACTTCCGGTAGTGCGCGCACCTGCACGGCGGGCTCGGCCGGCAACCCGAACGCGGGCCAGCATTCGCGGAGCCCGGCTTCCACAGCCGCCTGCAGAGCGGTTGCATCGGGCGCTGCATCGGGCCCGGCGAATACTTCGATGTTGATGTCAAACCGGATGGGCATAGCGTCAGGGTTGTTGGGCGTCGGGGGCGATGTTGGGGTGTATGGTGCGGATCGCGTCCTGAAAAACGCTCCGGTCCTGTTCCTGGATTTCGAAAGGCGGCAAAAAACGCGTTTCGGCGTCGGCCGGCAGTTCCGGGTCTTTCAGCACGGGGATATGGGGCAGCCCCACCAGCACGCTGCGCAGGAAGGGGCGAAGTTCTTCTTTCCGGGTCACGAGCGCCACCGGCTTGCCGGCCTGGGCTTCCGAAAACCGGATCACCGCGCCCAGCAACGGGCCGGCATATTCAACCGGCACCGCGAGGGCGCGGTTGTCGTCCTGGCCGATAAGGCAACCGCTCAGCAGGCGCTCCTCGTTTTCGCCGAGCCGGCAAAAGTGAAACCCGGGTTGGACACCCGGCAAATTGGTCCGCAGCGTATCCAGTAAGCGCAACTGCTCTACTACCCGCGCCACCGGCAGGCGGAATCCGTCGAGCCGGCGGTACTGCTGGTGCAATTGGGCGAGCGGCGGCAAGGGTATTTGTTCGGCCAGCAGGGCCATCACCGCACGGGTGAAATGGACCAGCTCGGCATTGGGCAGCAAAGGCACCTCTTTGTCGACATCCCAATAGTTGATAAACTGGTCGAGGCCGTATTGGCGGATAAAATCCTCCAGGCGTTCGAGCACGGCTGCCATGGTGAGGGGGCTGCCCTCAGACAAGCGGTCGAGCACCACCGGCGTTTCGTACAGGCGAAATTGGTAGACGCCTTCCGCTTCCTGTATATCGCGGTAGCGGATACCGGGCAGGTTGACGGCGTAGCGTTGGTTCATGCGTTGCCGCAATTGTTCGGTGAGCGCGCTGATGCCGGGCAGCAGGGTCTGAAAATCCTGCGTGATTTCCCCCAAGAGTGGCTGACCGACTTCCACGTACACCTGGTACAACTCCGGCAACTGGGCCAGATGGGGGTTGTGCCGCACGAGGTTGAACTGCCGGCGTTTTTTGGCGATCGACGAATCCTGCGGGGCTACCTTGGCGGCCTGATCCAGGGCTTCCATCGCCTGGTGATAATAGGTATCGTCTTTGCTTTGGCGGTACAGTTTATCGAGGCAATCGGCCTGGTTGGTGAAATATACCGGCTCGGCAGGCACCATCGTGGCCGCACGTTGATAGTAAACGAGGGCTTCATCGAAGCGCTCGACATAGAACAGGGCGTGTCCCTGGCGGTTAGCCATACCGGCTGCGGTGACCGGCGCTATGGCCGGCCGTTGTGCGGTGCGGTCGAGCAGCTGCACGGCGCGGTCGGGTTGCGGATTGGTGGCGTGCTTGTACAGCTGTTGCGCCATTTCATACAACTCGGAAAGCGCGCCGGAATCTTCGTACGCGTCGAGTTTCCAGGCTTGCAGCAGGGCTTTTTCCGCTTCGTCCCACTGTTCGAGCAGCCGGTGGCAGCGCCCTGCAGTAGCTTGCATGAAACGCTCCCACGAAGGGATAATGGCCTGTACGCGTTCGTAAAGCGGGATAGCCGCCGCCCATTGTTCCTGCGCTTCGCGCAAGCGCGCCTGCGCGAGGTAGCCTTCGCGGGCTTCCGGCGCCAGGTCAACTACTTGCTGAAACACCGTCTCGGCCCTGTCGAGCTGTTTGGTAACATCCAGGTAGAAATAGCCCAGGTTCAGGCGGTTCATGATGCCTTCGGGGTACAACGCGACGGCTTTCTCCAGGTATTGTTCGGCCGCCGGCCAATGCGTTTCGCCTTGTTGCTGGTACAGCACACCCACGTCGCCCCAGGTCAGGTAACCGGTGCCGGGGTCGAGTTGGACATCGATCTGCAGGAGCGACTCAATTTCCGGCCCTTTCTTTTCAAACAATTCGGGTTTGCCAAACAGGTCGATCAGGCGGGTGTACACCAGTGTATTGCCGGGCCGGATCTGGCGCGCCGCCCGGTACAGGTTTTCGGCCTCGGCCAGCTGGCCTTTTTCCACCAGCACATCGGCCTTTTGGATGATGCTGGGTACGTGTTTGGGATCGGTGCGCAGCGCTTCTTCAGCCAGGGCAAGTGCCTGGTCGATGTTTCGCTCTTTCTCGGGGCCTTTCAGGTAGTATTCGATCCAGCCGTGCAGCGCCAGGGGCTTGCCGCTCAGGAGGTTTTTAGCGGTGTCAAACAGCGATTTGGCCTGGTCGTAGGCATAATGGAAATACAGATCCACCTGGCCGCAAACGTAGGTGTGATAACCGCGGTATTCGTCGGAAAAGGCCGGGTCGGTGGCGAGTTCTTCGAATACCGCGCGGGTTTCGACCCAGCGCCGGTCGCGGAAGCAGAATACGAAACGGCGGTACGGCTCCAGTTTTTGCCCGAAGCGCTTGTCCCAAACAGGGCTGTTGCACAGGGTATCCATGGCATCGAGGCGCCAGTGAAAGCTGGCTTCGGCAAATGCCTGGCGCCAGCGCGCCCAATCGGCTTCCATTTCTGCGCCGGGCTGCAGCACCGCCTGCGTCAGGATGCCTTCTAAAGCATCGAGTAAGGCCTGGCGCAGCAGCGCGAGGTGTTGTACGTCCTGGTTGTTCCAGAGGGTATCGCCGATGAGGTCGTCGAGGTGGTCCCAGTGTTGATAGAGGTCGGCCTGAGCCGGCACGTCGGTTTTGAAGCGGTCCATTTGGCCGGCAAAGCCATACATATCGCGGCCGTCGAGGGCGGCGCGGCGATACGCTTCGGCAATGATCGGATCAAATGCAACCTGGAGCATGGGTGCGGGTTTTTTAACTGAATTGAATGTCCAATGTCCAACAAGGAATGTCCAATTTCCAAGTGGATATCTTGGTAAATTAAAGTGTTGTACTTCCTGTTACTGCCATCAAACCACTTGGAAATTGGACATTCCTTGTTGGATATTGGACATTTTTACGATTCTCCTGTTTTTATAAAAGCACAGAGCAATACATGGTCATTTTCCCGGCAGCCCGCGTCAGCGGAGCCGGGGCGGGTTGGTGGTTGGGGCCGGTGTACTGGCAGATTTTTGGGTCACGCTGGGAAATTCGTTGGGGTTGAAGTATTCCTGGAGGCGAAAGCCCAGGCTCTTGCGGCGCTGGTAGCGCTCGGGTTCGCCGATATCGCCTGTGCGGAAGGCGTTTTCCACGTAGTTGTAATCCTGCAGCAAGCTGCTGGCATAGCCGCGGTAGCGTTCGGCCACGGCGGCGTCGCATTCGGGCGACCGGAATGCGATCTCCGTCACTTCTTTAAATTGCCGCAAGGCCGTTTCAAGATCGCTGTTTTCCACGAGGCGGGTGATCTGTTTGCCGTAGGCGTCGATCCGGTTGGCCAGGGTCATATCGGCGGCGACGGATCCGGGTTCGCCGGGCGCCGGCTCGGCGGCGGGCGCGTCGGAGCGCAGGGGGTAGTGCAGGGGGCCCGGGAGTGCCAGGGTACTGTACAGCGTGGGGCTGCCAAAAGCGTTGGCGTCGGTGAAACTGCCCAGGTCGCGTACCAGTTTGGCCCGGCCGGCGGTCACAGCGTTCGGCACGCTTTGGCCGGCGAAGAGGCGGGCGTACAGTTCGCGCAGGAACGCCAGCGAGCCCTGTTCGCTCACCGGATGCTGGAAACTCAGGATGTAGGGCAGTTTTTTCTGGGCCAGGTCGGCCAGCGTGCCGCTCTGGGTGAAGCGCCCGCGGTGCAGCTGGATGCCCTCGGGCGTTTGGAGGATCATCAGGCAGGGCGGGTCGCTCTGGACGCTGCCGGTCAGGTTTTGGTACGGCGCGAACGACAGTTCGTTGCCGTCGCTGATGCAGCCCACCTGCTCTTCGTCGCGGTCGTCGGTGCAGATATGCCCCAGGAAATGCACGATATGCGGCTTGAAGTCGAGGTTGTCGCGGTTGCGGATCGGGTCGCCGTCGGGTTCCACCATGTTTTTTTGAAACCACTGCAAAAACTCGCCGAATTCGACGGCTTTGCGCTGCCCTTGCTGGAGGTCGTTGGGCCGGGGTTGGTACAGCACGCGCAAGCGGAGTTGGCTGGCTTGTTTGTTGGCCAGCTCTTCGTATACGCGCAGGAGGCGAAACACATACGATTCGCGGTAGGCCACCAGCGGCTTGCCCGACTGGCGCAGCACCTCGGGTTCGGGCTCGCTGATGATGAGCAGGATGCGCAGCGGCTCGCCCTGGCGCACGGCCGCAGGCGCGGGCACGGCGCCCGGGGCCGGGAGGCTGCGCACGAAGTCGCAGGCGGGGCTGTTGCCGACGGCCAGGTCGACGTCCTGGTACGACAGGAATTCCCAGGGCAATTCGGCCAGCTCGGTATAGGGCGGTTGTTGGGCGAAGTCGAAGGTAAAACAGGCCGCGGCCTGGGGGTCTTTGGCGAGTGGGGCCCAGTGTTTTTCGAAGAGGGCCAGGAGCGGAGCGGCAGGGTCGGCAGCGCCCAGGTTGAGCAGCGAGGCCTGGATACGGCCCACCTTGCGGATAAACTCGCGGTCGGGGTGGTAGCCGCTGCGCCCGCCGCCGGCGGTCATCAGGCGGTGCAGCACGTTGAGGGCGCTGAAAAGGTTATCTTCAAAATTCAGCGGCGACACCGTCTGGTCCACAACCTTACCGTCCCGTTCGGCGACGGCCAGTTTGACTTCCTTGTTGCCAATGTAGAAGTGGAAATATAGCAGCTTGTTTTCCAATGGATTTCCGCCTGGTTGCAAGGTGTGGTTGCGGAGGGTAAAAGTAACAAGTAATTTTTATTTTGGGGAGTGGGGATGGGGGAGCGTTTCCCAACATGCCCTTTTGTTTTCAGCGGAGGAGATCATGGTTCTCCTTTGGTTGAATGGTATTCTTCCCGCAGGTATTGCTGGGCTGTTTTTTGCAATTGCCCCATCCTTTTTCGGATAAAAGGTATTTTCATCATCAGCAGTCCTATTTTTCGCAGGACAGATAAGCACCCCGAATTGAATTTCAGCATCAGCTCCATTTGCCGCATTTCTTCATAATAGCGGGGTGTTTGCGTCATTGCGTACAGTTCGTTGAGTTGGATCAGCGCTTGTTTGACATAGGGCATTCCAGGTTTAATCCCTGTTTTTCTAAAATAGATTTGCCCCATCTGTTTTAAGGACATCGCATAATTGTATTTGAATTCCACATTCAGCGGATTAGCGGTGCAGAGTTCTTTTGACAACTCAATATTCTTTTCAAAAAAAGTGAGGGCTTGGTCCAAATGGCCTAGCGCCGTGTGCACAGAGCCCAGTTTGGAGTACGAAATGGCCAAACCGTTTTTGAACGATACATTTTGCGGATAGGCCGCGTAGAGCTCTTTTCCCAATCTGCTGCGTTCCTCAAAAAAAGTGAGTGCCTGCTCCAAATGGCCCAGCGCCGTGTGCGTTTCGCCCAGTTTGGAGTACGAAATGGCCAAACCGTTTTTGAACGATACATTTTGCGGATAGGCCGCGTAGAGCTCTTT
>JBGARJ010000100.1:0-7083 GCA_044230315.1 Saprospiraceae bacterium
TATTCCGACAATATGTACGCCGTGCTTTACCGGGGTGCGATCACCCTCCACCTGCAATGGCACGCCGGCACGGCCGATGACCCGCTATTGGGCGGTTCTGTGGTCCGCATCCAGGTGAACGACATCCGGCCGGTGTTCGACGAGTTCTTGCAGCGCGGCACGGTCAAACAGGGCGATCTTCGGATGAATACTCCGTGGAAAACAAATGAATTCGGGTTTTACGACCTGAACCGGAACGCGATTTTTGTCGCGGAGGATCTGGAGTGAGTTTATGGCGCTTTCCCCGCACCCCCTGTAAAGAGCATTTCAATTATAACTTCAATTAAAAAATCAGGAATGAAACGCACTATTATTTGGCTGTCGATGCTTCTGGCGTCCTTTTCAAATCTGTTCGGCCAAACGGCCAGCCAGGATTACTGGAAAAAAATAGATCACCCCAACGCTGGCAAGGAAGGCGCTCTTTTTATCGTTTCAGGCTTGCGTATCAACGACCGAGGCGTAATACTGGCTTTTGGTTATACCAATGAAAGCAGTTCCACTTTTAGCAGCGCTTTTGGCACCACGCAATACCTGAAATTCAAAGTCTTCCGCTCGAAGAACAACGCAAAAACATGGGAGGATGTGTCTAATAAGGCATTAGGCATGTTTGACTACCAACTGAGGTTATCGCACTACGAAGCGTTTACCGATGCAAACTTTTCCGTACTCGGAAACCAGTTTTTTATCAATTATCAAAATGGGTACTTTGTCAGTGAGGATGATGGCCTGTCGTGGAAACAAGTGCCAAACGAGCCCGCAATAAAAGGCGCCTATCTTTTTTTTATTGACGCAAATACCCGGGCAGGCGCCCCTCCCCCGCTTAACCTGCGCCGTTGGAATTACGCGATTTATAAAAAAGTTGGTGAACATTGGGAGCTGAGCGTTAGCCCGGACGATCCAAAATATCAAAATTTCCCGCCGTTTCCAATCTATAGGGGGAATAGGGTCAGCATATTTAATATGGCAAATGGGGAAAAATTTGCCGGCATGGAGTACCCTTTTTACAAAAATGAACGGGAAGGACAATCGGGTAAATATACAGGCCGAATCGTTCAAGCAAGCAAAGAAGAGGCCGATCGTGCCATTTCATATTCTTCCCCGGATGTTTTCACGCCTCAACCTTTTTATGAGGCCGCCGGCGCCGGTCAGTATATCTACGCATTAGGCCGCAACCAGGTGCTCCGATCGGCTGATCAGGGCAAAACTTTTGACCAGATTTCGATCCCGGGTATTGCAGAAATCAACCGCATATTACCGATTTGTGATAATGCACGGATATTCGTGCTGGGCACAAAAAAACTGGACAACGTCAACACCGAATACGTCTTCCTGGGCTCCGACAACCACGGCGATACCTGGCAGGAATTTAAAGCTTACCCAGAGCTGAATGCCAAAAACACCGACAGACGTTCCAGAAATGATATCATTAGAGATGTCATTTTATTAAATAACGGAAGATATCTGGTTGGAGGAACGGAAGGGCTGCACCTGAGCACAGAAAAGTTCGCTTGTCAACCCGCAGCGGCATCCACACCAACCGGCACGGCGCCTCAAAAGTGTTTCGATGCGTCCAGTCCCGTGCATACCGTTACGGAAGATGGCATGCAGATCGTTGGCTCCGATAAATTTATTGAAATAATCCGGTCGGCCTTGTTTCAAATAAAAAAGTCAACCCCCGCCTTTTATGAGAAATACATCCACTCGGCTTATTACAATAAAATAAAGGGATATCAACTGGACTGTACCAAAGGTTATAATTATGCGGACAACGATTTATTTATCCGGGTATTCATAGGAAATGAAAAAACATATATAAAATTCCAGGAATGCCCGCAAATATTGGCAAGTATCTTACTCCATGAAGCCGTACACGTATATCAGGATTATTATTACGGCAAAGGCGCCGAGGCGTTTAAGCAGTACTATGCCAGTGATGTACAGATAGCCCAATATTGCGAACGATTTGCCTTTTTCATCCAGCATCAATATTTTATCGAGGCCTATAAAACCTGTTCGCTCAAGGATCTGTTGGCAAGTTATTGGTGCAAAATCATAGATCTGTATTACAGCGCTTACCCCGATATCGATGGCAATCACCTGATCAATGAAAAAGACAATATTGCATTGGGCAAAACTGGCTTTGATCCCGATTCCAAATCCACTTGTGAAAAATATCAGCACCCGGCTGACGCAATAGACGTCGAGAAAACAAAATCGGATTTTTATGATATACCGATCTTGATCAAATCAACACAACTGGCCGTCTATGCCATCTCAGACAATCCGGATACATCTGCGGCCGGCGCTAAAACGGCCGGAAGTCCCAAAACGCTCAAAACAGGCCACGTTAAAACCCTCCAGGGTTCCAATTTGCGGCTACGCGCCCAAGCGTCTGAAAAATCGTCCATTCTTACCCAAATTCCAAACGGATCTGGCGTAACGATTCTCGGAGAAGACAATCATGTGGTTACTGTCAACGGGGAATCCGGTAAATGGGTAAAGGTGGACTATGCCGGCACGGTTGGTTGGGCGTGGGGTAAATATATTGTTCCGGATTGAGATCGTGATTCATTCGCTCCGCAGCGATCGGACCGGGTTGGCCAGCGCCGCCTTTACGCTCTGAAAACTAACCGTCAGGAACGCCACGCCCACCGCCAGCAAGCCCGCCAGGACAAAGAGCCACCAGGGCATATCGATCCGGTAAGCAAAATCCTGCAACCAACGGTGCATGCCATACCAGGCGAGCGGACTGGCGAACACAATGGCCAGCACGACCAGCTTCAGAAAATCTTTGGACAACAGCCCGACAATGCCGGCCGTGGTGGCGCCCAGCACCTTGCGCACCCCGATTTCTTTGGTGCGTTGCTGCACGGTAAAGGTGGCGAGCCCAAGCAAGCCCAGGCAAGCGATAAAGACGGCCAGGGCCGCGAAGATGCCGGTAATCCTCCCGATCCGCGTTTCGGAGCCGTACAGGCGGTTGAAGCGCTCGTCGAGGAAGGAATAGGCGAAGGGCTGCGCCGGCGCCATTTCGTCCCAGATGCCATGCAGGCGCCGGACGAAGGCTTCCATATCGGCGGTTTCCACGCGCAAGCCCAGGTAGGCATGCCAGCCGTGGGGAAACAGCCCCAGGGGCTCTATGTTACTTCGCAAACTGGCGAAGTTGAAATCCTTTACCACCCCGACGATTGTGTACGTTTCCAAGCGGCCCGCGTCCTGCGGGAAACTGATCTCCTGCCCGGTCACCGGACGGTTGGGGTACCCGAACGATCGGGCCAGCGTTTCATTTACGAGCACGGCGCTGCTGTCGGTAGCAATGGCAGTCGAGAAATCCCGCCCCTCGACGAGTTGCAGGCCCATCGTCCGCACATAGTCGGCATCGACTCGCCAGTGGTTGATCAGGATGGAGTTTCCCTGGGTGGCCACCCTGCCTTTGATAATGGCGCTGGTGTTGCGGTCGGAACTGACGGGCAGGAAATCGCATACCGAAGCGCTCCGCACGGCGGGGTCCTGCAGCAAGCGCTCTTTGAATGCGTCCAGGCGTTTGTCGAGCAGGTAGGCATCGTGCAGTACAAGCACGTTTTCTTTGTTGAAACCCAGTTTTTTGTTTTGGATGTACTGTAATTGGCGCGACACCACCAGCGAGCCGATCAGCAACACCGTCGTAGTAAAAAACTGGAACACTACCAGGCCGCTGCGCAAGCGGTGCCCCGCCGACCCGCGCACCCGACCAGCCATGTTGCTTTTGAGCACCTGCACGGGCTGAAAGGCCGAGAGGAAAAAAGCGGGATAACTGCCTGCGCCCAATCCGATAAGGCCGGCCAACGCCAGGGCCGCCAACAGAAAGCCGGGTTGGTAGAGGGCCGAAGCGTCGAGCATTTTGCCCGACAAGGTGTTGAATGCCGGCAAGAGTAGCTGCAAGGCGGCCATGGCCAGCAGGAGCGCGAAGAAGGCCAGCACCGCGCTTTCGCTCAGAAACTGCCACGCCAGGTCGGAGCGCTGCGCCCCGATGGCCTTTCGCACGCCCACTTCGCGGGCCCGCACGATGGAGCGCGCAGTAGCCAGGTTCATGAAGTTGACACAGGCCAGGGCCAGGATAAACAACCCGATAATGGAGAAAATGTACACGTATTTAATGTCGCCGTTGGCCCCGAGTTCTTCGTCGAGGTTGCTGTACAGGTGGATGTCGCGCACCGGAAAAAACTCGACGCGGGCATAATTTCCGGCCCGTTGAAATTCGTCCCAGGAGGCGTGAAGGAATTCGCGGAGTATGGGGGTGAAATTCCGGACGAATATTTCGGTCGCTTTCTTCGACAATGCCGCGGGGTCGGCGCCGGGGCGCAGCAAGAAATAGTTTTGGTAATTGGTGCTGCCCCAATTTTCATCCCAACCAAGTGTCAGGCCCGACAAGGCGCGGAAAAAGTCGAAATGAAAATGCGAATTGCCAGGTATGTTTTCCATTACGCCCGTGACCACGCAGGGCGTTTCGCCGAAGGTGAGTGTCTTGCCCATGGCGTCGGCCGTTCCGAAGTATCGTTCTGCGGTTTGGCGCGTCAGGACGACGGAATTGGGCGCCGTCAGTGCAGTCGCCGGGTCGCCGCTGCGCAGGTGGAAGGAGAATACCCGGAACAGGGTGCTGTCCGCAAACACGATCTGCTCTTCCTTGAAGGCCCGGTTGTCGCAGCGCACCACATCGGCGCCGTACTTGCGGAGCCGGCAGAAGGCCTCGATCTCCGGTATTTCCTGCTGGAACGTCGGGCCGGCGGGCTTGGGGGAAGCGGCGGTATGGGCAATCTGGTCGCCGAGTTTTGCATAGAAATTAAGCCGGTACAAGCGGTCGAGGTTGGCATGGAAAGTATCGTAACCCCATTCGTCGCGCACATACAGGAAGATGAACAGGAAACAGACCATTCCGACGGTCAGCCCGCTGATGTTGATACCGGTGTAGAAGCGGTATTTGAGCAGGTTGCGGAAGGCGATTTTCAGATAATTTTGTATCATAGCCCGGTCGCCGGGGCGCCTGATTGTCGAGCGGCGCATCCGGCTGCCGGAAAGTCAGCAAGCCTTGTGCCATCGATACAGCATATTGAATGTCAGCGCATTGCGGTACGGTTTACATCGTCCTTCTGTTCGATTTCGGACAGGTCAGTGTGCGCAGGCGGACAGGCTGGTCCGCAACGGGAGATTTTGGCGAGTGATCAATAGTTGGCTGCAAGTCAGCGCACATCCCGACTGCTGTTTTTTTCTAAATTTGTGCGCCGGCATGCCTCCCCAGGGCCCGGGCGCTGAATAGTAAAAAGCACAACCGATGTTTGGGATCGTCCATTTTGAAACATTCCTATTGGCCGGGATTCTGTTGAATCTCACACCGGGCGCTGACACGATGTACATTTTGAGTCGCAGCATTGCCAATGGACAGCAAGCCGGCATCTTGTCGGCACTGGGTATTTCCACCGGCTCGCTGGTGCACACGGTTTTCGCCGCCTTGGGGCTGTCGGTGTTGCTGGCGGAATCCCAATTTGCCTTTAATTTGGTTAAATACGTAGGGGCGGCTTATCTGTTTGTGCTGGGGGTAAAAGCCTTGTTGTACAAAAGCCCGGCAACCTTTGGCATCCAGGCGGGCCCATCCATCGTTCGCCCATACCGGATTTACGTTTCGGGTATCCTGACTAATGTGCTCAATCCAAAAGTAGCCCTGTTTTACCTGGCTTTTTTGCCTCAGTTTATTGACCCGGCCGCCCCGCGGCATTTCGTATCCTTCCTGGTGCTGGGCGGGGTTTTTACCACGACAGGCACAATTTGGTGCGTATTGCTGGCCATCTATTCCTCCAGGTTGTCGGACCATATCCGGCGCAATCACCGCGTTAAAATCTGGCTGGACCGAGGGATCGGCGCGGTATTTATCGCCCTGGGGATCCGCCTGGCGCTGAGCAGGAAATAACCCGCAGCGAGAAAATTCAAACATTTTCTTACGCCGAAGCCTTGTATTTTACACAAATTGTGTTATATTTGTCCGATCAAATAAATCGCGCTGAGCCAGGCTCCAGAGTCCGTTTGATCACCCGCTGATCCTGCCACCATGACACAAAACCATGCGCTTATTTCCGGCGCCCTTGCCGCGCTGCAATGGAAATCATCCGTTCCTGCGCCCAAACCGGCGGATTGCCGCTCCGGTAGATGGGCAACGGTATCGGAGCATAACCTGAAACTATTTGTTCACATCAATCAAAACTAAACCAACTTGTCATGAAAAAACAATTGATCGCAACACTCGTCGGCGGCCTGATCCTCTTTCTTTGGCAATTCCTGTCGTGGACGATGCTCAATGTACACGGCAATGAATTCAAATACAGCGCTAACCAGGACAAGATCCTCGAAGCGCTGGCGCAAAACCTGAATGAGGAGGGCGGCTATTTTATGCCCGGCCCGCCGCCCGGCGCTTCCCGGGAGGAACAGGAAGCCGCCATGCAGAACGGCGCCGGCAAACCCTGGGCCACCATCCAGTACCACAAGGCAATGAATACGGGCATGGGCATGAACATGTTCCGCGGCTTTGTCGTGGATCTGGTGGCCGCTTTTTTCCTGGCCTGGCTGTTGCTGCAATTCGCTCAATTGAATATGCGGACGGCCGTGCTGAGCAGCCTCGCGGTCGGCGGCATCGCTTACCTGACCATCCCCTATCTGAACAGCATCTGGTTTGAAACAGGCTCGCTGGGCTACCTGGTCGACATGGTCGCGCAATGGGGCCTGATGGGCGTCTGGCTGGGCTGGTGGCTGCCGCGGCAGGCTTCGGCCGCCTGAACGGGACAAAGATTAAACCTGAGATGTCGATATCAACCTGCTTCAGGCGATTTTTGCCGCTTGAAGCAGGTTTTTTTTTGCAAGGTCACTACGCCGAATTCGATAGGTTAAGGAAAATACAGCATTAAACGCAAAACGGGCCGGACGCACGCGTCCGACCCGTCAAGGGAGAATGAGGGGGTTCGAACCCCCGACCTCTGGTGCCACAAACCAGCGCTCTAACCAGCTGAGCTACAATCTCCGTCT
>JBGARJ010000038.1:0-52874 GCA_044230315.1 Saprospiraceae bacterium
GTTTCAACCCCACCCCCAACAGGGAGCGGTTGGGGGTGGGGTTGAAACGGCAGGACGCAATCTTAAACTGTCATAACTATCTTACATTAGGTGCTGCGTCCTCGCCAACAACATGCTCCACGCTTCATTTTCAACGGTTTGCAAAAACCTGCCGGACGGCAGAAGGCGCTCTGGTTCGGGAAGGATACTTTGTTGCAAATACTAAATTGGTTGACCACTACGACAAGCATGAAAACCGCAGCTTAGCCCACCCCGGCGTTTGCAGTAGGGTTATTGCCTTGCCGCAATTCAACCCGATAGTCAGCGATTTCCGGGGGAGGATGGTGATGCCTTTTCCATCGGGGGTGGTGAAACCTGGACCCTCCCGGAACCATTTTTTTTATTCGGCCTGTGTGGTTGTTTTACGCTAAAGTATTGACGGATTTAAGCGTAATTTTCCGCCGGTATCCGACCTTGTTTTCCCATATGACGGCGGCTGCTTTGGGGTGTTTTCCTGACGGATGAGGTCGCGCCGAAAACCTGCATGGACTTCTCCACCTTTCTCCGGAAAAACGGTTTGTCCGAACGCCAGTTGGCCGTTTGGGCCTTTATTCCCTATGCGCAAACCGAGGACGGTTTGGTCAGTGAACAATACGACACCCCGCTGACCCGGCGCGAACTGGCCGAGGTATTCGGGGCGCTTGGGCTCGACTGGCAGTGGACGCCGGTTACGCGGGAAAATCTCGCCGAACTGGTGCAAACGGTCGCCGCTGCCGGCAACGGCCGTTCCCCGGTCGTACTCAATTACTGCGACGGCGACGACATCTTCGACGAACCCGGGATATCGGTAGTACAGCATCTCGAACGACATGGCCTGGTGTTTACCGGCGCCGATGCGGCATTTTACCACATGTCGACCTCCAAAATCCGCATGAAGGCGGCCTTTGTACACGCCGGCATCCCCACCGCTCCCTACGTTATCATCACCGACCCGGAGCGGGATACCGCAGGCGCTTGTGCACGGCTGGGCGCACCCTTGCTGGTCAAGCCTGCCGTGTCGGCCGGAAGTTTCGGCTTGTCGCTGCAATCGGTGGTCCATAACGATGCCGAACTGCGCACGCAGGCCGCGCTGTTGCTGGACGGGCCCTACGGACGGGAATTTGCCCTCGGCGGCATATTTGCGGAGCGTTTTATCAACGGGCCGGAGTTCACGGTACTGGTGGTCGGGTCGCCGGCACACCCCGAAACGGCCCGGGTGTACCCGCCCGTCGAACGCGCTTTCAACCCGGTACTGCCCGAAGAAGAGCGTTTTTTTTCGTACGACCGGTACTGGGAGATTTACGAGGAAGAGTCTCCATTGCCCCAGGGCGAGCGGCTCTATGAATACCGCGCTGCTCCGGCGGCCTTGCGCGAACGCCTGGTAGAATGGAGCTGGAAGGCGTATTGCGCCGTGGGCGGCACGGGCTATGGCCGGGTGGATTTTCGGATGGACCACCGGAGCGGTGAGTTGTTTGTATTGGAAGTGAACGCCAACTGCGGCATCTCGTCTCCTGAAGACGATTCGTCGGTCGGTAATATCCTGAAACTGAGCGGTATTCCGTTCGTCGAACTGATGGGTGACATGCTCCGGACAGCCCTCGTTCGCAACGGCACGCTAATAAACCGAAACCGTGTCCTTCGGCCATGAAAATTTGCGTCCTCCAGCCCGATTACGGGTCTTCCGATGTGGATTACAAAAATTACGACCCGCCGCGCAATCTGGCGCCCCTGCTGCCGGAAGCGCAAATTGACCATGTTTTCCTCGACAAACGCAGCACATACCGCCAACTTAAAGCGCTCAAGGCGCAGGGGTACGACATTTTTGTCAACCTCTGCGAAGCCTACCTGGAGTGGGATGTGCCGTCGATCGACGTGGTGCATGCCCTTGAATTGCTGAACCTGCCCTACACCGGGCCCACGCCGGTCTTGTACGACCCGCCAAAGCCGCTGATGAAATACGTGGCCTACACGGCCGGGGTGGCTACGCCGGCTTTTGCTGAAGTGACGGACCTGGACGCGCTGGAACATGCGGTGGCGGCGCTGCATTTTCCGTTGTTTGTGAAACCGGCCAAAGCAGGCGATAGCTTGGGGATTACCACGGGTTCGCTGGTGCAGACACAAGCGGAATTGCGCCGGCAAACAGCCGAAATCCTGGAAGGCTACGATTCGGCATTGGTGGAGGAATATATTGCCGGGCGGGAGTTTACGGTGCTGGTGGCCGGCCAGCCTGACCCGGCCACGCCGCCCGGCACTTACCGCGCGCTCGAGTTTGTGTTTCCGGAAGGCCATGCCTTCAAAACCTACGATCTGAAGATCACGCAGTGGCACCCGGAGTGCAACGTGCCCTGCTCCGACGATGCCCTCGATACCCGCCTGCGCGACGCCGCCGGCCGGATTTTCCAAAACTTCGGCGGTGTGGGCTACGCCCGGCTCGATTTCCGGGTGGACGCGGACGGCGGTATTTTTTTCCTGGAGATCAACTTTACCTGCTCCGTTTTTTATCCGGAAAAATATGAAGGGAGCGCCGACTATATTTTGAAATACGATGCCGGAGGGCAGGCCGGGTTCCTGCGTCAGATCATCGCCGAGGGTCTGGCCCGCCACGAGCGCCGGCAAAAAAAATATGCAGTGCGTGGAAACGCTGTGGAAGGGTATGGCTTGTATGCCATGCAACCGATTCGCACGGGCGAGGTGATCTGGCCGGGTGAGGAGCGGGCGCAACGCATCGTTACCCATGGGCACGTGAAGGCGCATTGGCCGCCGGCAGCGCAGGAAACCTTCCGCCGGTATGCCTATCCGGTGAGCGAGGCCGTGTTCATCCTGTGGGACGATGATCCGCGTGAATGGGCGCCCCAAAACCATTCCTGCAACGCCAATTCGGCCTACCGCGGGCTGAATGTCGTTGCGCTGCGCGACATTGCCGCCGGTGAAGAGCTGACGCTGGACTACGCCGACTTTCTGGACGAACACATGGAGCCGTTCACCTGCCGCTGCGGTGCGCCGGGGTGCAGGGGCATTATTCACGGAACGCCGGGGAACAACGTGACGCGGCGGGAAGCGGTGGCGCAGTCTTCGTTTTCCGGATCTGGAAATACGAATGGCTACTAAATGCTGGCACTAATTTTATTTCGCGGAGTCAATCCCATCGCTGTTTCCCCTTCTGTACTATCTTAGCTCACCCCAGCTGCCTTCATCCATTTTACCGCTACCGAACTACCAAGATGAGCGAGAACAAAAAATCTGTTTTTCTGTCCCACGCTTCGCGTGACGACGCCTTTGTCAAATCGCTACGGCAGGCGTTGGAATTTTCGGGTTATGCTGTTTGGGCCGATTCGCGGGAGTTGCTCGCCGGGGATGTGCTGCAGGAAGCGATCGGGCAAGCCATTTCAGGATCGGCTTATTTCTTTCTTATTTTTTCGGGCCACACCCTTCAGTCGAAGTGGGTTAAAAAAGAGCTGGACCAGGCCAAATTGCTGGGAAAACGGATCGTGACGCTGCTGCTGGACGAACAGACGGTTGGCGCGCTGACCTGGCTGTTCGACGACGAGCCGTTGGCGGTGCAGGTATCCACGGCGCCCGGGGGGCTACAAAAGGCGTTGCCGGAGATCCTGGCGGCGGTGGGGGATGGTCTACCCGAGGATGTGGAGCCGGGTTATCAACCGCCGGAAGCGCCGGTGAGCGAGTTGATGCTGGTGCTGGAGGCCCCGGCGCTGTACACCGAGGGTGGGGTTCGGCGTGGCAGTGGGCGGGCGCACCTGGAATACCACCCTGCGGACGGCAGTCCGATGGTCAAGAGCGGGACGTTTTGGTTCATCTCGCCGCTGGGCCCGGATGTAGCGGACCGCATCCGGTGGTACGTGGAGGAATTTCCACACTACCCGTTTTTGGAAAAGATCCTGAACCGGGCCGAGGAGATCGCGGCACAGTTTCCGGGCTGGGGCAAGGCGCTGTTCGACGCCATCAGCGGGGAGGAGCAGGCGCGGGCGCTGCTGCTGGAGTGGAAAGGGGACCGGCACCACGAGCGGCGTTTTTCGGTGGAGTTGGACGCCGCCGAGCCGGCGGGGTTGGGCGGGGAGGAGAAGGCGGCGTTTTTCGAAGCCACGAGCCTGCTGCTGTCGACGCCGTGGGAGATCCTGCACGACGGGCGGGGCTACCTGTTCCAGGGCCAGCAGCCCGTGCGGGTACGGCGGATGCAGCCCAACCGGACAAAAAAAGACCCCCTGCCGCTGCAAAACACGCTGCGGATCCTGCTGGTGGTGCCGCGGCCGGAAGACAAGACGGCGGGTCTGATCGACCACCGGGCGGCGACGCGTGCGCTGCTGGAGGCGGTGGACGCGCTGGGCGAGTTGGCGGAGTTGAGCATCCTGGAGACGCCGACGTTTCCGGCGCTGACGCAAAAGATTCGCGAAGCGTCGAGGGCAAACCGGCCGTATTCGGTGGTGCACTTCGACGGGCACGGGGTGTTCGACCAGAACAAGGGCCTTGGGGCGCTGTGTTTCGAGAGCGCCGAAGGCAAGGAACAAGACAAGTTGCAGGGTCGGTCCACGGCGATCGTGTATGCGCAGGACCTGGCGGCGGAACTGAATAAATTGCGCATTCCGTTGTTTTTTCTCGACGCCTGTCAGTCGGCGCAGACGGACCACGACCCGACGGCGTCGGTGGCGGCGACGCTGCTGGAGAACGGGGTGGCGTCGGTGGCGGCGATGTCGCACAGCGTGCTGGTGACGGCGGCGGAGAAATTTGCGGTGGCGTTTTACCGGAAGTTGGCCGAGGGCTCGCTGATCGGTGCGGCGATGCTGGCGGGCCAGCAGGCGCTGCACGACGACGCGGTGCGGGCGGCGCTGCCGGGTGGGGAGAGCCTTCGGCTGCAGGACTGGTTTGTGCCGGTGTTGTTCCAGGAGAAGAAAGACCCGCAGTTGGTGCACAGTGTACCGACGGCGCGGGTGCGGCGGCATTTGGACGACCGGTACAAAGTACGGCTGGGTGCCACGCCGTCGCCGCCGGCGCACGGCTTTGTGGGACGGGAGCGGGAGTTGCTGGCGCTGGAGCGGTTGCTGCAAAAAGAGCGCTACGCGGTGTTGATCGGTCAGGGGGGGGCGGGCAAGACGACGCTGGCCACGGAGTTGGCGCGGTGGTTGTTGCGGACGCGGCGATTTGAAAAGTTGGCGTTTGTGTCGTTCGAGACGCTGCGGGATGCACGCTCGGCGATCGACGCGCTGGGCAAGCAGTTGGACAGTGCGGATTTTTCGGTGGCGACGTACGACAGCGACGAGCAGGCGCTGCAGGCGGTGGACCGGCGCTTGCGGGAGTACCCGACGCTGATCGTAC
This sequence comes from Saprospiraceae bacterium, assembly GCA_044230315.1. Lineage (GTDB taxonomy): Bacteria > Bacteroidota > Bacteroidia > Chitinophagales > Saprospiraceae > M3007. Next base: position 5,347 of record JBGARJ010000038.1, read on the forward strand.
TGGACAACCTGGAGAGTGTGCTGCCGGGGCCTGGGGGCGAAGCGTTGCCGGGGGTGGCGGAAGTAGGGGAGTTCATGCAACTATTCACGCGGCTGCAGGCGGCGGATGGGCGGACGCGGCTGCTGCTGACCACGCGGGAGGCCCTGCCGGCGCCCTTCGACGCGGGCAAGTGCGCGGTGCGCATCGGACCATTGGCGCCCCGCGATGCCTTGCGGCTGATCGCCGAGGTGATGCGGCAGGAGGGCATCCCCGTGCCGAGCCTGAACACCGAGGACCTGGACAAGCAGTTCGGCGCGCTGGCACGCACGGCCAACTACCACGCGCGGGCGCTGACCTTGCTGACCAAGACGCTGGCGGAGCGCCGGGAAGCGCTGCCGGGGCTGAATGCGGATTTGAGCGATTTGATGGCGGATTTGGAGCGGAAGCACCCGGGGGAGCGGGAGAACAGCTTGTACGCCAGCCTGGAGTTGTCGCTGCGGCGCTTGCCGGCGGAGGTACGGCCGGTGGTGGATGCCCTGGCGGTGTACCACGGCGGGGCGGATGTGGCGACCTGGGCGATGGTGGCGGAGGTGGAGCAGGAGGTTATTGGACAAGTTGGGATGGCACTGGTGGCGGTGGGTTTGGCCGAGGTGGCGTTAACCAGATTTCCGTTCTACTTTAAAATTGATCCTGCAATGGCGGCTTATCTGGGCAGCCAAATGACAGAAGCAGCAATAAACGATTTGCAAAAACGGTGGTTGGAAGGGATGGTCATGTTGAACACTTTTTTGATTCAACAACAAAACAAGGATACGCAGTTAGCCTACGATATGTGCCGGTTAGCGGAGGATAATTTAGTGGCGATGTTATCGCTATTGGAACAACAATCTACCCCGGAACAAATAGTGGATCAGGCAGATACTGTTGAAAGCCTGTTTTCCCGACTGGGCCGCCCTCAGGTAGTACAACTGGCTCAACGGATCCGGGAAAAAATGGCAGCTGAAATGACCGGGTGGGGCCATGCACAATTTCTACACAAAAATGCAGCGGTGGACCGGCTTTCAGAGGAGGGTAACTTAACCGCTGCCTTTCAACAAGCCCAAGCGTTATTGGAACAATGCAAACTGGCCGGACCACAAGCCTATACCGGAGCGGATTTTGATATAGCAGTCGCGCATATTAACCTGGGCCGGGTACTCAGTTTGGGCGGACGATCCGAGCAGGCTTTGCCTTATTTGCAAGCGGCGCAACAGCAATTTATCGCAATGGCTGAGGCCGGAAATATTGGCGCCGAACGAATGGCTTCTGCCTGCATGACCGAGATTGGAGATTGCTTCAGGGCATTGGGGCAATTTGAAGCTGCAGCCAAACAATATGAGACGTCTATTGACCTGGATGAAAAGCGAGGCAGTCCGCGGGATGTAGCGGTTGGGAAAGGTCAATTGGCCACTGTGCGTATGTATCAAAAAAACTATGCGGAAGCCCTTCGTTTGTTCAACGAAGCAAAAAGCATTTTTGAACAGTATCAGGAACCTTCTTCGGTGGCAGTTGCCTGGCATCAAATCGGTATGGTGCATCAAAGAAGTGGCAATTATGCCGCGGCAGAACGCGCGTATCAGGAAGCTTTGGGGATCAAAATCCGCGAAAAAAACAAATCAGGAGAGGCTTCTTCACTTGGCCAATTGGGTAATTTATATGACGCTATGGGCCGACTGGAAGACGCCGTCAGGATGTATGAAAAGACGGCGGATATATATGCCGCGCTCGGCGATCTGCACTATGAAGGCTTTGCCCGGAACAACCTGGCGAGTACGTTATTTAAGCTGCACCGGCCCGATGAGGCGCGGACCCATCTGATGCGGGCGATAGAATGCGATGCGCATTTCGGGCATGCGGCCGAACCCTGGAAAACATGGGCCCTGCTCCAAACGCTTGAAAGTGCGGAAGGCAATCGAGCCGCTGCGATGGCAGCCCGTCAGAAAGCGGTGCAGGCTTATATCGCCTATCGCAAAGATGGGGGAGAAAGTCAAACCAATCGAATTGAACTCATTGGGGCTACCGCGCAGGCGTTGCAGGAAGGACAAGAAGCAGAACTTATTGCCTATCTGCAATCTACGCTGGAACCCAATGATCCGCCTGAATATTCGGCCCTGATTCGTATCCTTATTTTGCTGCTTCGCGGCCAGGGAGACCACACCATAGTTGACGATCCTGGATTACATTATTTAGATGCGGCAGAACTTCAACTTATCTTTTTTGGCACGCCCTGATAAGCCCAGGGCAAGCGCCAATAGTGCTCACGACCGGCTGTAATTCGGCGACTCCTTCGTAATCGTAATATTATGCGGGTGGCTCTCGATCATGCCCGCGTTGGTGATCTTGACAAACTGCGCTTTGGCTTGCAGGTCTTCCACCGTGGCGGCGCCGCAGTAACCCATGCCGGCGCGCAGGCCGCCGATGTACTGGGTCATCACCTCGGCCACGGTGCCTTTGTAGGGTACGCGGCCTTCGATGCCCTCGGGCACGAGTTTGCGGATATCATCTTCCACATCCTGAAAATAGCGGTCTTTGGAGCCCTGCTGCATGGCGCCGAGGCTGCCCATGCCGCGGTAGGTCTTGAACTTGCGCCCGTCGAATATGATCGTCTCGCCAGGGGCTTCTTCCACACCGGCAAACAGCGAGCCGGCCATGATGGCACCGGCGCCGGCCGCGAGGGCCTTCACGATGTCGCCGGTGTAGCGGATACCGCCGTCTCCGATAATAGGCACACCGGAGCCTTTGATGGCCTGGGCAGCGTTGAACACGGCGGATAATTGGGCAACACCAACGCCGGCCACTACCCGGGTGGTACAGATGCTGCCCGGGCCGACCCCGACTTTCACACCGTCGACGCCGGCTTTGACCAGCGCTCTGGCGCCTTCGCCGGTGGCCACGTTGCCGCCGATCACCTGCAGGTCGGGAAAGGTCTTTTTCAGCGTTTTCACCGCATCGAGCACGCCGCGCGAATGGCCGTGGGCCGTGTCTACGGTCACCACGTCCACTCCGGCTTTCACCAGGGCGGCCACGCGTTCGTGCAGATCGGCCGTGACGCCCACAGCGGCGCCCACGACGAGGCGCCCGAGGGGGTCTTTGCAGGCGTTGGGGAAATTGACGCCTTTCATGATGTCTTTGTAGGTGATCAGCCCGACGAGGATGTAGTTGTCGTCCACCACAGGCAGTTTTTCGATCTTGTGCTGCTGCAGGATCTGCTGGGCCTGCACAAACGTGGTGCCCAGCGGGGCCGTCATCAGGTTGCGCTTGGTCATGAGGCGGCGCACCAGTTGGGTGTGGTCGGTTTCGAAGCGCAGGTCGCGGTTGGTGAGGATGCCCACCAGTTTGCCCCGCTTGTCGGTGATCGGAATGCCGCCGATGCTGTAGCGCTTCATGAGGTCGAGCGCCTGCGCCACGGTGGCGTCGGGGTGCAGCGTCACGGGGTCGATGATCATGCCCGCCTCGGAGCGCTTGACGGCGCGCACCTGGTCGGCCTGGTCCTCGATGCTCATGTTTTTGTGGATGATCCCGATGCCGCCTTGCCGGGCGATGGCGATGGCCAGCGATTTATCGGTCACGGTATCCATGGCCGCCGACGCAATGGGCACGTTGAGCCGGATGGCGCGCGTGAACTGGGCGGAGATGTCTACTTCCCTGGGTAAGACTTCGCTGTAAGCGGGGACGAGCAGGACGTCGTCGTAGGTGAGCGATTCGCCGAGGAATTTCGGCACTGCATTGTTTGTTTCCATGCGCAAAGGTCTTGAATACCGCGGTAATTTCAGAGGGGTATAGGCAGGAAAAATTTTTGCCCCATCTTTGCTCCGATGCTTTCCGTCCAATCCGATACCTATTTCATGCAACAAGCGCTTGCGGAGGCGCACAAGGCATACGAAGCCGGCGAAGTGCCGGTGGGGGCCGTGATCGTTTGCGAAAACCGCATCATCGCCCGCGCCCACAACCAAACGGAACAACTCACCGACGTGACCGCCCACGCCGAAATCCTCGCCCTCACCGCCGCGTCGAGCCACCTTGGCAGCAAGTACCTGCCCGATTGTACATTGTTCGTGACGTTGGAGCCCTGCGTTATGTGCGCCGGCGCGCTGGCCTGGGCGCAAATGGGGCGGGTAGTATACGGCGCTTCCGACGACAAACGCGGCTTTATGCTCCACGGCGGCAAAGCCCTGCTCCACCCCAAGACCAAACTGGAAATGGGCGTGCTGGAACACGACGCCCTGTTGCTGCTCAAAGCCTTTTTCAAAAGCAAACGCTGACGCTCAGGCCGGTACTTTCCCAAGGTCGAAAGCCGCCGGGAAATGCCCCTCCTCGATGCGTTTCTGGGCATAAATACGCCCCACCTGCAGGAGCTGGTCTACCAGTTCGGCCCGGTCCAATTGCCGCATTTTTTCGAGGGTCTTGTCGTCAAACGGAAGGTAGGGCTTGTCGTCCTGTTCGCCGTTGGCCAGGGTCTTGGGTTGTTCGAGATAGGCCTGGTACCGCAGGTAATGCAGGGCGGGCTGGCCGGTGAGCACGTCGCCGCTGAGGTCGCCTACTTCCGAGTCAATTTGCATGGCCGTCGGGCTGCTGCTGAGGTATTGCAGCAGCAGTTGGTTGAGGGCGCTGGCGTCGTCCATGAACATATCCGGGATGGTGCTGGCCCAGTCGAGCATATTGTTGCGGGCCATTTTCTCGGCGTCCACTTCCTTGGTATAAGTGCCGGTGCCGACCGAGACGAGCATGAGTTGGTCTGCGCCTTTGGACCAATGGAACGGGAAGCCCTGTAAGGTAGCCAGCAGGAAAAGTTGGAGCGAGGGGTTGTTGGCCATGCTCACCCCGCCGTCCACAAAAGTAGCCTCCCGGTCGCCGAGGTTGATCCGCTGGGGCAGGAAAAAGGTAGGCGCCGCCGTGCTGGCCCGCACCACTTCGCGCAGGAGGTAGTCTTTGTTGCCGATCTGGCCCTCACGCCGCGGGTAGTAATATTTGGCTTTCGGGTGGTTGATAAACGACCAGGTACTGAAGGTGTCGGCGCGTTTGGCGTTGATACAGAGGCCGGTGAGGATATTGTCGCCACCCAGCCGGGTATCGCCGAACAGGTGTTCCAATTCTTCCCGCAGCGGTTTGTCGTCGTAGCTGGCTTTGAACTTGGAGCTGATCTCGAGTACCCCGAATTTGTCGCCGAAAATTTTTCCGCCCAGCGTTTTGTACAGTTCAATCACCTCCTGGACGCTGCGGCCTGTGGCAAACAAAGTGGCGATGATGGCGCCGGTACTGGTACCGCCGATCAAATCGAAGTATTCACACAGCAGGAGGTTCGGGTTGTTGTGGCGGGTGCGCAGCAGGGCTTCGATCTTTTCCAGAAAGCCCAGCGAGATGGCGCCGCGGATACCGCCGCCGTCGAGGGCGAGCATGCGTTTGGGACCGGGGGCAGTTAAACGGGGGAGGAGTTTCTCCGACATACCTTCATTCGATTTTTGTGAAAAATACTGCTTGTCAACGGGTAAAGTTAAGGGGGTTAAGATTAGTTAAGCGTTAATTTTTGAATTAAAAACAGGGAAAAACAATACGCAACCGCTTGCCAAAATACTTTTAACAAAAAAACTACAGAACTATGACGCTATTCAACCGAACGCTTTTAGGCGCTATTTTGCTGAGGGCCGCATGTACGCACCGCGCCCATCCATCGGAACCCCGGCTGACGCCTATCCCCACGCCGCCGAACAACCAGCCGGTAGCTATTTTTCCCCGGGTGAAAACTTCCGGATGAACCGTACATCAAAATCTAACTGATCACCCCAGATTCCACTTTCCCCTCACCGCATATATTCCCATGCCGTCCGATATGCCCCCCGCGCGGCGCAATAGTCGAGAAAGGCCTGGTAGAACTTGTTGTTGCCGATGGTTGCCGAATCGCCGATCACCACGAGCAGCATGCGCGCGCGGGTCATGGCCACGTTCATGCGGCGGTAATCCTGCAGGAATCCGATCTCGTGTTTGGGGTTGGAACGCACCAAGCTGATGTAGATCACGTCGCGCTCCTGGCCCTGAAACCCGTCGATGGTGTTGATGCTGAGGGTAGCTGCCGGGCCGGCTGCACCGGCGGGCAAGGGGCGCTGCGGGGGCAAAACGGGTTTTAACAGGTGGTTGAATGCCGGGTCTTCCCGGAACATTTCTTCGAGGTAGTTGACCTGTTCGCGGTAAGGCGACAGGATGCCGATGTCGGGCAGCGTCACCTCGCGCGGACTGTTGCCGTCGTTGGCCGGGGTGAAGGGTTGTTCGCCGTTGAGTTGGTGGAGCAATTGTAACAGGTGTTCGCGCACCAGCACGGCTTCTTCTGGGTTGTACCGGCTTCGGGCGCGCGCGTCGTTGGAATCGGCCTGGACGCGTTCGTCGAAACCGCAGCCGGCAGTATCGATGAATACGACGGCCGGATCGGCGGCGCTGTCGGGCGTGTTCAGAAGCCGCCGCTCGGCCACGGCGCTGTGCGCCTGCAAAACGCCGCCGTAGAAATACCGGTTGGAAAAATCCATGATCGCCTGGTGCATCCGGTATTGCACCGTGAGCAGGCTGACGTGCCCGGGCAACAGGTCCAGGCAGCGCTCGATCAGGGTTTGGGCCAGCCCGTTGCGGGCGGCCTCGGGGTTTTTGACGGTGGGGGGCAGTTGGAACGGGTCGCCTGCCAGCACCACGCGGCTGCATTTGGCGATTGGTATCCAGCAGGCCGGCTCCAGGGCCTGCGCAGCTTCGTCGATCACACAGGTCCGGAATTTGTATTTATCGAGCAGGGGGTGGGCGGCGCCCACTAGGGTGCAGGTGATGGCTTGAGCGGAAGTCAGCACCTGGTCGACGAGCCGGTCTTCGAGCGTATTGGCCCAGGCCTCCAGTTCGCGGGCCTGCGTTTTGAGGTGCTCGCGTTCGCGTCGGTCTTCGGCGTTGAAACTGCGTTTGTAGCGGCGGGCCTGGCGCCGGTATTCGGCGGCCTGGATTTTTACTTTTTTGATGTTCCTGCTCTCCGGGTGGTGGGCAAGGATGGCGTCGAGCGTGTGCGAAAGTACAGCGTCGTCGACGCGACTGATGTTGCCCACCCGCACCACCCGGAGGCCGGCGCCGGCCAGGCGTTCGGTCAGGAGATCGGCGGCCGTGTTGCTGGGTGCGGTGACGAGCACGGTGTTTTCCTGTTGCACCAACCGTTCGATGGCGGCCACCAGCGTAGTGGTTTTACCGGTGCCCGGTGGTCCGTGGATCACGGCTATGTCGCGGTTGGCCAGGATACGCCCGACGGCGGCGCTTTGCGAGGGGTTCAGGTCGGGAAAAGGATCTTGTACCGGATCCGACGGGTCAACGGATTGTCCTCCCGGCTGTTTTTTCCCGGCCGCCAGATCCCGCAGTTCTGCCAGCCGGTCGCCTTTGGCGGCGAGCACCCTTTCCAACGCCCGCTCCATTTCGCGGTAGCTGCGGTCGTCGAACAGCATGTCCACACCCAGCTGCCCCAGTCCGAGCCAATCGGGAACGTCGCGCGCGTTGAGGATGATTTTCATGCGGTTGCGCTCGACGTAATTGATCACGCCTTGTTTTTCAGGGTGGTCGACGTGGGCAACTTGCGTGAACAGGCTCACCGACTGGCCGGCGCGCAATTGGTGCGGTTCGTTCAGACGGGTGGTGCGTTCAACCACGACAAAGGCTTTTTCGCCCAGGGCAAACCCGGTTTGCAGGACGTTCAGCGGATACCAGGTATAGCCCTGTTCCACGCGTTCGGTCAGCGGACGTTCGCGCACGAATTGGAGAAACTGGCGAAAGTCCTCGTCTTTTTCCTGGCGCAGGAGTTCGAGCAGGCGCTCGTAATGCGGGTGTTGTCGTTCAGCCATGGCAAGCGGGCGGCAAAAGTACGCCGTCCGGGCGTTACCCGCCTAACTTCCCGATCTGTTCCTTTTGGTACGCGATGGCCAGGGCGCCCAGTTCGCGTTTCATATGTTCCAAGGTTTCGATTTTGGCGGCCTCCAATTCCGATGTAGCGCCTACCACTATGGGTCCGGCTAGTTTTTCGAGCAAACGTTCGAGGGTGCCGAGCCGGTATTCAAGTTGTTGAAGGCGTTTTTCTACAGATTCCATGCTGGTTCGCTTTGTTAGTAAAGGTAGCGTGAGGCCGGCGTTTTCCGGCAGTTTTTTGTCCCCGGATCTAATTATTTCAGGCGCATGCTCACTGGAACACCAGCGGAAGCATCTGTACGCCGTCGCCCGAATACACCACGCAACGGTATAACCCCGGGGGGAGCAGCCTGCGTTCAAACCGGAATTGAAAAGCGCCGGCCTCCATCCACTGCCGTTCGGCCCGCACATCTACGAGCCGGCCGAGATAATCATACAGATATAGACTTACCCAGCCGGCCTGGTCCAATTGGCCGGCAAGCAGGAATCCGTCGTTAACGGGATTGGGCCGCACGGACAGCGCCGGTGTCGACACCCGCGCCTTTTCACGGAAGTCCATGCGGGCGCCCGTGTTGTCAAAAGCTGTGAAGCCGTTGTTGGAACACCCGCTAAAACTTCCATATATGCCGGCAATCGCCTGGGCCTTTATCCAGTTGCCGGCCTTATCGCCAAACCAGATATAGACCAATTGACTGCCGGGTGTTGAACAATCGAATGTTACGAAATCTGCTGCTTTTGCGGGTGGTTTCGGACCCGGATCGGGGTCGTCATCGTATTTGGTAATGCGCCACTGCACAAATTTTTGGCACTTGTCGAGCCCGACCCGGACAAAATCCTTGGCGTAAACGCGTGTTTGCAGGTTGCTGCCCAGTTCGGTTGCCAGGCTGCTGAATACCAGCAGTTCAGGCGGCATTTCATCGACGGTGCAACTGGTTGGCGTGGGTGTCGGGAAATTGCACTGATCTTCGATGTCCTGTACGACTGCAAAGGTTTCGCAAAACGACCAATTGCCGTTGGGATCACCGGCCCATATCTCCACCTGCTGAACGCCAACGTCATTGCAATCAAACGTAACATTCAAATTGCCCGGTACGCCGGCTCCGGTGCCCGATTTTCGGATCCGGTACTGGAAGGGCCCACCGCAATTGTCGTATGTAGCACGCACGAAAGTGCTCGCCGGCATGCGCAAGGCCGGCTGTTGGGCGCCGGTGGTGCGCAATGTGCCGCTTAATCCGTTGAACACCAGCAATTCGGGGGGCAGCACATCGCCTGGGCAAGCTGTGGAGCTACCCAGGTTCGTACCGGAACAATCGTCGACGTCATTGGCTTGCACGATCACATACGTCTCGGTATAGTTCATGCGTTGATTGGCGTCTTTGACCCATACTTCAATATTCTGAACGCCCAGCTCATCGCAACTAAATCGCAATACGGTATCGGAAGGCATCCCGGTTCCTGCGCCGCGTTTGCGCAGCGCGAATTTCATTGGGCTTGGCGCAGCACAAGAAGCGTCAACAGCGCGCACGAGGACATCGCTGACACGCAGGGCGGCGCCTTCCGCGTCGGCTATCTTGTCGCCGTTCGTGTCCATCGGGTGTATGTTGACACACAAACCATTATACACGGTAATGGCCGGGCGGCAGTTGCTTTGCGCGCGCGCCATGACTGCGATCAGGCATAAAAATGCCGCAGGCAATAAGCGTTTGATTGGCATCGATCGTATGTTTTGTCCTGAAATTTTGATTGCAGTGAAGAACATGTCGGGAGTCCAGCAATAAAATTCCAAACAGGCGCTAAAGTTGGATGTGACAGGCCTGCACTGGCAAGGATTTGCGCTCAGTCCGGATTGTGATATCCGTCACCTCCGGGCGTGCCCCAAACCCCGGCAGGGGAGAAGCGCTGATTTATCCGGAACATTTCTTTTCTTCGCCCAAACATTTCGCGTATGCGCACTATTCTGCTGTCCGTCCTGGCTATTTGCCTTGGAACTGCCGTGTTTTCTCAAAAAAATAAGCCCGTATCTACGGTCCCTCCCCGCACTGCTTTCGACACTTCCCTCTACAACGCCCTTGAATGGCGCTGCGTTGGTCCCTTTCGCGGCGGCCGTTCGGCAGCCGTAACCGGGGTGGCGGGCGAACCCAACCTGTTCTATTTCGGCGGTACGGGCGGTGGCGTGTGGCGCAGCACCGACGGCGGCCGCACCTGGGGGAATATTTCCGACGGCTTCTTTGGCGGTTCGGTGGGCAGTATTGAAATCGCCCCATCCGACCATAACGTCATCTACGCCGGCGGCGGCGAAGAAACCGTGCGCGGCAACGTTAGTTCGGGCTCGGGTCTGTGGAAAAGCACCGATGCCGGCCTTACCTGGTCAGCCATGGGACTGACCAGCAGCCGCCATATTACGCGTATCCGGGTGCATCCCGGCAACCCCGACCTGGTGTATGCCGCGGTACTGGGCGACCTGTATAAAGCCTCTCCGGAACGGGGGGTGTACCGCTCGCAGGACGGCGGCCGCAGCTGGCAACGCGTGCTTTTTGTCAATGAAGAGGTGGGCGCCGTCGATCTCTGCATGGACCCCAACAATCCCCGCATCCTGTATGCCAGTACCTGGCGCGTGCGTCGCACGCCCTACAACCTCAGCAGCGGCGGCGCCGGCTCGGGCCTGTGGAAAAGCGCCGACGGAGGCAATACGTGGACCGAGCTCACGCGCAACGAAGGGCTGCCGCAAAAGGACACCCTCGGCATCATTGGCGTGGCCGTATCGTACGCCAACTCACAACGCGTGTGGGCCATTGTGGAAGCTGAAAACGGCGGCGTGTTCCGCTCTGACGACGGCGGGAAGAAATGGACCAAACTCAACGACGATCGCAGCCTGCGCCAACGCGCCTGGTACTATACGCGCATCTACGCCGATACCCGGGACGAAGACAAAGTGTACGTGGTAAACGTCAACTACCACGTGTCCAAAGACGGCGGCAAAACCTTTACCGCCCGAAACGCCCCGCACGGCGACCACCACGACCTCTGGGTAGCGCCCGACGACCCGCGCCGCCTCATCATTGGCGACGACGGCGGCGCCCAGATCAGCTACGACGGCGGCGAAACCTGGAGCACCTACCACAACCAACCCACTGCACAATTCTACCGGGTGACCACCGACAACGATTTCCCCTACCGGATTTACGGCGCGCAACAGGACAATTCGACCGTGCGAATCCGGCACCGGACCGACGGGGCCTCCATCGAGGAACGCGATTGGGAACCCACCGCCGGCGGCGAATCGGCCACCATCGCCGTCGATCCTGCAAACAACGACATCGTGTACGGCGGCGAATACCACGGCCTGCTCGTCCGGGTCGATCACCGGCGCCACACCACGCGTTCGATCAACGTGTGGCCCGAAGACAACATGGGCCACGGCGCCGAAGACGCCAAATACCGCTTCCAGTGGAATTACCCGGTCTTTTTCTCACCCAACGACCCGAAAAAACTCTACGCCTGCTCCAACCACCTGCACCTGAGCACCGATGAAGGCCAAAGCTGGCAAACCATCAGCCCCGACCTGACCACCAACGACAAGAGTCGACAAAAATCGTCGGGCGGCCCCATCACGCAGGACAATACCGGTGTGGAATACTACTGCACCATCTTTGCCGCCTGCGAATCGCCCTACGAACCCGGCCTGCTTTGGACCGGAAGCGACGACGGCCTGGTGCACCTCAGTCGCGACGGCGGCGGCACCTGGACCAACGTCACCCCCGCCGAAATGCCCCAGTGGTGCATGGTCAACAGTGTAGAACCCGATCCATTCCGCAAAGGCGGCCTCTACCTCGCGGCCACCTCGTACAAATCGGGCGATTACCGGCCTTACCTGTTTCATACCACCGACTACGGCCAAACGTGGCAAAAGATCGTCAACGGCATTGCTCCGGAACACTTCACCCGCGTGCTGCGCGCCGACCCCAAACGCCTGGGCTTGCTCTACTGCGGCACGGAACAGGGGATGTACATCAGTTTCGACGACGGCAACTACTGGCAGCCGTTCCAACTCAACCTCCCCGTTGTGCCTGTAACCGATCTCGCCGTTAAAAACGACAACCTCATCGCCGCCACGCAGGGCCGCAGTTTTTGGATCATCGACGATCTCACGGTGCTGCATCAATTGGGCGATGAACTGAAAACCAAGGCATTCCACCTGTTTCAGCCCATGCCATCGTACCGGATGGGCGGCGGCCAGGCCCGCAACCTGAAAACCGCCGGTACCAACCACCCCGGCGGCGTAATGATCCATTTTTACCTGAAAAACAAACCCGGAGAAAAAGACACCGTCCGCCTGGATATTCTGGATGCCAATGGCGGCCTGATCCGGACGTTTTCAACCCAGAGCAAAGACGATAAAATGCCCGGCCTGAAAGCCGGTGGCAACCGTTTTGTGTGGGATATGCGCTACCCCGGCGCCAAAAAATTCGATGGCCTCATCTTGTGGTCCACCCGGCTGGCCGGCCCCCGGGTGACGCCGGGCGACTACCGGGTACGACTCACGATAGCGGGCAACAGTGAGGAACAGCCGTTTACCGTGTTGCCCGATCCGCGCGGTGGCGCCCGGGAAACGGATTTTCAGCGGCAGTTCGATTTTGTAAAAGCCTGCTCCGACAAGCTCTCGGCCATGCACACGGCCATTGGCCATATCCGCGATGTGCGCGGGCAGTTAAAAGACCTGACCGACCGCTTGCCCGCCGAAGACCGCTTGAAACCCATTCGGGAGCAAGCCAAGACCATCGATTCGCTGATGACGCAGGTTGAACAGTCGCTTTATCAAACGAAGAACCGCTCGAGCCAGGACCCCCTCAACTTCCCGGTTCGGCTCAACGACAAGCTCGGCAACCTCATGGAACTGGCTTCTGAAGGCGATTTTCCGCCCACCAACCAGATGTTGGAAGTACAAACCATGCTTTTCGGACTGATCGATACGGAGTTGGCCCACTGGGCTGCGATTCAGGCAAATGAGCTGCCCGCGCTCAACCGGCTGGTGCGGGAATCAGGCGTGGATGTGGTGCGCGTGAAAAACGAGTAAGCGTATGCGTATTCGCCTACCACTTGTCTTGTGGAGTCGGATCTGAGGCGGCAAGAAATGCACCGAAGTGCGTCCGCGTTGCTTAATGGACCAATTTTACATTGACGGCATTCAGCCCCTTTTGGCCCATTTCCACCTCGAAGGTCACGCGGTCATTTTCCTGAATAGTGCCGTCGATGTTGTTGATGTGTACGAAGATGCTCTCCTTCGTTACTGCATCGACGATGAAACCGTAGCCTTTTTCATCGTTGAAAAACTTCACCCGGCCCTCGTGCTGAGTTGCTTCCAGTGATTCATCCCGGTAGGGAACCCCCAGCGGAATGTCTTCGGCCTTGATTATTCTTTTTTTGGAAGGGTCGGGCGGTGTGGACGTGAGGTTGCCGTTTTCATCCACATAGGAAATCATGTCCTCGAAGGTCTTGACGCCGCCGGCAGCTTTATCGGCTTTACGCTGTTCCCGGCGTTCCTGTTTCTCCTGGTTCTTTTTTCTGCGTTTTTTTTCTTTTTCCTTTTTGTTAAACGAGTCTTGTGATCTGGCCATATATTAGTTTTAGTAAAAAATAGTTTCTGCCGGCGTGGCGAAACCGCGAGCAAACAGGGAAGCCTGTTTTCGTTCTTTTGACGAACAATGCAGGCGGTAATAAAGTTTTGGGGCGCTGGAATATGCCTTCGGGAGTCGGAATTTCCGGCGGCGCTCAAAGGTCGTCTAATTAATTGGTGAAACGGCTGAAATGGTAGGGTATTCTGCTTTTATTAACCTGTTGAATACTTTGGGCCAGCGGTTATTTTGCGGCCGCTTACTGGATGACCACTTTTTTAACTACCCGCTGTTGTCCAATACAAATTTCAAGGAAATAAACACCGGTTGGCAAACCCTGTCCCAGTGAAAGTGGAATCTGGTGTTCTCCTGCAGTAAGATACTGTGTAAAAAGGGCTTGTGAAAACCTTGCGGCAGCACCGGTTAAGAAAATGGATGTGATGCACGCTTCGTTTAAACGGAGCCGGCAGGTTGTCTGGTTGTCCAAAACCGGGTTTGGAGAAATGGAAATATCCGCTGCCAGGGTAACCGGGAACGAGATGGAAACAATGTAATCGTTTTGGAGCCGGCAGGTATTCATAACAGACGCATCGCCTCCCGGGCCGTTATCGGTTGAACCGGTTAGCACGATTTTTCCATCACTTTGCAGCGCCGCACTATTGAACCGGCCCGGGTTGCCAAAATCAACGATGACTTTACCGGCGTTGCCGAAGATAGAATCCAACTGACCATTCGGATGGTACCGGACTAATCCGCCAATGGGGCACCAGCACTTGTACTGCGTCTCGCCAGCCAGAATGATTTTCTGGTCGGCTTGGATGAGTAGCGACCGGGCGTAATTAAAATCGCCCTCCACTTGGGTAAGTATGAAGCCGCCTTGGCCAAAACTGCTATCCGGCAGGCCATCAGCAGTAAAACGCACCAACATGAAATCGACGTTATCAATAAAATATCCATAATCCGTAGCGACTAAAATTTTATCGTCCGGTGAAACGGCTACCCCACGGGTAAACAGATAGTTGGAACCGGATGGTTCGAAGAGCACTTTGCCCTGATTTCCAAACGAAGGGTCGAAAGAACCATCGAGGTTTAGTTTCAGCAAAAAAATGTTGTACGACGAACCCGTTTTATTCTTCAGGTCACCGGCGATATACAAATGATCGCCGGAACAAGTGATTTTCCGCGCATATTCGTCAAGGTCGGAATCCAGAAATTTAAGAATTCCGGATAAGCCAAAAGCTTCGTCTATCGAACCATCCGGATTTAGCCGGATGGCCAGGGCGTCAAAACCCGAAAGATCGTCTTTAACTATTCCGGCCACTACGATTTTGCCATCTGGTTGGAAGGTAAAATCTGTGGGCAATGTCCATTTGTTTTCAATTTTAAATTGCCAGATTCCGGATACGCCGAATGCCGTGTCTATTTTACCGGAGGACAACAGCCGGAAAACTGCTATTTGCTCGTCGGCCGAATTCTCACCGGCGGTGAAAACACCGACTATTTTGCCATCCGGCTGGATTTTCACTTCCGGTTGGCGGAATACAGATGCGGCGAGCGGTACGGTGTATACCCCATCAACACCAAAACTGGAATCGAGCTGTCCATTCGGCTCGTAGCGTAAAACATGCAACCGGTGGGTCGAATAATCGCCATTTGCAAAAACAACAATTTTGCCATCCGGCTGAATGGAAATGGAATTCCCATTCGTCTGCTGATTGGGCAGCATAAAATCAACCTTACCGTTTATGCCAAATGCAGGATCGAGTGTTCCTGCCTGCGCCAGGCAACCAAAAGCATGCAGGAGGCAGCATGCGGAGATGGATATTTCCCTTAAGAACTGCATATGGGAAAGGTTTAATAGAAAAGGAGTTAGTAATAGAGCAACAATACTAACACGTTGCGTGCATTAACATTTAACGATTTTTGCCAAAAGTCAGGTTTTAAAAGGCTGTATATGGATTCCAATCCAGACACAGGAAGGTTCGCCTTTATCCTGAAAAACGTTGCCTGCCCGTAGGGTTTATACTCTTCTGAGCCTTCGGGCTTGGAAGTTATTTTCAGCGGGCGTTGTCCGTATTTCTATTTGCCGGATAACGCCCGGCGGATACTCGGCCAAAGTCTGAAGATATTGATCAGCAATAAACCCTTTGGACGCACTTGGCGCCCATCCCTTCTGGTCCAAACCCTGAAAATGAATCCGCCTCTCTAAACCCTCGATCCGGATTACATCACGTCCGCTCAAACTGCCCCCGCGCTATCGTCAGTATCCGGCCTGCACGGCCCGGGCGCGCAGCACCCGTTGGGACATTATGCGTGCTGTATTATTGCGCTCTTTCGATTTTACAACAGCTGTGGCCATACCCATTTCAATTAAAAATGCCGGCTTGCAGTGTTCGAAAACAGAGCAAACCGGCGTTCAGTACTTGTATCAGGCCCAACGGATTACCACATCAGGCTCACCCTTTTTGTCAGGATTTTATCCCCGGCCCGCAAGCGGATCAGGTACAACCCGCTCTCCAGTGTAGCGCCGGCGCCGGATTTCTCATCCCAGCGTACTTCATGTACCCCTGCATCCAGCTCAGCCGACAGCAGTAAGCGTACCCGCTGCCCCTGGAGATTAAACACCGCCAGCTGTACCCGTTGGGGTTGCTGCAGATCGAACCGGATGGTGGTCGACGTCGAAAACGGGTTCGGGAAGACGCCGAGGTCTGTACCCGGCAGATCATTGGACAGGCCAGTGCTGCGGGAGTTGAACGCAGATGAATTCGCTTTGTGTAGTAGTTTCGGACCTGCACCGGGCGAGCCAACCAGGTTCCCCACGAACACGGGCGCTGCGGTAGCCGTAGCGCTATTGCCGGAAGCATCGGTAGCCGTGCAGCGCAGGGTCATTGCCGGGCCGGTTATACCTTTAAGGTCTCCATTGTTCTGAAAATCATACTGATATACAGCGCCCGGGTCATCCTCCAATTGTAGCACCAACCCGTCGAAGACGGACACACCACCGGCGCTCAGCACTGCTGCCCAAAAGGCCTGCGGGTCGGGAGCCTCGACTTTGACCGTGTTTAAACCCGTGTCAAATATCAACTTCTTCTTGTTCTTCACTTTGTAGGTCAGGGTCGGCCCGGTCATACCTGGTGTTTCCATCACAGAAACGACCGTGGGACTGGGATCGCATACGTCGGAAACTGCAAAATCCACTTCAAAGTCACCACCGCCCAAATTGATCAGGCTGGTCGTTACAACCGGCGGTGTGACGTCGTTTACGGCGACCGTGGCCGAGCAGGTACTGCTGTTGCCGTTGATGTCAGTCACGGTAAGAATAACCGTATTGCCGCTACCCAGATTCGTACAGTCAAACAATGTATTGTCGAGGGTCAGACTGGCGATCCCACAGGCGTCGCTGCTACCGTTGTTCACAGCAACTTCCGTCGTACTGCCATCGCCGGCAGCATCCAGCGTGACCGTCACATCCTGGCAAATGGCGGCAGGCGGAATGTCGTTTACCGTGACCACAGCCGTACAAGTGCTGGTGTTGGCGTTGTTATCGGTCACTATGAGGGTCACCACGTTTCTGCCTACTTGAGCACAGGTAAAGGTAGCGGCACTCAAAAGATAGGACTGGACGCCGCAAGCATCGCTGCTGCCGTTGTCCACGGCTGCTGCAGAAGTACTCCCGTTGCCGCTAGCGTCCAGCGTAACCGTAACATCCTGACAGACGGCGACTGGCGCTACATGGTCCTGTACCGTGACATTTGCCGTACAGGTGCTGCTGTTGCCGTTGTTGTCCGTCACGGTCAGGGTCACTACCTGCCCGGAAACGTCGGCACAAGTGAAGGCATCGTCGTCAAGCGACAGGCTGGCGATACCACAGGCATCATTGCTGCCATTGTCGACATCTGCCGTGGTGATGGCTCCGTTGCCGGATGCATCCAGTGCTACGATCGCATCCTGGCAGCTGGCGACCGGCGCTACGTTGTCCTGCACTGTGACATTTGCTGTACAGGTGCTGCTGTTGCCGTTGTTGTCCGTTACGGTCAGGGTCACTACCTGCCCGGAAACGTCGGCACAAGTGAAGGCTTCGTCGTCAAGCGACAGGCTGGCGATACCACAGGCGTCATTGCTGCCATTGTCTACATCTGCCGTGGTGGTGGCCCCGTTGCCGGATGCATCCAATGCTACGATCACATCCTGGCAGACGGCGGCCGGCACTACGTTGTCCTGCACCGTAACGGTGGCTGTGCAGGTGCTGGTATTACTGTTGACGTCCGTGACGGTGAGCGTGACAGTATTGGCGCCGATGTTGGCACAAGTAAAGCTGGTGTTGCTCAAGGTCATCGTGGCGATTCCGCAGGCATCATTGCTGCCATTGTCTACATCTGCCGTGGTGATGGCTCCGTTGCCGGATACATCCAGTGCTACAATCACATCCTGGCAGATAGCGACCGGTGCTACGTTGTCCTGCACGGTAACGGTGGCTGAGCAGGTGCTGGTGTTACTGTTGACGTCCGTGACGGTGAACGTGACAGTGTTGGCTCCGATGTTGGCACAGGTAAAACTGGTGGTGTTCAAGGCCAGCGCGGCAATTCCGCAGGCGTCGCTGCTGCCGTTGTTCACGGCTGCGGCAGCGGTGGAGCCATTTCCGGCAGCGTTAAGCGAAACTGTTACATCCTGGCAAAGCGCTGTAGGCGCTACGTTGTCCTGCACGGTAACGGTGGCTGTGCAGGTGCTGGTGTTACTGTTGACGTCCGTGACGGTGAACGTGACAGTGTTGGCTCCGATGTTGGCACAAGTAAAGCTGGTGTTGCTCAAGGCCATCGTGGCGATTCCACAGGCGTCGCTGCTGCCGCTGTTCACGGCTGCGGCGGTGGTGGAGCCGCTGCCGGCAGCGTTCAGCGAAACTGTTACATCCTGGCAAAGCGCTGTAGGTGCTACGTTGTCCTGCACCGTAACGGTGGCTGTGCAGGTGTTGATGTTACTGTTGACGTCCGTGACGGTGAGGGTGACAGTGTTGGCGCCGATGTTGGCACAGGTAAAGCTGGTGGTGTTCAAGGCCAGCGCGGCAATTCCGCAGGCGTCGCTGCTGCCGTTGTTCACGGCTGCGGCAGCGGTGGAGCCGCTGCCGGCGGCGTTCAACTGCACGGTGACGTTTTGACAAAGGGCCGTGGGCGCTACGTTGTCTTGCACCGTAACGGTGGCTGTGCAGGTGCTGGTGTTACTGTTGACGTCCGTGACGGTGAGGGTGACAGTGTTGGCGCCGATGTTGGCACAGGTAAAGCTGGTAGTGTTCAAGGCCAGCGCGGCGATTCCGCAGGCGTCGCTGCTGCCGTTGTTCACGGCTGCGGCGGTGGTGGAGCCGCTGCCGGCGGCGTTCAACTGCACGGTGACGTTTTGACAAAGGGCCGTGGGCGCTACATTGTCCACCACCGTAATGCTGAAGGTACAAGTCGCTGCGCCACAGTTGTTCGTGGCAGTGACGACCACGTTGGTCACACCCGTATTGAAACTATTGCCACTGCCCGTGCCGCTCCCCGAACCGGTGGTTGCCCCCGTGCAGGCGTAGGTAAATACCGGTGCGGGGCTCCCGTCAGCCGTGACCGTGTAGTTGGCCGCGGCAGCGCAAGCATTCGAAGGCGTATTTACGTTGACGCCGGAAGTGGGGCAAGCCGTGAATGTCGGCGCCACACAGCAGTTCAGCGTGAGTAGTTTGGAAACTACTCCGGTGCAGTTGTTTGCATCGTCGTTGACGTTGAAGTAAACCGTGGTGGGCACACCGTTCGGTACATTGCTTGCGGTGAAAACATTGGTATTTTGATCGTAGGTTCCGGCAGATTGCGTCAGGCCTTGATCCAGATACCAGGTCGTTCCAACGGTAAAACTGACGGAAGCGCCCAGCTGCAAGGCATTGGCAACCGGACAGCCGCCGGTGTAGGGCGCTGCGATCACATCGTTATTCGTAACATTCGGGAGCGGGTTGCCCTGTGGGTATTCGATGATCCCGTTATTGGTCAGGGCAGTATTCGTGTGTGCCCCCGCGGTATTTACCGTAAGCAGACCTGCAGTATTGAATACTGCGTTGTTCTGAAAGCGTGCTAAGATTGTAAGCGTGCCGCAGGCCTCGTTATTGAAAGTTGCCCCGGTACCGCCATAGAGTGGTGAATAGGCATTCGTTATTCCGATTAATCCTGTTCCCGCTCCCGTACCAATGGACATATTGCCGGCATTGCTGAATAAAGTACCAGAAGTTTCCGAATTGAGAAGTCCTCGACTTGTGAAACCGTCTATTTCGAGGTTCCCGGCGCTGTTGTTGTGGAATGTGCCACCGGCATTGTAAAGAGCTGTAGTCCCAACATTATCCAGGCCGCCTATGATGATACTTGCGTCATTGTTAAAGGTTCCGCTGTTAAGAAGGGCCCCGGCAGTGGTACGGTCTATATGGATTTGTCCGGTACTGCTGTTATGGAAGATCGCGTTGTTAGAAATACCCCAATAATTAATAACCTGTGCGGCGCCAATGCTGATGTTTCCTGCATTGGTAAAGGTACCGGAGTTATTAAGAAGCGCTTCTAAATATACCCAGTCGACATGGATATCCCCATTGGTGTTGTTATTAAAAACGCCATCATTCTGAATCCCTTTCTTCACGCCAATACTTCCTATGGAAGTGACCGTGATGGCGCCGTTGTTTTCAACAGTTCCCTCATTGTAAAAAGCCTTCTGAATACCATTGCTTGGCAAGGAGCCATTGATTGTCAGTGTAGTACCAGGGTTTAGGGTGAGCTGCGCGCCGGATTTTACCCATACCGATTTTGCCGCTACTCCTGTGCTGATCACGGGGTTATTGGGCGCAGCGGGGATCACCACATCGTCATCGGCAGTAGGTACGCAAGGTGGCGCCCAGTTACAGGCGGTGTTCCAATTGTTATCCCACCAATCTCCGACCCAGGTGCGCAGGCCTGGTGTGCCGCAGGACTGAGCATCATCGATGAAGCCGTTGCAATCATTGTCTATGCCATCGCAGATTTCCGGGCTTCCGGGAAAGATGGCCGGGTCGGTATCGTCGCAGTCGTCGTTACTGGAAACATAACCATTCCCACAGGGCGTGCAGAAACCTTTCATTTGATCAGGATTACCATGGCCATCGCCATCAGCGTCCAGGTAACAGGTGTACCCTTGTGCAGGCGTTCCCTGGAATTCGTAGGCGCCCATGTCATAGCCTGCGTTGGCCGGGCGGGGGTTGCCGTCCAGGTCCGTGGCGGGCGCGCCAGTGGCCGTACCCGCATCGATGGCAAATGAGCAGTTTTGCAGGTGAAAGTCGCCGTTGGAGGGATCTACAAAAACCGGGTCGAGGTTAAGGTTGCCCAAGCCAGGGTAGCCGCCCTGCACGATGGAGTAGGTAACGGCATTACTACCCGTTATCTGCGTGCTATTGCCCCAAAAGATGTTGTTTGTCAGGTTAGCCGTTTTGGGATTAGTATATATTCCGCTGCCACTATTTCCGTAAAAGGTACAGTTGACCACGTCTGTATGCTCACCGTAGGCTCTCATTCCACGACCCGAATTAGAATCGAAGATGCTGTTGCGCACAACAATGCTGCTGGAGGAGTTGTGGTCAATTCCACCGCCACTTGATGCCGTATTAGCTTTAAATGTACATCCACTTATGATGAGGCTTTCGTTGGTACCGTTCCCGCTACCGTTGAAGAATCCGCCGCCATATAAGGCTGCCGAATTGGAAATGAAGACACAATTAGTCAGTGTTGAAGCGAGAACGCCTTCTGCGTTATAGATGCCGCCGCCATAATTAGCCGAATTGGAAGTGAACGTACAGCTGGTTAGGGTTATAGATGACTGGTGGTTATCCATTCCGCCACCATTATTAGCCGAATTGGAAGTGAACGTACAGCTGGTCAGCGTTGAAGAAGACTGGCCATTACTCATCCCGCCACCGTCGCTGGCTGAATTAGATATGAAGTCGCAGCTGGTCAGGGGAGGAGAAGCTTTATAATTGAACATGCCACCTCCAGCGGACGTCGCTGAATTGTATGCGAAGATACATTCGATCACCTCCGGAGAACAGCGATAATTAAGCATCCCACCGCCATTCTGACCCGAATTATAATAGAATTCAGTGTAAGAAACGGTTGCGGAAGAGCCCGCATCATTCAGCATCCCGCCACCACCTTCCCAAATGTTGGCGTTTCCGATCGCTGAATTGGATTCGAAGACACAATTGGTCACCGTTGGAGCGGATAAGTTGCCATTGTACATCCCGCCACCGCCAGGAGTATCGTAGTTCGAAAGAACCTCGGCCTGGTTGTAAGAAAAGATACATTGGGATACGTCCGGGGAAGCATTCAAATTGTACATCCCACCACCTTTTGCTACGCCTATATTGTAAGTGAAATGGCAGTTGGCCACCGATGGGGAGGCGTTTTCATTGTACATCCCGGCGCCATACAACCCCTTGCCTCCGGTAATGGTGAAGCCATCCAACAGGGCGGTATTGTTCAGGCCGTTGTTGGCATTCTTAACAACGTGTTTGCTATTGTCGCTTGTATCGCTTGCTACGCCGATATCCCCACTCAGAATGGTTGGATTGTTGATCCAGTCCCGCTGGCCCAGCCCCGGATTGCCGCCATTGGGGAAGCCGCCCAGAATGGACAGGTTGTTGTGCATCGCGAAGGAAGCATCCCGGTCGCCAATTGTCAGGCCGAAGCCCTCGTCGGGGTAATAGGTGCCGGCAGCCACCCAGATCTCATTGATGCCGCACGCGGCGGCGGTGCTGATCGCTGTTTGTAAATGGGTGTACGCATTTGCCCAACTGGTACCGTTATTTCCGCCGGTAGCCGATTTTTTTACATAGATGACCGGGGTAGCTCCCGGGCGGGTTAACGTTGCGTTTACGGTCAATGGATGCCGGGTTGATCCGTTTATCTTTTCACTGACCTCAATAAAGTATCTTCCGCCTTGAGTCGGCGTATATGAAATCATGGAAAAGTATCCATTTCCAGTGTCATCATCCTCCGCTACTTGGGTAAAACCATCCGGGGCGTACAGGCGCAAATAGGTGTCCAGGCCGGAAATAGTTTCAAAAATATAGTTCTCCCCTGGCTTAAGGTCAACCACCCAGGCCCGGATACTACCTGCTTGAGCCGTTATGTTTTGGGTAAAACACTGGGGAGGATCGAGCGCCGGGATATCCGCATTCCCAACGGTCTTATCCGAATACTTCCAGGTAATATCAAGGGTCCAGGCGTGATTGGCATTGCCGCCGTATTCCGGCGTATTGTTATACGTTCCATTATTTGGGGAAAACAAGCTTTTCAAATCCACATTCACGGTATATCCTGAGGAGGCTGGGGTGACATGACAATCATCCCCTGCATCAAAGGTACATCTGGTAGTAGAGTAGTAACCTTCATCATCTTCCCATGCTTCCAGGTAAGTAACAAAGTTGGGAGCACTCGTATTAAAATCAGTAAATAATGGTGTATTCTGACCATAAGAACAGCCACCGTTACAATCCGCTTTGATACAACCTGATGAAAAAGTGTCAATAGTACCTGCGGCATCCGCAGTATTCAGCCCGACATAAGCGGTATACTCCCGCTCCGGCGCAAAAATGCCGTCACCACAAGCTTCTCCAAAACTTCTCACGTTGTTTACTTTCGCCGAAAATATGGCATGGGCTTCTTGCTGGCCATAAACAAAACCGGACAGGCAGCAGGCTATAACCAGTAGAAAGTGGGAATTCTTCATAAAACTTCATTTATATACGTGAAAGAATATAAAAAACTACTCTTCAGCCTGCGGCTAGAGCTGTTGGGATAACCTTGGGAACCAGGGTGTGCATCCTGATAACACAGACACATAACTATGATCAGAAAATGGACATCTGAGTTGACCTAAATCGGGTAGTTTAATAAATGAAAAAGTTAGCTGATCCTCCATTGGGAGGACTATTTGCCCACCCTGAAGCGAATCCATTTCGTATGGTATTTCCCTGGTCCGGAAGGTGACAACCGGACGAGCGGGTTTGAACTTATCTTAGCATAAGCCGGCAACGGGCACCAGGACTTCTGTTGAGGCAGGCAGGAAAAAATTTGTCCTGTTGGCTATATCCGCTGGCCTTCAAAATCAGGCGTTTTACTTCCCGGAACAAAGGTGGGGGCGGCGGCAGGTTTTGGCCTTGGACTATATTCCCAAATGCTTGGACTATATTCCCAGGAGCGGGAAAATGCCTGGACTAAAGTCGCATTTTTGGGAAAAACTATTGAAAATCAGCAGATTGGGAGTCGCAGGACAGCGGGGTGTGCAGGCTGCAGCGTTTGGCCAGGCTTAGACTAGGGCAGCGCTAAGAACATGTTTGGATTTTCATGCTGAGGCGAAAATGGTTTGACAAGGCAAATTTTGCAGGCGTATGCGGGCAATCCGCCGAAAAATTTAACGCAGTATGAAATTAAATTTTCTATTTGCAGCCCAGCGATGAAATTCCAAACATGTTCTAAGCAGAACATGTAGCCGTTCCGCCGGGCGAAACCCGGCGAAACGACTACGTGCCGTTACAGGAAATAAAGCGTACTCAAGGCTTGCCCCTGTTCTCGTTCGGGGCACTTCCAAACTCCTCGGAGAAGGTCCGGGAGAAATAGGCCGGGTCGGTAAAGCCTACCTCGTAGGCGATTTCGGAGATGTTCAAATCCGTGGTACGGAGCAGCCCCATCGCCCGGTGTAATCGAATGGTCCGGATAAAAATGGCGGGGGCCTTCCCGGTCAAGGCGTTCATTTTCCGGTAGAATTGGGACTTGCTCAAGCCCAATGCCCGCCCCAGCTGGATGGGGTTGAGCCCTGCATTGCCCAGTTCCTTTTCCACTTCCAGCCTTACTTTTAACAAAAAGGCATCTTCAAAATCCAATACCGGTTCCTGATCTGGCGCCTGTCCGGGAAGAGGCACGGACAGGTGCCGGCTTGAATATCGCTCCTGCATCCGCCGGCGCAGTTCTGCGAGTTTCTCCAGCCGGACGAGAAGTTCCTCCTTGTCGAACGGCTTGGTGAGGTAGGCATCGGCTCCGGTACGCAGGCCGGAAATTCTGGAGGCGGCATCTGCCTTCGCTGTCAAAAGGATGATGGGGATATGGCTGGTGCGTTCGTCATTTTTCAAGGTCTCGCAGACTTCGTAGCCATCTTTCTCCGGCATCATCACGTCCGAAATGATGAGGTCCGGGACGGTTTCCAATGCCCGCTCGATGCCGATGCGCCCATTGAATGCTACGTCCAAGTGGTAGATGCCCCGCAGGCAGGTTTTGAGGTAGGTGACCACATCGGGGTTGTCTTCGATAATGAGGAGGCTTGGTAATTGGGCATGGAGGCTGGAAAATTGAGCATCTTCGATTTCCAGGTCATCCATGTGCGCGGGGGCCTCCACCGGAGCGATGGAGAATGCCTCATTCCCCATTCCCCGTTTTTCATTGTTTGCAATGGGCAAAACGACCCTGAAGACCGTCCCTTTTCCCCCCGGGTACGCAGGGCTTTCCACTGAAATATCCCCGCCCATCAATTTCACCAGTTCGCTGGTATGGGCAAGGCCAATGCCTGTGCCTTCGCCTTCCCTGGTGTGCGAGCCGTCTACCTGGTAGAAGCGGTCGAAGATATGGGGCAGCTCCTGTTCGGAAATGCCGATGCCCGTATCGGCGATCGAAATTTCCAGTTTTCCGGTTTCCGGTTTCCCGATTGTCACGCGCACCTCCCCGCCGGAGGGTGTGAATTTCAAAGCATTGGAGATGAGGTTGGTCATCACCTGGGCGATCTGTTCGGGGTCGTAGTCCATTTCGAGTTTTTCCAAGGTGGTGAAAAAACGGAGGGAGAGGTTTTGCACGTTGGCAAAGGACTGGAAACTCTCCGTGAGGTAGCGGAGGTAGGGCACGACATCGCCCTGTACCAAATGGAGATGGAACGATTGTGCTTCCAGTTTGGAGAGGTCGAGCAGTTGATTGATGAGGCGAAGCAGGCTTTTCCCGTTTCTTGTAATTAATCGAAATCCGGTTTCCAATTTTTCCTTTTCCTCCGTTTTGACGGCCAACTGCCGGCTGTCGGCTTCCAGCTGATTGGCCATACCGAGGATCACCGTAAGCGGGGTTCGGAACTCGTGCGTGAGGTTGGTGAACAGCCTGCTCTTGAAGCCATCGAGTTCTTTCAAACGGACGGCTTCCTTTTGTTCCAGGAACAGTTGGTTCTGCAATTCCCAGCGTTTTTTCAAAAAGGAAAAAATGCCGAAGGCCACACCGGCCGCCGCCAACAAGTACAGCACGTAGGCCCACCAGGTAGCCCACCACGGCGGGTGAACGACTACCGTTATACTCAATTCGTCCGGGTGCCATTGGCCCTTGCTGTCACGGGCCCTTACCCGGAACACATACGTGCCTGAAGGCAGGCTGCTAAAGCGGGCGAAGTTGAATTCCGAGGGCCGCGACCAGACATTTTCATAGCCGTCCATCTTATAGCTGTAAAAGATACTGGAAGCGTCTCGGAAATCTGTCAGCACATATTTGAAGGTGAAGGAGCGGTCCCAATGGTAGAGGTGGATTTCCGGGGTTTTGGAAAAATAGGTGGTGGAAATGGTCGTGTCCGACCGGCCGTCCAACCGTTCGAAAGAAGCGAGCGACAATTTTGCGGCCCTGCTTGTGCTGCGGAAATTTTCCATGAGCACTTTCGGGTAAAAAGCGTTGATGCCCCGCAGGCCGCCGAAAAACATGCGCCCGTCCCGGGCCTTGAAATAGCTGATGCGGTTGAACTCGTTGTGCGTCAGGCCGTCCTCTTCGAAAAAGTTGATAAACGTTTCGGTCGGGATGTGGAAACGCGAAAGGCCCTTGTTGGTGCTCAGCCAAAGGCAGGAATCACCTTCTGTCAGCAGGCCGCAAATGTAGTTGTCCGGCAGGCCATCCTGCACAGTATAATGTTTCAGGATGCGTTCGGAAGCAGGGTCATATTGCACCAGCCCGAGGTTCGTTGCCAGCCAGAGCCGGCCGTCCCGGTCTTCTTCGATGGCCAGGATGATGGAAATAGGCACCTCCAATAGCCGGGTGTTTATGACCCGCACGTGCTTTTCCTTTGGGGAAAAGGAGGCCAGTTCCCCGATCGCGGTGCGCCAAAACAGGCCACTTTTTTTGCCAAAATGCAGGGCATCTGAGGCTGTATTTTGGAATTGTGCTTCGGGCTGCCATTTCCAGCCTCCGGCCTGTTTATCCAAACGCCATAAGTTTTTGTCCCCGTTCCACCAGAGCCCGCCTGTGTCGTCCCTGGCGAAAACGCCATAATCGTAGGAGTATATGACGCCGGGAATGTTCTTTACCTGCCCGGTTTGGGGGTTGAATATATGGCCGCTATTAAAGACCAGGTCATTGCCCTCTATCGTTAGTCCAAACACCGAGTATGACCCCCGCTTTGTCGAAACGACGCTTTTCCCGGCGGGGTTGATCTTTGCTATGCCACTGTAAAAGGAAGCGTAAATCATGCCTTCGGCATCTTCGGTGATGCCACGGAAACTGCAAAAGCCATTGCAAGCCGTTCCGTTTTCGGACAAATACGTATCAAACAGCGCAACCTCCGGGGTCATTTTGAGCAGGCCCAACTGGGTAGGTATCCAAAGTGCCCCCGTCTTGTCAATAAACAGTTGGAGCAGTTGGTTATCATTGGAGAAAACTGCTTTCAGTTGTTCCCGGTAATCGAAGAGTTCGTCTTTGACAGCGTTGTAAAACAACAGCTGATGATACGAATTTATGATCCAGACATCGCCATTTTCCGCAAGTCTGAAATCAGTTATATTAACTCCTTTAAGGTGTCGGTTTACTGGGTGGGGCTTCAAGGTGTCGGTCCCTTTTTCCAAAACAAAAAGGGCATTGGCGGTACGGAAAACCAGGCCGTCGTTGCAGCATTCATTTGTTCCCCATAGATCTGAAGGCCACGTTTTTCCCACTGAAATATCCAGAAGTGACCGCCCGGAGGGGCCGTACTTTTTCAACCGTCCTTTGTTGACGTGATAATAATTGCCCTCCTGGTCAACGGCGGTAGTAAAAATAGCATCCGGTTCTGTTCCCTCGAGCTGAAAGTGTTCCAGCTTTTTGTCCCGGATACGCCAAAATGCGCATTCGCGGGTAATATGGTTATAAGCACAGATTATAGGGGTGTATGGCACTGTTGCTCGTTGATATTTGAGCACCAGGGTTTGCCCTTCTTCCAATTTTATCGGGATCGGTTGCCATTCCCCGCTGTTCAGGTTCAACAAAAAAATATGTTTTGCGCTGAGGGCAAGGAGCAGGGAATCCTGATAAGTCTCCAGACCCACGAGCAACTCGTCAGCACCCGGCAGGCCGGCGGGCGGGGGCGGCTGTGTCCAGAATTCCCGCCCGTCATAACGGAATAGTTTTGAGGCGTTCAAAACCCAGATGAAGCCCCGGCCATCCTGCGCGACAAGGAAAGATCGGTTGCTGGCCAGGCCATCGGCAGTGGTGAAAAATTCGAACCTGGCTTTTTGCGCTGTAGCGAAAAAAGGGAGCGAAAAAAGGAGTATTTGTAAAAGTAACGACTTGCTCATAGAAGTAGTTCAATAAAGCCGCAGCCAGCCAAATGCGGGGTATTCCCGCTCCGGGTAAAACAGGCTATCGGCAAAATCTTCTCCAAAACTTCTTAGCCCGGCTACTTTGGCCGAAAACTAGGCTTTCGCTTCTTGCTCTTCACAAGCAAAACCGGCCAGGCAACAGGCTAATGCCGGTAAAAGGCAGGGCTTCTTCATAGATGTTTAATTTTTGATTCACCCTGTAAAGTAGGACTAATGCGTAGATAATTCTTTTTGTAGCATTTAAAAAGGCTGAAGTCGAATTACGAGCAGGTTCAAAATTCCATCTCGTTATTTGCCACAAAAAGAAATCCACCCAAGCCAAGGCTTGAGTGGATTCCGCCAATTCATTTGCCGGCCTTGTAGCCAGGCAAAAATTATTTAGCCAGAATGGTCACCACATCAGACTTACCTTCTTCGTCAAAACGGTATCCCCCGGCCCGCCATTCTCCGCAACCTGGTCGGCAACGCCATCAAGTTCACCCCTCCCGGGCAGGACGGTCACATATCCGTCGGTTGCGAGGAACACGACGGCAAGGTATTCATCTCCGTCAACGACACCGGCACCGGCATCTCCGCCGAAAAACTGGACAAACGCTTCGCGCTTGAAAAACGCCCCGAGCGCGGTACGGCCGGTGAAAAAGGCGTCGGTTTGGCTTCATCCTTTGCCGCGAACTGGTAGAACGGCATAAGGGTATCTTCCGGGTGGCGAGTACGCCGGGGCGAGGGGCTACTTTTGAATTTACGTTGTGCTTCGAATGGTCACCGGATAGTTGCGACACACCGCAAACAAGCGCAACAATCTCCCTACATTCGCGCACTAAATTCAATACCCAGGTGGATAACACAGGAGCCCGCATCCAGGCCGGCGCCGAAAAGCGTCAGGCCGTCGTCGTCGAAAACGCGCGCTCCGTTTATTCCATAAAAAACAATCGAAAATGGTTTTCTCCGGCAACATCCTGCTCGGCATAACGGCCCTCCTTTTGCTGGTTTTCAGCTTCGAAACCTTCGGCAAATCCGCTCCCGGCGGCGACGCGGCCGTAGGTTGGGCCTGGGCCATCATCCTTTATCATTTAGCGACCTTCGTTTGCCTGTCGCTCGTGGCGGCCATTATCGGCGCGCAAGGCGGGTTCGCGTGGGTTCCGGCATCGGGCTCCGGCGTGCGGTTTCTGTGGGTGGCAGGCGGATTGCTGGTGGCGTTGCTGGGCTCCATGTTTGTGGCGTTTCGGGAAGGGCCAATGCTTTCCTGGCTGGGCAATTTTTTGCCTGAAACCATTCACCTGTTGTTGATCATCGGCTTCGGCATATTGCTCAACGGCGGCGCGGCCTACCGGCTGCCGCTGCTGCTGGCGGCGGGCCTCGGCGCCGCGCCTTGCGGACTGGTTTTGTTCGCAAGCCTGAAAACAAAAGCCGAAGGCTATTTTGCAGCTGTAAAAGGAGCCGGCCGCCCCGATGAAAACGACCTGCGGATGATTGGGGAAATTGAACGCTCCGACGCCTCCAAAGACCTCAGCAACCTGTTGATCTTCACCGATTACAACAAAGACAAAAGCGTGCGCCAGCCTGCATTGGCCAAAATCAAATCACAGCCCGATTGGCAACAGCAACTTGCCGCTGGGCTGCGCAATCGCTGGGCGCCCGAAGTGTTCACCTTCCTGGCGGGCAACGAAGTGGACGACAAAAGCCTTTTTGCCGAACCGCTCCATGCAGGCATTTTGATGCAGGCCGACCTCATCCGCGAAAAAATCGGCGAGGCGTACCAGGAAAACCATCTGTACGAAGGCCAATTCCTGTGGGAAACCGAACGGGTGCTAAAAACCTTGGAAAAATTCGAGGGCAACGGCCAGGACTACCGCCCCGAAATGCAGGCGCTCCGCGAGGCTTTCGATGCGCCCTGCAAGACCCGAAAACCAACTTTCGTCTGCCTGCGATATTTGGATAAGTGGCTGAAAAAACACTGAAAATCAAGCAGTGTTACTTTATTCTCTTCATGGGTGGCGCTTGTCGCCTCGCATACTACAAACTATCATCTGGAAGAGTATCTTCTGTGCCGGTGCCTTATCAGAATTTTATATTCAATCAATCCTGGGCATGCTTGAATTTTCCTAATACCAAAACTGCTGATGTCGACTGATTTCTGTCCGGAACATATGACCCGGTTATGATCAGGCTTGCATTTTCACCGATGGTGAGCTGAGCTGTAGGGGCGCATTGCAGGCTCAGTATTTCCACCTCCCCCTCTTCAATAACAGGATAACAGAAAGTAGTGGTAGAAACATCCGGAATGACCACGTTGCTGAATTCGTTGGGTACCCGGCCTTCTTTCCAGTTGGCGGCACAGTTCCAGGCCGTATTTCTGCCGGGGAAGCCGCCTATCCAGGTTGCTGTGACTTGAGCGTTGAGCGAAATTTGAAATCCAAAAAGAAAGATCATTGTGATGGTGAGGAAAAGGGATGCGTTTTTCATGGTAGGTGCCGTTTTTTTAGTAATGTGGGTTGATGGCGATTGGTTAACTTTGATGCTACAAAAGTGCCGGATGACGCACGTGCTGGGAAAGGCTGTTTTCCCATTGGCAGGTTTGACTTTCCCGTTGACATGCTTTTGACAAACGATACTATGCTGAACACCCTGTTGATCGAGGACAACGCCGACGCTGCAGAGAAACTCGGGTTTCTGCTCACGAAATACTGCGCCGAAAGAATCCATCTCCTCGCCCACGCTGCATCGGGAGCAGAAGGCATCGCAGCCATCACCACCCACCACCCGGACCTCGTTTTCCTCGACATCGAACTGGGCGACATGACCGCCTTCGAAATGCTCGAACGCGTCGATTCCGTTGATTTTCAGGTAATCTTCACAACGGCGCACGACCACTATGCCATCAAAGCTATCCGGTACAGCGCCGTGGACTACCTGCAAAAACCTATTGGACGCGAAGAATTGCTCGCTGCTATCACCCGCGCCGAAAACAATCCCATGCGCCTGTTGTGACATCGTGCGCTGCGAAAGTGACCGTATGTACACGGTGGTTGTGATGACCGACGGCGAAAAACTCCTGGTATCCAAACCCATGGGACAATTGGACGAAATTCTCGAAGGGCAGGGCTTTTTCCGGGTGCACAATTCCCACTTGATCAATATGCAGCACATCCGCCAATTCGTTCGCGCCGACGGCGGATACCTTGTCATGGCCGATAGCGCCACGGTGAGCGTGGCGCGCAACCGAAAGGAGGAGTTTCTTGAATTGTTTTCTAAATTCTAGGAAAAAACGGCTAAGCGGAAAGCGCTTTTTACCAACAGGAAAATGCCACGACGGCAGCACGGCCGCGGGTAGTATTTTCGTCAAAATATAAAACGCATGAAACTACCTGCTTTGGCCTGCTTTTGCTTATGGTTTCCCGCGCTGCTCCCCGGCCAGGCAAACGACCCGGTACTCGACTCCCTTTCCCGTCCACTTCCTGCAAGGGCAACGGTTCGAGAGCAGGCGGAGCAGTGCAGGGCTGTGTTGTGGTATGCTTTCGTTTACGCTCCTGATAATTACAACCATTGGCCGGCTCGATTGGACAGTCTTTTTCACTGCTGTATCGCCAATAAGACAGAGGACAAGCGATTTGAAAAGACGATAGACGCCGAACTTGATTTTTACAAAGGAGCAGAGGCGTGGGCGAATAAGCGGACTGGGCTGGACAATTCAAGGCTGTTTTTTGAAAGAGCCCTGACAAAATATGCCGCATTAAAAGATTCGTTAAAAATGGGTTGGTCAAGCCTGCAACTTTGTTATATCGCATCAGCTTTGGGAGACAGCCTTATGTTTGTCAAACATTATGAAGCCGCTAACAGACTGATTGATTTGAATAAGACTGCTGGCGAGCTTGCCACATTTCACAAAAGGTGCGGTACTTCTAGTTATTATTTTGGAAGATATGCCGAATCGGCATCGCACTATTTCAAAGCCCTCGAATTGATCGATAAAAACGGCGATCTCGGAGTGAATATCTCGAAAAATATTTTACTGGTTTTACTTGGCGGAATTTATTATGACGTTGAAGATTTTGACAATGCGGAGCAATATGCCAGAAAAGCCTTGCAATCGGCTATTGAGAAAAAAATAGCACTCATCCAGCATTACGACTTTTTGGCAAAGTGTTTAATAGAAAAGGATAATTACAGCGAAGCGTTGTCTTTGTTAAAAAAAGGAGAAAAACGCGAAGACAATCTTACTGTCGCTCCTAATCTGACGATGCAGGCCACCTGTTATCGCAAACTGGGAGACCTTAAAACGGCGCTTCTACGGGCAAAAAAAGCAGTACAAATAAGCCCGATCGCCATGGACCTCCGTTATGCGATATCTGCCCTTTCCGAATTGGCTGCCTGTGAATTTGCTCTTGGCATGACGGATAAGGCGCTGAATCATGCACTTGTATCTTATAAATTTTTTGTCAGCTCCTCTAACAACCGAGGTAAAATGCAGGGAGCTGAATTGCTCACCAACATCTACAAGTCCAAGGGCAACTACCGGAAAGCGCTCGAGTACAGCGAGTTGCATAACCAACACCAGCAACAAGTCGAACGCCAGCAAAGCAGCCGCCAATTGGCAATGGGAGAATTCGCCCGCGACAATGCCGCTGAAAAAGCACAGAGGGAAACCGAGGTGAAGGCTCAACTCGACCAACAGCGCAATATCCGCTACGCCCTTTTCGCGGGGCTGGGCGTACTGGCGCTCCTGGCTTTTTTGCTATTCAACCGCTACCGCTTCAAGCAGCGCACCAACGAACAACTCGAAGCCAAAAATCTCGAAGTGGAGGCCGCCCGCCGCCGGGCCGAAGCCTCCGAAGCCTTCAAGTCGCGTTTCCTCGCTAATATGAGCCACGAGATACGCACCCCGCTGCACGGCATTGCCGGCTTCACCGACCTCATGCTGGAAACCGCCCTCTCGGAAAAACAACGCCGATACCTTTCCTCCATCTACCACAGTACCGAGCGGCTCACCGAGGTGGTGAACGACATTCTCGACATCTCGAAACTGGAGGCCGGAGAGCTCAAGCTGCGGCAGGCGCCTTTCTCCCTCCACCGCATCGCCCACGACGTCCAGGAGGCCCTCTCCGTTCGTGCCGAAAAAAAGGGCATCGGGCTGGCCTTCCATATCGGCGCAAATGTACCCGAAGCCGTACTCGGCGACCCTACCCGGCTCTATCAAATCCTGATGAACCTGGCGGGCAATGCCGTAAAATTCACTGAAAATGGTAGCGTTACACTGGCAATTGACAGGGTGGCTTCGAGTCAATCCGTCAATACGGTTGGCCTCCAATTCGCCATTGCCGACACCGGCATTGGTATTCCTCCTGAAAAACTATCGGCCGTGTTTGATAGTTTCCAGCAAGCCGACGACGACACCGCTGCCCGCTTCGGCGGCACGGGCCTCGGCCTCACCATCGCCCGGGAACTGGTGCAGCTGCACGGCTCCGACATCCAGGTCGAAAGCGAGATGGGTAAAGGTTCCACCTTCTCGTTTGTGCTCAGCCTGCCATTGGCAGAAGCCTCCGACTTGGAAAAAGCAAACGGAACCGGCGGCGATTTGTATTTCACCCAACCGCTCATAATCCTGCTCGCCGACGACAACCCCCTCAATCGGGAAATTGCCATTGAGGCCATCCACCGCCATTTTGAAAACGCCGAAATTGTGGAGGCTGCCAACGGGAAAGAAGCCGTCGAACTGCTTGAAAACCGGGCTTTCGACCTCGTTTTAATGGATATGCAGATGCCGGAAATGACCGGCATGGAAGCCACCCGGTATATCCGCAGTCATTTTAAAGCCGAAAAGCGGGATACCCCTGTCATCGCCCTCACGGCTTCCGCCACGCCGGAGGAAATCGAAAGTGCCCTGCAATCAGGTATGAACCGGCACCTGGGCAAGCCCTTCAAACCCCGCGAACTGGCAAAGGCAGTTGCTGAATTGCTGGGATTGAACGCAAGTACAACCCTGGAGGCACCTTCGCAAGGCATCGCTCAGCACGCATCGCTCATCACTCCGGACCTAACTTTTCTGCGTGAATTCTGCAACGGCGACGAGGTACAGATGCAGCATTTTCTCAAAAAATTCATGGTTCAATACCCGCTGGAAATCAAGCGGATAGAAGAAGCTTTACAAAGAGAAGACCGAAAGGCCGTATATCAGATTGTACATAGATTTCGCCCGCAACTGGAGTTTGTGGGGCTCAAAGAAGCGGTAACACTTACACTCCGGATGGAGCAGCATTCAGGTGATCAATCATTCGAAGAACTTGCCTCGTTGTTCGCACAACTAAAAGAAAATTTGGATGCATTTGCTTCGGCTATGGGATAACCACAATAAACTCGAATTGGCAGTGTTACTTAATGTGTCCGTGATAACGCCTAATTTGCTGCTTATCAGCAGATTGAGATTTAAGATTTTGATGATAAATCCTCGATCCGGATACAAGCGCTCCCGCCCAAATCCGCCGCCGTCCGTGCCACCTTCAGTATCCGGTCATATGCCCGCGCGCTCAATTGAAGCCGTTCCATAGAGGTTTTCAATAAAGTCAACCCCGCGTTATCCAGCGCGCACACCTCGCGCACCATCCGGCTGGGCATTTGCGCATTGCAGTATACGTCGCGAAGGTCTTTGAACCGCTCGGCCTGCACGGCCCGGGCGCGCAGCACCCGCTGGCGGATTTCGGTGCTCGAAATTTTGGGCCGTTCCAGGGTGGTCAGTTCGTCGTACGACACCGGCGTGACCTCCACGTGCAGGTCGATGCGGTCGAGCAGCGGGCCGGAAATCTTGGATACATAGCGCTTGACCACGCCAGGGCCGCATACGCATTCTTTTTCGGGGTGGTTATAGTAGCCACAGGGACAGGGGTTCATGCTGGCGATAAGCATAAAACTGGCAGGATATTCCACCGTCACCTTGGCCCTGCTGATGGTGACGCGGCGTTCTTCCATGGGTTGACGCATCACTTCGAGGGCAGTGCGTTTGAACTCCGGCAGTTCGTCGAGAAAAAGCACGCCGTTGTGCGCGATGCTGATCTCGCCGGGCATGGGGTCGGAGCCGCCGCCCACCAGCGCCACGTCGCTGATGGTGTGGTGCGGCGCGCGGAATGGGCGCGTGGTCACGAGGGCCGAGTTGCCGCCCAATATGCCGGCGACAGAGTGTATTTTGGTGGTTTCGAGGGCTTCGTTCAGGGTTAGCGGCGGCAGGATGGTGGGCAGCCGCCGGGCCAGCATGGTTTTTCCGGCCCCGGGCGGTCCGATGAGGATCACATTGTGCCCGCCCGCTGCCGCGAGTTCGAGCGCGCGCTTGATGTTTTCCTGGCCGCGCACGTCGGAAAAATCTACGTCGTAGTTGTCGAGATTGGCGGCGAATTCTTCGCGGGTATTCACCACTACCGGGTCGATGGCCCTGCTGCCGGAAAGCACCTCGATGGCTTCGTTCAGGTTTTCAACGCCGTACACCTCCAGGTCGCTCACGATGGCGGCTTCGCGGGCGTTTTGCTTGGGCAGGATAAATCCCCGAAACCGTTCTTTGCGCGCCTGAATGGCGATCGGCAAAGCGCCTTTGATGGGCCGCAGCGAGCCGTCGAGCGAGAGTTCGCCCATGATGAAAAACTGGTCCAGGTTGTCTTCGGGAATGACGCCCGTGCCGGCCAGCATGCCGATGGTAATGGGCAGGTCGAAGGCCGAACCCTCCTTGCGCAGATCGGCCGGCGCGAGGTTGATGATGGTCTTGAAGCGCGGCAGACGCAGGCCCGAGTTTTTGAGCGCCGCCTCGGTGCGTTGTTGGCCTTCGCGCACGGCGCTGTCGGGCAGGCCTACAATGAAATAGCCCGGCTTGTCGGCCGTGGTGCCGAGCGCGCCGCCGGTGTTGACTTCGATGGTAATGGTTTGGGCATCCACGCCGTGCACGGCGCCGGCAAAGGTTTTTACGAGCATGGCTGGTCAAGGCAGGTAAAGGTTGAAACGCTTCGGGGAAGTTAGGCCGGCGACCGCTGCTTTTATGCCAAATAGCGGTTAAAAGAATACATTTTTTTTAATTTAAGGCAAGATCAAACTTTTGATATTCAATTAATTAAGGTAACAGTATGGCGATTTTCAAATCACAAAATTTCTGGATGGAAAAAATGGTTCAGGCCTGAAATACTTCGAGCGTCGCTCCAAAATGTCGGCTGTCAGCCACTTGTGCAATTCCGCTTCCGCTTGCCGCGGAATTGCTATATTCGGTGCCGTATTCTGTCATTTTATGAAGTTGTTTGGGTTATTCTGCCGGAGGCAAAAAGGGAAGTGTGGCTTGGAAAAATGCCTTTTTGACCCGACAAGCGTAACTCAAACAACTGCTAAACGTATCCGCACATGAAACCTGCTTTGTTATTGCTCGCCTGGCTCTGCTATGCCTGTTTGCTTTCCGCCCAAACCACCTGGTACGTGCGCGCAGGCGCCTCGCCCACCGGGGCCGATGGAGAAAGCTGGGCTACCGCCACACCCTATTTGCAGGATGCCCTCGAAGTCGCCCAACACGGCGACGCGGTTTGGGTGGCCGAAGGCGTCTACAAACCGTCCGCTTCAAACGACCGGTACGCTACGTTTATCCTAAAAAACGGCGTCCGGCTCTACGGCGGTTTTGCCGGCACGGAAACCAAACCCGAGCAACGCGACTGGGCGCTGCACCCCTCCGTGATCAGCGGCGACATCGGTGTGCCCGGCGATTCCACCGACAATTCCTTCGGCCTGTTATACGCCGCCAAAACCGACGCCACGACCCGGGTGGACGGCCTGGTGTTCGAATATGGCAATGCCGGAAACCCGGACAATGTCAACGTGTTTGCGCACGAACGCACCCACTCGGGCAGCGCCATTTACCTGTATGCCCAGGGCGCCGGCAACGCCGCCAGCCTGACGATCGCCAACTGCGTCTTCCGGCACAACCGCTCCGATTACTTCGGTGCGGTATTCGCCAACGGGCGCGACAACGGATTGACCAACCTCCGTGTGGAAAACTGCCGCTTTCTGTTCAATTCCGCCTACCACAAAGGCGGCGCCCTGGCCGTGGAGAACTATTCCGACCAGCAGGAACCGCTGGTCGTATCCGCGTCCGTGTTTGAGGGCAATTTTACCCGGAACGGCGGCGGCGCGGTGTATGTGGAGCACCACCAGGATATCCGGTTTTTTGACTGCGCATTCAACCGTAACCTTGTCTTTGCCGGCGCCGGCGGCGCGGTGAGTCTCTTTGGCACGGGGCTGAAAAACGCAGTGGAATTTGTCGGCTGCTCCTTTTTCCGCAACGATCTGGTAAACAGCCTCGATGGCGGTGCGGTAGACTATTATCCGTTTAACGCCATTACCGCCCTGCGCTTTCTGAACTGTTCTTTTGCTGAAAACAAGGCCTCCGAAGGCGGGTGCGTCAACATATTGCTTGGCGACGATGCCAAATGCCCCTTGCGTTTTGAACAATGCCGGTTTTTGAAAAATCAGGCCAACGTGGGCAGTGTGCTGACCAATACGCTGATCGGCCCGTTGGGTGGATTGACGTTTACGCAGTGCCTTTTTTACCAAAATACCGACAATGAAATTTACATGGCCGGCGTCCAGGAGGATACTGCCAGGCTTCAAAACAGCATTATTGTTAAAACCGGCGCCAACGGGCGGTTTCACCAGGGCGGCCAACCACTGCTGGCCGATCACACCCTTCTCAACCGGCCCAACTGTGCCAACCTCAGCACCACAGCCATCTGCGGGCCCGGGATGCTGTTCAACGCCAACCCGTTTTTCGTACAGCCCGACAGCGGCGATTTTCACCTCCAACCCTGCTCGCCGGCCGTTAATGCCGGCGATAACGCCGCAGCCATTGCCGCCGCACTGTACGCCGACCTCACCGGGGCCCCGCGCATCCTCGACGGCGCCGTCGACCTCGGCCCTTACGAACAAAGCCTGGGCTTCGAGCCCACCGCGATTGTTCCGGCTTCGTGCCCCGGCGCTTACGACGGGGCGCTGAGCTTTGGCGGCGCTTTGTGCCCGCCGGTGGCGATTTCCTGGGTAAACGGCGACGAAAAAGGTACCCGTACCGACAGCCTGGCGCCCGGCACATACCTGTTCACGTTCATCGACGGCGCCGGCCATTCCGCCCTCGACACGATCGTGATCCCTTCGGCCGCTCCGCCGCTGGTGCTGTCGCCCAATGTGGCCGGCCCTGTTTGTTTCGGCCAAACCAACGGCGTGGCCGGCGTCGACGTCAGCGGCGGCAACCCGCCATACCAGATCGCCTGGCCCAATGGAACTACCGGCGCTTACCTGTTCAACGTAGCCGCCGGCGCATATCCCGTTACCGTCACCGACAATTCGGGCTGTGCGGTCACGCAGGTGATCGAGGTGCCCTCGACGCCGATGATGCAGGTGTTTTATACCGTAACGCCGGCCTCCGGCCCAACGGCCGCCGACGGGCAAATCCAGATCGACAGCGTATCGGGTTGTGCGGGTGTTTTCCTGTGGCCGGCGCCCGCCCAGGTCAATTTGTCGCCGGGCAACTACATCGTCACCGTATCCGACAGTTGCGGGTGTTTCCTGTCGTTGCCGGTGACGGTGGGTTTCGCCACGGCCACGGGCGAACAGGGCGCCGCCGCGCCCGCAACGGCCTGGCTGTCGCCAAACCCCGCAGTGCCCGGGCAAACGGCCGTGTTGCGCTGGACCTCCAAAACGGTGGAAACGGTGTGGGTGCAGGATGCGTTGGGGCGTATTGTTTGGCAAACAGCCGTGCCGCCGGGCAACGCGTCGGCGGATGTACCGGCGCCCGCAGCGCCCGGTGTGTATTGGATAACGGCACGCGGCGCCGGGCGGGGAAGCGCGCTTCGATGGGTGGTACGCTGATGGCGGCCGGTATTCGTGCGGACCGATCCGCCAGGCCTTGGCTCATAAAAAGAACTGATAATTTTTTTAGCGCCATAAATTTTGTCTATAGTTTTGCCGCATGAATTTGCAACAACTCGAATACCTGCTGGCGGTAGATGCGCACCGGCATTTTGCCAAAGCGGCCGAGCAATGCCATGTGACGCAGCCCACGCTGAGCATGATGATCCAGAAGCTGGAAGAGGAGCTCGGCATCAAGATCTTTGACCGCAGCCGGCAGCCCGTGGTGCCTACGCATGCCGGCGAAGCGCTGTTGGCGCAGGCGCGGGTGATCCTGCGCGAAGCCGAACGGTTCAGGGAAATCGCGAAGGCGGAAGAGGAGAGCCTGAGCGGCGTGCTGCGGGTGGGTATCATCCCTACGCTGTCGCCGTATCTGTTGCCCTTGTTTTTGCAGGCCTTCATGGCCCGTTATCCGGGTATTCGTCTGAAAATTGCCGAACGCACCACGACGGCCCTTACCGAGGCCCTGCACAAGGGCCAGATCGACGTAGCGATCCTGGTCACCCCGCTCAACGACGCGACCCTGCGCGAAGACCCCCTCTTTTACGAGGCGTTCGTGGTGTATTCGGGGCACGACTATGCCAAGGAGTTCCTGTTGCCCGAAGACATCGACCCGCACCACCTCTGGCTGCTGGAGGAAGGGCACTGCTTTCGCTCGCAGATCCTGAACATCTGTGAACTGCGCCGCAAAGACCAGTTGACGGTGGAATATGAAGCCGGCAGCCTCGAAACACTCAAACAACTGGTGGACGCCCAAAACGGCATCACCATCCTGCCCGAACTGGCCACCCTCTACCTGACCGATGCGCAACAGCGCAAGGTCAAGCATTTTGCCGCGCCCGAGCCCGTGCGGGAAGTGAGCCTGGTGACGCACCGGCACCTGGTCAAACAGCGGTTGGTAGAGGCGCTGAAAACGGAATTGCTGGCGCATTTGCCGGCGGATAAGGTGCGGCAGGAAGGCGCTAACCGGGTGTTGTTCAAATGAACTGCAATCGAGCAGTCCGGGCATTTTAGTTCGATCCAGTCTGAATCGGCGTTTGCCGGGTGAAAATTAAACCTGGCATGCCTATCTTAGCCGCCCCGGCCTGTATCTGAATTGTTCCGCAAACAACCCACCCTGTTGCCAAAATGGAAAAAGAAGTCTTTATCTCCCACGCTTCCGGCGACGACACGTTCGTCCAATCCCTGCGCCAGGCGCTCGAATTTTCCAAGGTCGGTGCCTGGGTCGACTCCCGCGAACTCCTGGCCGGCGATGTGCTCCAGCAGGAAATCCGCGACGCCATCGCCCAGTCGAAATACTTTTTCCTGATCGTTTCGAAACACACCTTTCAGTCCAGGTGGGTGCACAAGGAACTCGGGCACGCCAAGACCCTCGGCAAACGCGTGGTGGCCCTGCTGCTCGACGATCAGACCACGGCAGCCCTCGACTGGATGTTTGCCGCGCCGCCGCTGGCTATCAAGATCGATTCCGGCCCGGACGGCCTGCAGGAGGCCATGCCGGCTATTTTGGCCGCGGTGGGCCGGGGCCTGCCCGACGACGCCGAGCCGGCCCTGCAACCGTCCGAGCCGCCGGTGAGCGAGTTGATGCTGGTGCTGGAAGACCCCGTGTTGTACACCGAAGGCGGGGTGCGGCGCGGCAGCGCCCGCGCGCGGCTGGAATACCACCCCATTGCGGGCCGCACGGTGACGAGCAGCCGCTTCACCTTCATTTCACCCCTGGGTCCCGATGTAGCCGACCGCATCCGCTGGTACGTCGAGGAGTTTCCGCATTACCCTTTTCTGGAAAAGATCCTGCACCGCGCCAGGGAGATCGCCGCCCAACTCCCTGTTTGGGGCAAGGCGCTGTTCGAATCCATCACCCCCGACGAACAAAGCCGGGACATGCTCAGGGCCTGGCTAAACGACCCGCACCCCGAGCGGCGCTTTTCTATAGAACTCGACGCCGCCGAGCCGGCGGGCGTGGACGAAGAGGCTAAGCAGGCGTTTTTCGAGGCCACGGGCCTGCTGCTGTCGACGCCCTGGGAAATTCTCAACGACGGCGTCGGCTACCTGTTCCAGGGCCAGCGGCCGATCCGGGTGCGGCGTATGCAGCCCAACCGCGCGGTGGTAGATGATATCCCCTTGCAGCCGGTGCTGCGCATCCTGCTGGTGGCGCCGCGGCCGGAAGACGACCGCGCGGGCCTGATCGATCACCGCGCCGCTACGCGGGCCCTGCTCCAGGCGGTGGAAGCCCTGGGCGATCTGGCCGAACTGACCATCCTGGAGACGCCGACATTTCCGGCCCTGAGCCAAAAGATCCGTGACGCGGCGCAACTGGGCCGGCCCTTCTCGGTGGTGCATTTCGACGGGCATGGCGTGTTCGACCGCGACCGGGGCCTGGGCGCCTTGTGCTTCGAGAGCGCCGAGGCGGATGAACAGAAAAAACTCCAGGGCCGCGCCACGGCGATCGTGTACGCCCAGGAGTTGGCCACCGAATTGAATAAACTGCGGGTCCCCTTGTTTTTCCTCGACGCCTGCCAGTCGGCCAAGACCGGGCAGGACCCCACGGCTTCGGTAGCGGCCATGCTGCTGGAAAACGGGGTGGCCTCGGTGGCGGCGATGTCGCACAGCGTGCTGGTGGTAACGGCCGAGCGTTTCGCCGTGGCGTTTTACCGCAAACTGGCGGAGGGTTCGCTGATCGGCGCGGCGATGCTGGCGGGCCAGCAGGCGCTGCATGACGACGCCGTGCGCGCGCAGCTGCCCGGCGGCGAAAAACTGCAACTGCAGGATTGGTTTGTACCGGTGCTCTTCCAGGAGGAAAAAGACCCACAATTGGTGCGTCGTGTACCCGGCAAACAGGTGCGCCGGCATATCGAGGAGACCTGGACGGCGCGTCTGGGCGCCACGCCGCCCGAGCCGGCACACGGTTTTGTGGGCCGCGACCGGGAGTTGCTGGCGCTGGAGCGCTTGTTGCAGCTGGAGCGGTATGCCGTGTTGATCGGCCAGGGCGGGGCGGGCAAGACCACGCTGGCAACGGAGCTGGCGCGCTGGCTGCTGCGCACACGGCGCTTCGGCCGCCTGGCCTTCGTGTCGTTCGAGACCTTGCGGGATGCCCGTTCGGCGATCGATGTGTTGGGCAAGCAATTGGAAGGGGCAGATTTTTCGGTCGCCGAATTCGGAACCCAAGAGCAGGCGCTTCAAGTCCTGGACCGCCGCTTGCAGGAATACCCAACCTTGATCGTGCTGGACAACCTGGAGAGCGTGCTACCCCTGCCCGGCGGCGAACCGCTGCCGGGGGTAGCGCCGGCGCAGGAATTCACCGACTTCTTTACGCGCTTGCTGGCGCCCGATCCGCGCACGCGGCTGCTGCTGACCACGCGCGAGCCCCTGCCGGCGCCCTTCGACGCGGGCAAGTGCGCGGTGCGCATCGGCGCGCTCGCCCCTTACGACGCCCTGCGCCTGATCAAGTGATGGAACAGGAAGGCATCGAAGTGCCGAGCCTGAATGCAGAAGACCTGGACCAGCAGTCGGCGCGCTGGCGCGCACGGACAACACCACGCCCGGGCGCTGACCCTGCTGACCAGGATCATCGCGGAGCGGGGCGGCAACATGTCCGGCCTGAATGCCGACCCGAGCACTTGATGGCGGCACTGAGCGCAAGCACCTGGGCGAGTGCCGGGAGAACAGCCTGGTACGCCAGCTTCTTCCAGCGCTGCGGCGCTTGCTGGCGGAGACAGGCCGGTAGATGCCCTGGCAGTACCACGGTGTGAGGCGATCTGGGCAATGCGGTCGAGGTAGAGCAGAAGGATATCTGGCAGGTGGGTATGGCGCTTGCAGGTGGGCTTAGGCAGAGTTGGCGTTGATCAGTTCCTGCATATTTTAAGATATACCCTGCCAGGAAAACCTGAGCAGCCACTGCCAGACGAAGCAGGAGCCTTGCAAGTACGCCGGTATGCTGGGAAGGGCTGAAGGTCTGAGTACGTTTTAATTCAACAACAGCTCTAGTACACAATTGTCTTACGATTTATGTCGCCTGGCGGAGGATAACCTGTGGCTATGCTGGTGC
Source organism: Saprospiraceae bacterium (assembly GCA_044230315.1). Classification (GTDB taxonomy): domain Bacteria; phylum Bacteroidota; class Bacteroidia; order Chitinophagales; family Saprospiraceae; genus M3007. Next base: position 48,455 of record JBGARJ010000038.1, read on the forward strand.
AACTGGCAACAGCCGTCTGGAACAAATTGTAGATGCGTGATACAGGTAAGAAACCTTTTTGTTAATCTCGTCGTCCGCAGGTGGTGCAATTCTGCCCAAAGCATCCGGGAATAAGCGCGCAGGCGATCGGGGAATGGAGCCATGCGCAATTCACACGCATAAGCGCGGCCGCAGATCGATATTCTGGAGCAGGAGATTTGAACGGCCTTTAACTGGCCAGGTAGGCGTGGAACAATGTGAGGGCAGGAGCAGGCCTACCCAGGAGCGGAATATGACGGCGCTATGGCGGAGTGGAGGTTAGGTAGGGTCCTAGGGCGCGGTGGGCAATCGGAACAAGCCTTGTCTTTGATGGCGGAAGCACGGCGGCGGTTTTTGGCGCTGACGCAAAACGGGAATACAGGTGCCGAAAGAATGGCTTCAGTGTGTTTGACGGAAATGGGAAGGTGTTTTAGGGAATTAGGTAGGTATGATGAAGCTGCTCAACACTATAAGATGGCGATTGAAGGGGCGGAAAAAAGAGGCGATCTACGCGGAGTAGCAGTGAGAAAAGGCCAATTAGCTACAGTCCGGATATATCAAAAAAATTACGATGAAGCGCTTAAGTTGCATCAGGAAGCGAAAAGTATTTTTGAACAATACCGAGAGCCGAGGCATGTCGCGGTGCTTATGTACAGATCCTGGTAGGGTGTATCAAGAGGCAGGAAATTATTCGGCAGCAGAAAAAGCCTACCAGGAATCGCTAGCGATCGAGATTCGGGAAAATAATAAACAAGGGGAGGCTGATTCGCTGGGTCAACTCGGCAATTTATACGACGACATAGAAAGATTGGAAGATGCCATCCGGATGTACGAACGTGCAGTTTGTTTTTATACTGCTTTGGGCAATCTGCAGGGAGAAGGCAAACAGCGAAGTAACATGGCTAGCTCCCTCATGAAGTTAAACCGAATGCCTGAAGCCAGGACGCAATTGCTGCGAGCCATTGAGTGTAAATCCCAACTCTGTCATGCTGCAACACCATGGAATGCTTGGGGTGCTCTCTACAACTTGGAAACCTCGGAAGGCAATCATCAAGCCGCCGCCGAGGCCCGCCAAAAAACCCTACAGGCCTATGCGGCTTACCGCAATGGCGGCGAAAGCCCAAGCAACAGCTTTCAATTGATTAGCGCCGCAGCGCGCGCACTTAAGTCGGGGGCAACCGGGGAATTAGTGCAGCAATTGGAATCTTTCAAGGCTCAAACGGTTCCGACATTTGTCGCCGCCTTATTGCGTACCCTTATCGCCTTCCTCCGCGGCAGCCACGACCCCGCACTGACCGAGGACCCGGAATTGAGTTACATGGACGCCGTCGACCTAAAACTCCTCTTCTTCAACGGCGCCGGCCTCTAAAAAAACGCCGGCACGGCCGCCCGCAGGCGCCGTGCCGGCGCATCGCAAAAAAAAATCGCTTACCCGTTTTCCGTAAAGCCCGGATACAGCGGCATCTTGCCGTCCACAAAGAAGGTGACGCCACAGTTTTTTGACCCCGGCCCTCCAAATTCGAAAACGCGACCCAAAAAATACCCCACACATGCTAACTTAGCCCCGCCCCGTCCATCCATCGGTGTTGCGCCGCAAACAACCCACCCTGTTGCCAGAATGAAAAAAGACGTATTCATCTCCCATTCCTCCCAAGACGATGCCTTCGTCAAAGCCCTCCGGCAGGCCCTCGAACTTTACCAGGTCTCCGTCTGGGCCGATTCGCGCGACCTGACTGCCGGCGACGTGCTGCACGCCGAAATCGGGCAAGCCATCGCCGATGCCGGGCACTACTTGCTGGTCGTGTCGCCGAATACCTTCCAGTCCAAATGGGTCAAAAAAGAACTGGACCACGCCAAGGCGCTGGGTAAGCGCGCGGTGACCCTGCTGTTGGACGACCAAACGGTAGGCGCCCTGGCCTGGATGTTCGACGAGGAACCGCTGGCGCTGCCGGTGTCCACGGCGCCGGGCGGCCTGCAGGAGGCCCTGCCGGCCCTGCTGGCCGCGGTGGACAAGGCCTTGCCCGACGACAAAACGCCGGCCTTCCAGCCGCCCGAGCCGCCGGTGAGCGAGTTGATGCTGGTGCTGGAAAACCCCGTGTTGTACACCGAAGGCGGGGTGCGGCGCGGCAGCGCCCTGGCCCGGCTGGAATACCACCCGGCAAACGGCGGCCGTACGGTCAAAAGCAACGCCTTTGGTTTCATCTCGCCGCTGGGTCCCGACGTGGCCGACCGCATCCGCTGGTACGTGGAGGAGTTTCCGCGCTACCCGTTTTTGGAAAAGATACTGAGCCGCGCGGCCGAGATCGCCGGCCAGTTGCCGGCTTGGGGCAAGGCGCTGTTCGAGTCGATCACGCCAAACGAACAAACCCGTTCGCTGATCACGGCCTGGCTGAACGACCCGCACCCCGAGCGGCGCTTTTCCATAGAACTCGACGCCGCCGAACCGACGGGCCTGGCGGAAGACGACAAAAAGCCATTTTTCGAAGCCACGGGGCTGCTGTTGTCGACGCCCTGGGAGATCCTGCACAACGGCGACGGCTACCTGTTCCAGGGCCAGCAGCCGGTACGGGTGCGGCGGATGCAGCCCAACCGCTCGGTGGTGGCCCCCATGCCGCTGCAGGACGTGCTGCGCATCCTGCTGGTGGCCCCGCGACCGGAGGACAAAATGGCCGGCCTGATCGACCACCGCGCCGCCACCCGGGCCCTGCTCCAGGCGGTGGAAGCCCTGGGCGATCTGGCCGAGTTGACGATCCTGGAAACGCCGACGTTTCCGGCGCTGAGCAAAAAGATCCGCGACGCGGCGCTCCTGGGCCGCCCCTATTCGGTGGTGCATTTCGACGGGCACGGGGTATTCGACCGCGACAAGGGCCTGGGCGCCCTGTGTTTCGAGAGCGCCGAACAGGCCGAGCAGGCCAAACTCCAGGGCCGCGCCACCGCCATTGTGTACGCCCAGCAACTGGCGGGCGAGCTGAATAAACTGCGCATCCCGTTGTTTTTTCTCGATGCCTGCCAGTCGGCGCAGACCGAGCAGGACCCGACGGCTTCGGTGGCGGCGACGCTGCTGGAAAACGGGGTGGCCTCGGTGGCGGCGATGTCGCACAGCGTGCTGGTGAAGGCGGCGGAGAAATTCGCCGTGGCGTTTTATCAAAAACTGGCGGAGGGTTCGCTGATCGGCGCGGCGATGCTGGCGGGGCAGCAGGCGCTGCACGACGACGCGGTGCGGGCACCGCTGCCGGGTGGCGATACATTGAAACTGCAGGATTGGTTTGTGCCGGTGTTGTTCCAGGAAGAAAAAGACCCCCAGTTGGTGCACAAGGTGCCGGGGGCGCAGGTGCGGCACCACCTGGCCGAGGCCTGGAAGGCGCGCCTGGGCGCCACGCCGCACGAGCCGGCGCACGGTTTTGTGGGCCGTGACCGGGAGTTGCTGGCCCAGGAGCGCTTGCTCCAACGCGAGCGCTACGCGGTGCTGATCGGCCAGGGTGGGGCAGGCAAGACGACCCTGGCCACGGAGTTGGCCCGTTGGTTGCTCCGCACGCGGCGTTTTGGCCGCCTAGCCTTTGTGTCGTTCGAGACCCTGCGCGATACCCGCTCGGCCATCGACGCACTGGGCAAGCAACTGGACCATCCCGATTTTTCAGTTGCCACTTTTGAAAACGAAACAAAAGCGTTGCAAGTCATCGACCGGCGTTTGCAGGAATACCCGACGCTGATCGTGCTGGACAACCTGGAAAGCGTGCTACCCCTGCCCGGTGGCGAGCCGCTGCCGGGGGTGGCGCCGGCAGCAGCGTTCACCGCCTTTTTCGAACGGCTGCTGGCACCCGACCCGCGCACGCGGCTGCTGCTGACCACGCGCGAGCCCCTGCCGGCGCCCTTCGACGCGGGCAAGTGCGCCGTGCGCATAGGCGCGCTGGCGCCGCATGACGCCTTGCGCCTGATCGCGCAGGTGATGAAAGAGGAAGGCATCGAAGTGCCGAGCCTGAACACAGAAGACCTGGACAAGCAGTTCGGCGCGCTGGCGCGCACGGCCAACTACCACGCCCGGGCGCTGACCCTGCTCACCAAAATCATCGCCGAGCGGGGCGGGAACATGCCCGGCCTGAACGCCGATTTGAGCCACTTGATGGCGGAGTTGGAGCGCAAGCACCCGGGCGAGCGGGAGAACAGCCTTTACGCGAGCCTGGAGTTATCCTTGCGGCGCTTGCCGGACGAGATACGGCCGGTGGTGGATGCCCTGGCGGTGTACCACGGCGGGGCGGATGTGGCGACCTGGGCAATGGTGGCACAGGTGGAGCAGGAGGAAACCTGGCAGGCGGGCATGGCGCTGGTAGCGGTGGGTTTGGCGGAGTTGGCATTGGATAGACCTCCGTATTTTAAGGTTGATCCGGCGTTACCGGGGTACTTG
>JBGARJ010000039.1:0-51789 GCA_044230315.1 Saprospiraceae bacterium
GAGCTGGTTGAGCAGTTTTGTCTCCACGTCGCCGTGGCCGCTGAAATAAATAATTGCCTGGTCGCCCTCCTTGCTTTCTTCAAGCAGCCAGGTCAATTCGGCAATGACCTGACCCGCTGTTGCTTGCTCGTTGGTCAACACCTTCAGGTGATCGCCGTCGAGCGAGCCGCCTCCCGGAGATCGCAGGAAGTTGGCGAATGCCTCGGCGTCGCGGTCGGCGAAGCGCAGGTCGGGGATGGCCGCGTCCTGGTAGTCGGAGATGCCGACGACAACGGCGTAAGTGGCGCCGCCGCCGCTTTTAGGGGAGGCGATGGGCGTTATGCCTCGTTCCTGGGCAAAGAGGGACGACGTACATAACAGCAAGGCAAGTACGAACCTCGTTTTCATAAAGCAGGGTTACTTAGTGTGGAATAATAATTTTCTTCTATCCGGCTCATTTCCGGCCATACTCGGGAAAGTATCGCGCCGCCAGGGCCTTAAACCGCCCGGTCTGCCGGATTTTCATTAGTATAGGCTCTTCCAGCACTGTTTCCACCCTGGGCAAATAGCGTTCAAAGGCCTGCTCGAGCCAATCGAGCGCTTTCTGCCGCTTTCCATCCCGGGCGACGAGCAAGGCTTGACCGTATGCCTGTCGCCAGCCATTGGGGCGGTATTCCCGGCATTTGTCAAACTGGGTACGCGCCTCGTCAACACGGTTTTCCGACAACAAAAAACGGCCGTAAAGCTGGTGGGCTTCATCGCGAAATCCGGAATCCCACCAGAGTGGCTCCTGGTTGATCGCCTTTTGAAAACAGGCTTCGGCTTCGGCGGGTTTGCCCTGGATCATTTTCACTTCTCCCAATAGTGCCAGTATTTGAATCCACTGTCCGTTGAGGGTTGGATCGACGGTCAAACCATGCCGTAGTGCTTGCTCCGCCTGTTGCAGATCGCCACGTTGGAGCCACATCCTGCCTGTGGCAGCCCAAATGGCTGTTTTCTGGGGGCCGCTGCCAAAGTTGCCGGACAGCGTCTGTTTGATCGCTTTTTCCGCCGCTTCATATTGGCCGAGTTGCACGAGCCCATTCACAAGCCCGGCGTAGAGATACCCCTTTTCCAACGCCGACATTTGTTTCTCAAGCCCTTTGTAAAAATGTTCCACGGCTATCGCTGCCCGCCTGGTGTGGATATACGCTTCGCCCAAGATAAAATATGCCCAAAAGTATTGCTCCGGGTAAAGTTCAAGCGATTTCAAACTGTATTTTTCTACTTCCTCATAGGCCCCCTGCATTAGCCAGAGGGTGGTGGCTTTGGTAGAATAGCCGTTAAATAAATCGGGTTTGAGCGCGATCATTTTATCACACACCGCATTTGCCTCGTCGGGTCGGAATTGCCATTGCCGCAACCACGCCAGCCGCTCCAGGACATTATACGCGGCCGAGTCTTGTTCATATGCGCGCAGGATCCAGTATTCACCGTTTTTATAATCGCTCAGCGTACCGGCAAACTCGTAGGAAATTTCGAGGTAAGGGATCAGCCAGCTCGGCGCGCGCTCCACGGCCCGGGTAAACCAGGTGATGGCCGAATCGTTTTGTGGCGGATTTTTAAGGTAATACAACTTCCCGATGGTAAACGGCACGTAGGCAGCCTCGTTGTCTAGGGCGAAGGACTGGAGCAGCAGGGCTTTGGCTTCGTCGCGAATGGAGTCGCGGCGCTGCGGATTTTCCTCCAACTCGCCCACCAGTTTCGAGCGGTTATAGCCTTCGAAAAACAGCTGCTTCGCCCGCAGGTCATTGACCATGTAATGATCCGGTCCAAGCAGTTCGATCGAGCGGGCCAGGTAGGCCGGAAAGAGGCCGTATTTCTGCGGATTGTAATTCCAGTTGTTCGCCTCGTAGGGATCGTTGTCGAGCAGGGCATTCAGCGCCTGCTGGACTTCGTCTTGCAGGGCCACAGCCAGGTTGCGGCGCATAAGCTGGTGCAAGGGGGCAAGTTCCTGCACGTTCACCAACACGCGATAAAGGTCGTCGGCGCTGCGGTGGCCGGGGGCAGCATCCAGCAATTCCCGGTTTTTGAGCGCATGGTTAAACTCCGCATAGCGGCGTTGGATCGAAGAATCCATTTCGGCGAGAAAAATCGCTTCCAGGCCCTTCGAGCCGGTGGAAGCCATACCGGGCTTCCGCTCCGCTTTTGCTGCGCGTAAAGTGGCCAGGGCGGCTTCGTCTACCCGGCAAACCACGGTTTGCCTATCGCCGACAGTCATGGGCATTTGTGGCAGCGGAGCCGTTTCGGCAGGCACTGCATCTTCCAGGTAGCGGCCGATTTCAAACAGGTTGACCGCATGGTCGGCGTTTTTATCGGCCAGGCCGGTCAGGCCATCGATCAGGTGCCAGGAAAAAACGCCCCGGCCGCCGCCCCACTGCTCCCCTTCGAGGGAATACTCGTCGGGTTGGCAGGAAAGTATCTTGACCTCATTGGCAAATTGCCGGCTGAGGTTCTGGGCTGTGGTGGCCGCTCCCCCGATGTTGGTACCGGCCAGTTTACCGGCGTGGCAGGCGTCGGTAATAATTGTCACCCGGGCTTTTTTGTGCAAAGACAAGGTAGAAATTATATCCTGCAGGTAATACAGCGAATAGGCGCCCGCCTTGTAGGACCTGGCCGGGGAATCGTGGAGCAGCAAAAAGCCCATTTGACTGAAGGTCTTGGTTTCTACATCGCCATGCCCGGAAAAATAGATGATACCTTGCCCGCCTTCGTCGCAGGATTCTACCAGCCAGTCGAGGGCGGCGGCAAAGGCGGCAAAGGTGGCCTCCTGGTTGGTGCGCAACTGGATATTGGATTCGGGCACGTTGCCCCCGGCGGCAGACTTCAGCCAGTCGGCAAAGGCCCGGGCATCGCGGTGGGCAAATTGCAGGTCGGGAATGTCGGGCGATTGATAGTCGGAAATGCCGACGACGACGGCATAGGTTGAGTTCGAAGCTTCAGGCTTGAAGTTCGAAGTAGGCGGGATAGGGGTGACGCCTTTCGGTTCCTGGGCAGAAAGGGACAACGAACAACAGAGGGCAGCGCCCAGAAAGGCCCCGCCAAGGAATCGTTTTCTCATTTGATGCTTATGCTATGTAGATTATGTACGCCGGAGGCGTGACTTGCGCGGTCAAAGTTAATAAGATACCCGTTTTTTTACTTAACCCGCTGGCTCCGGCGCAAGATAAAATGCCCACTACTTGGTTGCTCCAGGACCTCCAGGCATGTATACTTTAATTGGGTGGGGCGTTATCAGGGGTTTTAAATTCTGTCGCTTGCTTTTTACGCTTGGCAGGTAAATCCTTTTTATCCGATCATCCCGTCCTGACTCGCCCCTGACAATGGCAAAATCAAGATCATAGTTACGTAATTTCAAGGCACACGCTTAGTACATTGGAAACTAAATTTCGTTGGATTTTGGCTGAATCTTTTACGGCCAAACAAGGCTATTTTTTCGGCAATAGCGCTGCTATTCCCTCAAAAATAGCCTTGTTTGGCCGCAAAATCTTCTACCCAAAACTCCAACAAACTTAGTTTCCAATGTACTAAGCAGTTAACCAATTTAGTATTTGCCACTGCGTCACCTTCCCGAATTAGAGCGCCTTTTTTGACCCGGAACTTGAAACGCAATGGCCCGCAAAATGCCACCAAGCCCTTTCAAAAACAGCGCAATTCCCGCAGGTCGTTGGCACTGTCGGGAGGAAAGCCTTTCTCTTTTGGGCGCGCAAAAGAAAGGTAACAATGCCGGACAAAGCACGGGAAATTCCTCTGCAACCAGCAAGCCGAGCAATGGCCCAACGGTCAATGAAGGGTAATAGCCAGGGTTTGAATTGGCGGCTGGGATTTATCGGATGCCAATATTGGGATTAATTACGCCTGCTGCTCTAACACATCGATATCGAGGTCGGTCAAATGTTGAACATTCCGGGTGATTTTGTCCATGTCCCAATCCCACCATTTCAGGCGCAACAAGCGTTCAATGATGTCAGGTGCGAACCGTTTCCTTATTTCCATCGCAGGGTTCCCGCCCACAATGGAGTACGGTTCGACGTCTTTTACCACCGTTGCGTTGGTGGCAATGATGGCGCCGTCTCCGATGGTCACCCCGGCCATGATGGTGGCGTTGTAGCCGATCCAGACGTCGTTGCCGATGATAAGGTCCCCTTTGTTGGGATATTGCTTGCCGTCCATGGCGTGTTCCCAGCCGTTTCCAAAGATAGCAAACGGATAGGTGGTCAGCGCGTTTGTCAAATGGTTGGCCCCGTTCATGATAAATTTCACATCGGAAGCGATCATACAAAACTTGCCGATCACCAACCGGTCGCCGTTGAAGTCGAAATGGTACTTCACATTGCGCTCAAAGTTCCCGACGTCCTCGAAATCGTCGTAGTACGTATAGTCGCCGACGATGATGTTGGGGTTTTTGATGATGTTTTTGAGAAAACAAAGCCGGTTGTAATTATCCAGGGGAAACAGCGTGTTTTTGTCCGGTCCGTTCATGGTATATGTTGTTGATTCTTTTCATCGGTACGCAAAGTTAGGTGCGTTTTGTGCCCCTGGAAATTCAACGCCTTAATTTGGCAGGATCGTGATAATCAGAAATGCCGACGACGACGGCGTAGGTCGCTCCCCGGCCTCCGCCTGAAGGAGTGGGAGAGAGCGGGGACACGCCTTTTTGCTGGGCGGTGAGGTACAGGACATTGATCAAAAGCGCCAGGATCAGATAGTATTTCATTCGAGTTGGGTTTTAGTCTTTGTGTTGGTCGGGGAAGTGTTTTTTCATCAGTGCCTCCCACGCCGGGGTAGTTCGCAGTGTGGCGAGGTTTTCATCGCTTTCCAGTTCTTTACAGGAACTTCCTGTTTCGATGGATTGCTCCACGTAACTAAGTGCTTCCGCAGCTTTCCCTTCCGTTATGAGCAGATAGGCCATGCCAAGCAATACTTCTGGATAGTCGGTATTTTTAGACTTCATTGCCTGGTTGAAAGCATAACGCGCTTCTTTGGGGTGGTTGGTTTTCAAATAAAAATTGCCGAGACCAACCCAGGCATACGAGTTTGTCGAATCCAATGCAATGCCTTTTTTCGAATACTGCTCGGCTTCAGCGTAACGGCGGGTTTGGCTGTATAAATAGCCGAGATTGCCCCAGGGGTATGAATATGTCGAATCCATTGTGATGACTTTTTTCAATAGTTGCTCGGCCTCTTCATACCGTTTACTTACCGTATAGAGCCAGCCGAGATTGTTCCAGGCAATTTTAGAGGTTGAGTCAAGGGCGATGGCTTTATTGAAAGCCTTTTCTGCCTCGTCAAAGCGGTGGATTTTGCCGTTCAATAGCCCGAGATTGTTCCAGGCAATTTTAGAGGTTGAGTCAAGGGCGATGGCTTTTTTGAAAGCTTTTTCTGCCTCGTCAAAGCGGTGGATTTTGCCGTTCAATTGCCCGAGATTGTTCCAGGCAATTGTATAGGTTGAATCGAGGGCGATGGCTTTTTCGTAAGCCTTTTCTGCCTCGTCGAAGCGTCGGGTTTCGAGGTACGTACCTCCGAGATTAGACCAAATAAAGGCATCACTCGAATCGAGGCCGACGGCTTTTTCGTAAGCCTTTTCTGCCTCGTCGAAGCGTCGGGTTTTGAGGTACAAATACCCGAGGTTATTCCAACAAAGGCTGTAAGTTGAATCGAGAGCGATGGCTTTTTTTAAAAACGGTTCCGCCTCGGCAAAACGATTTGTCATATTGTAGACAGCACCGAGGTTGCCCCAGGCATCCTTATAGGTTGGATCAAGGGCGATGAGTTTTTTAAAAATCGGCTCCGCTTCAGCAAAACGCCTTGACTTAAAGTAAAAGGTCCCGAGCTGGTTCCAGGTAACTAAATAAGTTGAATCGAGGGCAATGGCTTTTTCGAAAGCCTTTTCTGCCTCGTCGAAGCGTCGGGTTTTGAGGTACGTACTTCCGAGATTAGACCAAATAATGGCTTTACTCGAATCGAGTTCGATGGCTTTTCGGTATTCCGTTTCAGCCGCTTCGTATTTATTTACCTGCGTCAGAGCAATTGCATAATCATTGTGCCAGCATGGGTATGTGGCGCCGCCACTTTTTCGGTATTGCTCGTACAAGGCGATGGCTTTTTCCGTGTTATCCATGCCCCTTTGATTCCAGTACCATGCCGCCCACCGGTTGACGACGTAGGGATGCAGTGAGTCAATTTTTTCGGCTTCCAGTAAAGCCTGTTTGGAAAGATCGAACTTTCCTGTTTGAGTAAGCGTGTATCCCAAATCAGCGAATGGGAGCACCCAGTTGGGCGCAAGGGTTCGGGCTTGTTCCGCACAAATAAAAGCGGAATCGGGCTGACGGAGCATTTTTACATACACCTGGCTCATCCGGTGCCAGGGTAGGGGCGAATTGGATTCGAGCTCCAGGGACTTTCTGAAAATGGACAGGCATTGCCGGCCAAGCGCTTCGTCATGGTTGTCACGGAGATCGAGCCGCGCCATTAAAATTCCCTCGAACAGCAACTTGCGGGCCAGCAGGGAGCGGTACATGTAGTGCCCCTCGCCGAGCAGTTCGGCTGCCCGGGCCAGTTGCCGGGGAATGGGTTCTAGTCTCAGCGACTTTCCGATGCACTCCAACTGCTGAACATCGGCCTTCAGCCAGATGTTGATGGCCTGCTGGGCGTCGTCCTGCAGGGCGGCGGCGAAGTTGCGGGTCATGGTGGAGTGCAGGCGTGCCATTTTGGGCTCCGCTAGGAGGCGCTCGTAGTAGGCATCGGCACAGGCACTGGCAGGCTCTCCCGGGGGGGCGAGCAGGAAAACCTTGTCCTTCAAGGCTTTTTTAAACAGGCGGTACGTTTCGCGCACGGTTGTGTCCACCCCCGCCAGTACGTCCTCCTCCATCCCGCGTGACTCAATGGGGGAGAGCAGGGCCATCTGGCTGGTTCTGCCGGAGCGGAGGGCTGCCAGCAGCTGGGCGTCCACGGTAGCCAACCGCTCATTGGGGTTTCCAAGTACCCTGGGGCTCTGGTTCACCGGGGCCGCCTCGGCTGCCACGTGGTCCTCGAGGTAGCGCCCCACTTCCCGGAGGGTCACCGACAGGTCGCTGTTGGCATCGGCCATGCCGTACAGGGCATCCACCAGGTTGTAGGAGAAGGCGCCGCGGCCGCCGCCCCATTGCTCGCCCTCAATTGAGTACTCATCGGGCTGACAGGAAAGGATTTTCACCTCCTTGGCATACTGTTGGGCCAGGTTGGCGTTGGTCAGCTGGGCGCCGCCGACGGAGCTGCCCGCGAGCTTGCCGGCATGGCAGGCGTCGGTGATGACCGTCACCTGGGCTTTTATGTCGGTGGAAAGTGTGGAGATTACCGTCTGGAACATGCCGAGTTCGATGACGCCCCCCGAAATGTAGACTGCCGGTGGCGAGTCCCAACAAAGCAAAAAGCCCGGTTGCCGGCTCAGTTTGCGCTCCACGTCGCCGTGGCCGCTGAAGTAGATGATGACCTTGTCGCCTTCCTTGCATTCGTCGACAAGCCAGTACAATGCAGCACCTACGTTACCTGCGGTGGCCTGTTCGTTGGTCAGCATTTTCAGATGATCGCCATCGAGCCCGCCTCCGGCGGGCGAGCGCAGGAAATTGGCGAAAGCCGCGGCATCGCGGTCGGCGAAGCGCAGGTCGGGGATGCCGGGGTCCTGGTAGTCGGAGATACCGACGACAATGGCGTAGGTGTTGCCGGACTGGAGTGTGCCGGCTACAGGTTGAACAGGGGAAACGCCTTTTTGCTGGGCAGCAAGGTGAATGGAACAACAGTGTGACGCGACCAGAAAGGCCCCGACAAGGAATCGTTTTCTCATCTGATCTGATGCTTATGCCTATGTAGATTACGCGCCGGGGGGGTAAATGGTGCCTTGGACAACAACTGCTAAAACTTAGTGCCCAAGCCACTTGCGCGATCAAAGTTAATAAAATACCTGGTTTTTTACCTGACTGGCTGGTCCCGGCGCATGGGAAAATGCTCTGCCACACAATTGCGGCAGGGCCTTCAGGCATGTATACATTAATTGGGAAGGGCGTTATCAGGGGTTTTAATTCTGTTTCGCCTAATTTTTTGCCATTGGCAGCATAACTCAAAAAACTTCTTAATCAATGTTGATTCCGGGTAGGGCGAGTAGTGGTCAACCAATTTAGTATTTACAATGGTGTAACCTTCCCGAACCAGAGCGCCTTCTGCCGTCCGCAAGGCATGCCCGACCGAAGGGGATGGACCGCCGTCCGACGGAGCACCTTTTTGACCCGGAACTTGAAACGCAATGTCCCGCAAAATGCCACCAAGCCCTTTCAAAAACAGCGCAATTCCCGCAGGTCGTTGGCACTGCCGGGAGGAAAGCCTTTCTCTTTTGGGCGCGCAAAAGAAAGGTAACAATGCCGGACAAAGCACGGGATGCTCCACTGCAACCAGAAAGCCGAGCAACGGCCCAACGGTCAATGAAGGATAATAGCCAGGGTTTGAATTGGCGGCTGGGATTTATCGGATGCCAATATTGGGATTAATTACGCCTGCTGCTCTAACACATCGATATCGAGGCCGGTCAAATGTTGAACATTCCGGGTGATTTGTCCATGTCCCAATCCCACCATTTCAGGCGCAGCAAGCGTTCAATGATGTCAGGTGCGAACCGTTTCCTTATTTCCATCGCAGGTTCCTGCCCACAATGGAGTACGGTTCGACGTCTTTTACCACCGTTGCGTTGGTGGCAATGATGGCATATACTCGATGGTCACCCCTGCCATGATGGTGGCGTTGTAGCCGATCCAGACGTCGTTGCCGATGATAAGGTCCCCTTTGTTGGGATATTGCTTGCCGTCCATGGCGTGTTCCCAGCCGTTTCCAAAGATAGCAAACGGATAGGTGGTCAGCGCGTTTGTCAAATGGTTGGCCCCGTTCATGATAAATTTCACATCGGAAGCAATCATGCAAAATTTACCGATGATTAGCTTATCGCCGATAAAGTCAAATAGGTACCGGACGTTTTTTTCGAAGTTCTCAACGTCCTCAAAATCGTCGTAATAGGTGAAATCTCCAACTATGATATTTGGTCTTTTGATGATATTTTTCAGGAAACAAAGCCTGTTGTAGTTTTCCAGCGGGAATACGGAATGCCGATTTGGTCCTGTCATTGCTATGATAAAGTGGATGGGTGAAAAGCGATTGCGGCTGGTTCCGGCTCGTCCATTCGATGAAAATGACCAGCATGCCCGACCCCGGAGAAACGTACGTTGATCCGTGTGCCGGCAATTACAAGGTAAGATTTGATTGTGCTTTCAGCCAACAGGGACCAAAAGTATATCCACAACTATTTTTGTAGAAAGCGGTAGCATCATTTTTGTTTTTATGGGATCGCCGTATCGTTCGGCCAGTAGATTGGATATTAGAAGTCCAGGTTTTCCAACCTGGGCAAAAAGGCAGGGTGAGCGGCAATTCCATCTGGAACTTGCCGCTCACCACTGACCGCACGGTATGTTGCAGATCTTCCCGTCTCGGGAAAAAGTCCACAACGCAACCATATACGTACCGGCAGGGCTCAGAACCGGATATTGAGGTTGCCCGAGAACGTCATCCCGTTAAACCCAAACTGGTTTACTTCCCAGGGATACTTAAACCGTCCGCCCAGGTCGGTCACTACATCGCCCTTGGTATCGATCACATCGGGGTAAACATTGAGGAGGTTGTTGAGCGCTATGCCGAATGCAATGGCGTTGCTGAACCGGTACGAAAGGTTCAGGTCGGTGATCACCTTGGCCGAAAAGGTCTGGTCGAACTGGCTGCCAGCGCTATTTTGCCAGGTCACTTCGCCAAACCGGGTATTGTTCAGGACGGCCTTGAATTTTCCGATCTCGTAACTCAGCCCCAGAATGATCTTGTCGTTCGGGCGGGCCGTCAGGATGCGGGATTGCTCCTTCCGGTCAAAAACATCAATATTCGCCCGGCTGAGCGGTTCGGGTGTGGCGATCTTGCCCCTGATCTCATTCTTGTTGAAGTTGGCGGCCAGGTTAATGCCCAGTTTGCCTTTCGACAGGTTCATAGAATAACCGGCAACGAAATCGATCCCGCTGGTCCGCGTATTTACGGCATTCAAAAAGAACTTGAGGGAAGTGATGTTGTTTTGCTGTAAAATGGTGTACACATCGGAGGTCGTATCGCTGGAGCTGATACTACTGGAATACACGATCCGGTCGTCCACCGTGATATTGTAATAATCGACGGAAACATACAGCCCTGAAAGCGGTTTGGCGGCGATACCCAGGGTCAGGTTCTGTGCCGTTTCGGCTTTTAGTTTGTGTATGCCCAGCCGCCGCAACACACTGCTCTCGTTGTTGAACGTTCCCTGTTCGGATACTGTACCGCCAGAGATGAGGGTCTGAATATTGCTCAGGTATATCTGGTGCAGGGAAGGTGCGCGAAAGCCGGTAGACAAGGATCCGCGCAACGAAAGGCGATCATCCCAAAATTTATACCGGGCATTCACCTTATAATTGGTCACATTGCCGAAGTCAGAATATTTCTCCGTACGCACGGCTCCGCCAACCAGCAGGTCCTGTGTTACGTCATACGTCAGTTCGGCATACCCCCCGATGTTGTAGCGGAAAGCGTCTACTTCGTTTTGGGGCTGCAGGCCCGGGAACGATTGCGCCCCGGCCGGACCGTACCCTGCGGGGTCCATAGCATCGATATACGAAGCCGCTTCACCAGCCTTGGCGATAAAATTCTCGGCGCGCATTTCCGAACCGAAAGCGATTGAAACCGGGCCAAATTGCCGGAACAGATCCAGGTTAAAGATGTTATTCCGGAATTCATACCCGCCAACGCGAAACACCGTCGGCGATTTAGGCCCCATGGTGGTATTGATCGAATTGAATACGGTGTAATCCACCCGGTTGCCGCCGCGGGTATAGCTCAAGTCATATTTCCAGCTGTTGGATGTGCCGCGGATACCGATCACTTGCGTATTATCCAGGATATCGGTATCGAAGGTCGGGTGAAAGCCATTATAAGGTTGCCCGGGTTCGGTAAGCAGCCCAAAATCGGTCGGACGCCAGTAAGGAGTCCGGTATAAGGCATAACTGCGGCCGCGCCGATACGTAAAGCCGCCAAAACCGTACACTTCCGCGTTCCGCCCCAAATCAACCGAGGCGTTGACAAAAAAGTCGCCCGTAGTCATATTGGGCTGGCCGACAATCATACCGAGGCTCGGGTTGGCGTGGGTCCAGGAATCGTCCACGCCGAACAGGTTGTCTTTGCCCGGAGACCCGGCGCGGTTTGTTTCTTTCTGATCGGAAAACGAGTGAGAGACATTGACATATCCTTTTTCGCCGACTTTGACGCCCGTATTGATATTGTAACCATAGAATTCACCGTCGCCCTCTGAGGTGGCGCCGCCAAAAAAGTTGGTTGTGGTGTACTCGTAGTCCTTTTTAAGGATCACGTTGACCACCCCGGCGATCGCATCGGAGCCATATTGCGCGGAGGCGCCGTCGCGCAACACTTCCACCCGCTCGATAGCCGCTGCGGGGATACTTTTCATGTCCACCCCTACTTCGCCTTTACCCGGTGTATCGTTGATGTACACCAACGAACTGGGGTTTTTTCGCTTTCCATTGATCAGAACAAGTGTCCGGCTCGGCCCTAAACCACGCAGATCAAACGGATCAAAGTGCGCGGTGGCGTCCGAAATGGTTTGGTTACTCGAGTTGAAGGAAGGCACCGTGTAAGTCAATTGCTTGTCGAACGACGTCTGTCCTGTGGCCAGCAACTCGTCGCGTTTGATGTTGTCGATCGGTACCGGCGAGGTGATGGCCGTGCGCGGCGCAAACCGGGAACCCACCACGGTTACTTCGCCCAGCCGCTCGGAGTCCTCTTCCAATGCAATCACCACATTGGGGTTCGATGCCGATACGCGCACCGTTACCGTTTTAAAGCCCGTGTATGAAACTTGGAGCTCACCGGAGTTGCCCGGCACCGACAAGGAGAAACTACCGTCCAAACTGGTCGTTGTGCCCGTTTTAGCGCCGGTTACAGCCACTGTGGCGCCGGGGAGGCCATCTCCTCCGACATCGGTCACCCGGCCGGTGGCGGTAAACTGCGCCCATGTTGTCTGCCAAACAATGCAAAGGAGGATGAGCAAAGCCCATCGGAAAACAAGTGATAGCTGCTTCATACAATATAATGATTTAAGTTAGGAAATAAAACACGACAGGGGCTGAACCTGGAGAATGAAGGGCGCACCGCCAACAAAAAATCGCACTTGTGGTCCTGGACCACAAGTGCGATCAAAAGGCCGCACAAATCATCGCGTTTCGATACCCGGGAGGCAGCGGTAACAGGCATGGTAGTTTCCCTTTTGTTTGAATGGGGCTCATTTGCCAAATCAAAAGTCCGTAATATATCCAGACTACCAAAGAATTGCCCAAAGAAAATTATATACTCAAAAGATAAACCGGTATAGCTGCTGCCAGGTGGTTGCTCATATTTGAAAAAACATCACGCCCTACCCGACACTGCCCGAATTTGAAGCATCAGGAACAGAACAATAAAACCTATACAAAGATATATAAACATATCCCCGACAACAGCGTAAACAGTGGTCACGCCCTTAACCGGTAAATGCGCCATCATCAGTTTATCGTTTTTATCATAACTGCTCATCTGTGCAGAGCATTCTCCGTAAGGGGTAATCGCAGCAGACATGCCAAATCGTGTCGAGCGCAAAATAGAATGCCCCTGCTCAACAGCACGAAAAGCGGCCATTCGTGTGTGCAGGGGATCAATTCCCCTCCAATCGGAAGATGGATCGGCAACAAGATCTGCACGCAATGCGCCAAACCCTTTTGCGAGATAAGGGAAATCGTAGTCATAGCAAATGACAGCGCCTGTTTGTACCCCTGCCACATCAAAAACCTTCAGGGGCTCCGTTCCCTTTACTGCCGGTTCGCCCGGTACGGGCTGATGTTTGTTATAGGTGAACAACAATGTTCCTGTTGAATCGAAAAACAAATAGTTATTTTTGTATTGCACCGGTGATTCAGAAAGCGGAACAACAAAAGCCGCTACCAAGGAAACGCCTAGCCTGTTTGATAGAGCGGATAGCGAATCCCTCCATGCGGTTTCCTCATCGGGCATAATGAAGGTGGAGGCTTCATTCCAAACCACGAGTTTCGCTCCACTATGCGCAGCAAGAGATGTTTGGCTGAATAAATGCTGTTTTACCTTGTCATTACGCTCTTTGGATGGTAACGGGTATCCATGCATGTCTGACTCACTGCCCACTGCCGCAACGGTTATGGTTTCGGTACCCTTGGCCTTACTTAAATCATATCGCAAAGCGCCAAATACAACAAGCAATACGGTGATTGCTAGCGGTATCTGCAAATTGAGTAAAGTCGTTTTTTTCTTCGCGATTATTTCTGCGATGGAAACGTTTACCCAATAAACAAGAAAACTTAATCCCGGCATGCCAAAGAGTGAAACACTCTGCATAAGGGCAAGGCTGTGTGATTGCGTATAGGCCGCGACGCCCCAACTGGCAAAAGGAGTGAAAGTATATTGGATCCATTCCATCACTACCATTATAGAAGGAAATAAGAATATTGCCCATGGGCGGTCTTTAAATTTGTCCCATAACAAGTAACCCGGCAGGTGAATCAGACTGATCGGCACCGAAAAAAGAAACACCATTGCCATAGGCATCGGGGGCGAAACAATCTTCGCAATACAAAAGGACCACGCAATAATAAGACCGGGCAGAAACAGCAACCTTGATGTAGTACCGCTTGTCTGGTGCAGGTATAGCAGGAATGGAACACACGCTATCCATCCTGCCAAATCAATCGCAACAGTCATATGCGCGGCTGTGATGGTTACAATTCCTAAAGCAAGCAAATACGCAGGTTTAATTGTCATTTGTTATTGTATTTTGAGTTTTTAGAAGCCATCTCAAAAATGACGTTCGTGGTGAAAGGAGCGGCTGCAAGGGGAAGACCAGGCAATGATTGGATTCGTGCCTTGCGGCGAAAAGAATTGACAAAATATCCGACTGTCAGGCATCATTTCAGCCCGAAAAGCTTTTTGAAATGGCTTCTGCTTTTACAGATACGCTTTGTGTGTCTGTCCGGCGCTTCAAACAGAGCAATAATAACTGTTTTTCTACAACTGTTGCGCTACTACGACTGGTCTTTATTTCAAGGTTGGAGCAGCTCACCGCACGCTTCGCCCTTGTATGCGATCCGGTACAAGTAATTTTCAATGCACTGTCGCTGTTCAGTGGTTATCAAGGTGTTGCATTATGCGCTCGAGTATTGGCCGATGTATTCCCGGTTAAACCGGTCAATCATATACAGCACAAATGCTACCGTTTGTCGCATCCTGGTTCGGGAAGGCCGGATCGCGAATCTTCCTACAACTGGATATATCCGCTTATCCTGCCTCGTTTCGATCGCCTGCATGATCACCGGCCTGAATTTTTCCGGCACCCGATCCAGGCAGTACCGGCCGGCTGCTGTTTTCGATATAATTTTTTTCATGTGCAAGGTGCACCATTGCCGGGCAACGCCCAAGACTGCCCATTCGGTCAATCGGGGTAACAGCCATAACAAAACCTGCCGCCGCAACGGCGATGCGTGCTGCGCGATCCAGCCGGTCCAGTACGTATTGATATTGTCATGCAGGAACGAGATCAGGTCGTCCGCTGAAACGCTTGCCGGCAGCGTTGCGGCTTCCGGGCCAAACAGGGTGATCGCGTTGGATTTTAGTTCGAATAAACTGACCTGGGCCATTGGAAGGACCTGGCGCCGGAGCGCGCCTTCATGCCACGTGAGCGCCTGGATGGCTTCGGGGCTGCTGGTTCGTATGCTGTCGGCAGCCAGGTAGGAACCGCTTAACAGCGCCCGGGGGTATTTCCGTGCTATGGACCGGTGGATTCGCTTGAGTTGTGCGGCGACGGAGCGTCCCGGAAGCGCCTCGCAAAGCACGATAAAGTCGATGTCGCTTTTGTTGGGACAATAATCGCCCAGCGGCAAGGAACCGGTCAGGTAAATGCCGACGAGCTGCTCCCGTACGATCCGGCGCAGGCCGTCGGCAAATTCCACGACTACTTTATCTGCCGGGCCGGGAATTGTTGTCGTTTCACGCATACGTAAAAATTGCGGCGCAAGCCAATTCCGTACCGATCAGGCGGAGCATAGCAAGACCGGTAGATAGCGGGCCGTAAAGACCACAGAAATTGCTCACGGACTGGTCCGAAAGATAGCCCCTTTTTCAACGCCGGACCGCAGTGTTATGGGCTGGCCTGCGTACGCGCAACAGGCGCGATCCTGTGAAAAATGCCACACGCTGCTTACTTTTATACCCGGCGGGAAAACTCCCAACACACCCTAACCTATTTTCTCAACAGATTCGTCCAACCAAACCCGCCGCTGCATACCGCAGTTTACGCATCGAAAACATGAAACTACCGCTCCTCTTCCTGCTGTGCTTCACCGGTTCCTCCCTCCGTGCCCAGATCGGCGTCAATATCGGCCTGCCCGAACGGGGCGGCACCTATATCGATCTCGCCCGCGAAAACTACCGTTGGAACAACCTGAGTACGGGCAATGCCATAGGCAGCGGCCAGGTGGACAGTCATGGCTGGCCGGCAGTAGATGCCCAGTATATCGCCGATTTCAGGCCGGTTGCCGAATGGGCGGGTTCCATCGACGACCCGGAACTGTACCGCCTGAACGTGAGCGGTACCTGGAAATGCGCGTTTCACGGCCAGGCCCAGGTCAACGCTTCGACCGGCGGCTCGGTGCAAAACCTGCAATACAATGCGGCGACCAACACGACCACGTTCGATTTCGTCGTAGCGCCGAACGGCAACGGGCTGTTTCTGATCAATTTCAGCAATACGCGCCGCACGCCTTCCGACCCGGTCAACACGGGCTTTACCGACTTCAAAATGCTCCGTCCGGGCTATACCGACGACAGCCAGTTGTTTTATCCGCCGTTCCTGCGCCTGTTCGATTCCATCCATTTTTCAACCATCCGCTATATGGTTTTTACGGGCGCCAACGGCTCCGACCCCCTCTATCCCGGCCTGAGCGAATGGACCGACCGCAAACTGCCCGCCGATGCGTCGCAGGGCCCCGTGCCGACGATCGGCAAAAAGGCCGGCGCCTGCTGGGAACACGTGATCGACCTGGCCAACCGCACCCATACCGACGCGTGGATCAATGTTCCCATTTCCGCTTCGGCCGACTATGTGACCCAATTGGCCACGATGTTCAGGAACAACCTCGATCCCGCCCTGCACCTGTACGTGGAAAGCAGCAACGAAGTGTGGAATACGGCGCCCGGATTTGAGCAAAGCCAGTACAACAAGGCGCAGGCCGCCGCCCTCGGCATCGGCGAGCAGGAAAATCACGCCCGCCGGGCCGTGGAACTGGCGCAAATCTTTGGATCGGTATTTGGGCAAGCGGCGCTCAACAGCCGCGTGCGGGTGCTCTTGTGCAGCCATCAGCCCATGCTGAAATGGTGGGTCGAACCGATGTTGCAATACATCCAGTCGCATTACGGCCCACCGTCGAACTTCCTCTATGCGATCGGATGCCAAACCTATTTTTCCGGCGGCGCCAACAACGGCGAAAGCGTCACCAAGATACTGGACGACTGCCACGCCAGCATCACGGGCCAGATCACGGACAACGGCGTAAATGAGGCCGGCCGGACGCAGTGGATCGCCAGGGCCAAAGCCTGGAACCTGCCGGGCGGATTCGTGTCGTACGAAGGCGGCCCCGACCATGGGGGCGGCAGCACGGTAAACATCGCCAACCGCATCCTCGCCGAGCGCAGCTCCCGCATGTGCGACGAAATGCGCTTCAACCTCGACGATGCTTTCCTGCAATTGGGCGGTACATTGGCTATGCAATTTACCCTCACGAGCGGCTACAACCGCTACGGCTGCTGGGGCCTCACCGACGACGTGACCAATCCGAACCGCAATTTCAAATTCGCCTGCCTGCAAGATCTCCTGGCCGGCACAACCGGCACGCATGGGACCGTCAATGCGCCTGATCCCGCCGTTGCCGTTTGGCCCAATCCTTCCAACGGCCAATTCACCGTGCAGTTTTACCTGGAACATGCCGCCTGGTGTTCCGCCGGGTTGTACAATGGCCTGGGTAAAAGAGTAAGCGAAGTGTGTTCCGGCGCCCAATTTTCCACCGGAACACAACGGATGGAGTGGATGGAAGGAGCCTCCTTGCCCGCCGGACTGTATTACCTGCGCATAACGGTGGCGGACTTTGTTCAGGTCCAAAAGATTTTGATCCTGCGCTGAACGGCGAGAAACCATTCCCTGACACGCATCAACGCTTTTGCTTCAGCCGTTCAATGCGGTCTTTCGATATTTTCTCGTATTGTTTCTTTCGACCTTCTCCGTAATCCGACGCGGGCAGTTTCGCCAGGCAGGTTTCGCTCGCGGAAATAGCCGGTGCGTTTTGACCGACCAATTCATAGTATTCGGAAAGGCTGTCCCATACATTTGGCGAATCTGGGAACAATTCAGTCGACCACACAAAAAGACCCAAGGCTTCCTTGTTTTTCTTGGCATTCAGCAAGCGGTACGCCGCATCGTTGATGTCGGTCTCGGTAAAAAGCATCCAGCCGGGCTCTGATTGACGGGTCTTTTGATACATCATTTTGGCCCAAGCTACATCGCCCGCCATCAGTTTTTCCTGAAACGAGCGGCTGTCGGGCGGAGCGGTTTTACCCATTTTTTCCAAGGCTTTGCCCAGGCCATCGTAGACGGATGGGGTAGGAGGGTGCTTTTCGATCAGGAAACGCAGGATCGCTTCGCTTTCCGTGGGATTTGAATCGAGCAAGGCATCGGCCAGGTCCATCATTTCGCCCGGATAATACAGCGGAAAAGAATTGACCTGTACCGGGTTGGCACGGAGTGCAGCTTCCAGGCCGGTATTCCGGACCGCTTGCATAAAGGGCGTTTCATTGACTTTGCCCGCCCTGGGCTGCCATTTGTCGTATTCCATGTAAAAAGCCGTGGCTCTCGCCGCGGCCTCGCCTTTGATCTTAGCCACAACATGCAAGGCGCCGTCGGTGCCCGCCGAAACGCCCGCGGTCGTAATGATGTGGCCATTGTCCACAAAACGGGTATCCGCCAGCACCCTGGCCTTCGGGGTTATTTTTTGCAGTTCGCTCAGGTAGCCGTGAAAGGTGGTCACCTCCTTTCCATCGAGCAGGCCCGCCTTGGAAAGCAGGCCGGCGCCGGTACACACCGACATCATGATCTGTGTGGTTTTGGCGCGTTCTTTTATCCAATCGATCAGTTTTTGTTCGCCCATGACGCTGTTGGTTCCGCCGCCGGGAAACAACAGGATGTCGGTCGGCGGGCAGTTGTCGATGGAATATTGGGGCGTCACGGTTACAAATCCCTGGCTGAGCACAGGTTCTTTTTTGAACGCCACCAGGAAAGGCCGGAAACCTTCGGCCGAGCCGAAAACTTCCGACGGCCCGGTGAAATCCAGGATTTCCACCCCGGGATAAACAAAAATACCAACGGAAATAGGCGCTTCGGCCGATTGGGCGGCCAGGCGGCCGGCCAGTGCCAGGAAGAGAAATAACAGGGCAATTTTCAGTTCTTGTTTCATGCTTAAATGTTTAATCGTTAAAACCATGCGGCAAAACTCCGTCAACGCGTTCATGCAACAATAAAACCGGGCAGCCAATAGGTACAAACCCTTCCAAATGGACTTATTTTGGCATCCCAAGGGCGCCACACCTCGAATAAGCGTCCTTTTCACCATGCACCACCCTGGTAGTTACATCAGCCTCTTGTATTTAGCGATCCTTTACGGCAGCGTTCTGTTGGTGGGGGATCTGAAAAATAACCGGAACGAAGCCGGCGCTTATGTGTGCCCGCCTTGCGGCTGCAGCCGGCACGCCGACGTGTGGGATGCCCCCGGCCGGTGTCGCGGCTGCGGAATGCCCCTGATCTCGCTGGAGCGAAAGCGCAGCCAGGCGCTGGAAGCCATATTTGAAAGCCCGTCCACCACGTTTTACCACCACAAACTATTTTACCCGGTCAACTTCCTTGCCCTGTTCATCGGAATTTTTGCGCTTTACCGCTCGCGCAACGATCTCGTCGCGGTGCTTTTTCTGGTGTTTTTCATGAGCCTGATGCTGTACAGTTTTAAAAACCAGTTGTACGGCACCGATTATTCCATGCATGCCTCCAAAAAGTGGGCGTTTTTCCCTGTCTCGTTCCTGCTGGCAGCCGGCCCGGCCCTGTACCTGTATATTGCCAAAATACTGAAACCAGGGGGCGGCTTTTCGCGAGGCGACGGGTTGCATTTCCTGCCGGCGGGGCTCGTTTTCCTGTTGCATGCCGCCTGCTTCCTGGGGCCGGAAGCCTGGCGCCAACGGGCCATTTACAACAACTATGACCATTTCCCCGGGCTGGCTGAACAACTCGCGTTCCTCCTGAGCGGCGTTTTTTATAGTTACCTGATCGGGAAAACCGTTCGGGCGGGTGGGCGTATGGAGCCTCCGTGGCTACAATGGCAACGGCAATTGCGCATTTTTTTTGCCGCCGTGCTGGTAACCCTGGCCGCCATGCTCGCCGGCAATTTTTTCTATTTCGACCTGATGTCCACCTGGCTCGATTACCACCCTGTTTGGCTCTTAATCGCCGTGTTTACCCTTTGGAGCGCGTTCTTTTTGGTTTTTAAAAACGAGGTCGTTTGCCCGAAAGCCATGGCAAAAGAGAACCGCTTGCCGGATGCCAAGATCACCGCCTGGAAAATCGCCCTGGAAACAGCCATGCAAACCCATAAACCCTATCTCGACCCCGATTTAAGCCTGCAGGCGCTCGCGCAGCTCATCGGCATCAAGGAAAAAGACCTGTCCGAGGTGCTGAATATCGGCTTCTCCCAAAGTTTCCACGATTATATCAACCGGTACCGGATTGAAACGGTCAAAAGGCTGTTGCTGGCGCCGGAGAAACAGCACCTGACCAATTTTGCCCTTGCGCAGGAGGCCGGATTCAATTCCAGATCGGCATTTTTCGGCCTTTTTAAAAAGTATGTCGGGATGACGCCGGGCGAGTTTAAGCGAAACCGGATGCTTTGATGAATAGCCCGCGGTTCAGTATGCTGCTCCCTTATCCCTGCCATACGCCACATCGGCCGAAAACATCCTTTTACAATTCTGTTACATCGTTTTACACCCGAAAAGCCGGCTCCGTTTGACCCGCCGGTACCTTTGTCGCATTGTTTTACCAACCCAACCACGTCATGCATATCCTCGTCTTCGCATTTTTGCTCCTTTACCGCTCCTTCATTAGCTGGTCGCACAACCCGGAAACGGCGCCGCCATCGACTGCCGGCATTATTTTTAAATCCGCCGACGGCGGGCAGACCTGGCAGGATGTCAGCGCAGGATTACCCGCAGATTTCCAGGTCGGCTGCGCGCTCGTCGGCGACAACGAGGTCTTTCTGGGTTCTGCCAGCGGATTGTTTCGCAGCACCATCCCGCCGACAGCCCGCACCTGGGAAAAAGAGTTTTTGCCAAACGAAAGGATCACCAGTATTTTCCCCGGCCGCTCCGGGCCGTATGTCTGCTGTTACGGAAGCGGATTTTTCCAGATCGTCCCGGGCAGGGGCATCTGGAAATCCATGCACGATGCCTTGCCGGACAAGACGGTGCGCACGGTGCTGGAAACCCCGGACGGAACCGTCTACGTCGGCTGCGACAGCGGGATTTACAGATCGAACAACAGCGGCAAAACCTGGAAACAAGTCTTTTCCAAGGGCATGGTAACCAGCCTGGTCGCCGCCGGCAAGGTGCTGGTGGGCGGCGGCTCCGGGGGCGCGCTGCGCTCCACCGATGGCGGCGAGCACTGGAATTGGGTACTCACCGAAGACGGCCCGATGCGCAAAACCAGCCGTATCGATGGCCGTTTCGTCGCCATTTCGAACAACAACGTACAGGCTGCTGCCGCCGGTTCGGGCGCTCTGTTGAACCGGTTGCGCATTTCGGCCGACAACGGCAAGACCTGGCAGCGCATGAATGTCCCGCTGGGGTTCACGTTCGACAATGCCGAACTCTCGCCGGTCCGGGCCATTTACGACCTCCAGCAAGCGGGCAAATACCTTTTTTGCAGTTGCAATGCCGGCATTTTCCGCTCGTCCGACCAGGGCAAAAACTGGGAAATGGTGCGCCCGGCTACCCGTGGCATCCTGTTCGAACTGGCCGTTTCGGGCGGGGTGGTTTATGCCATACGGGCATTTGACGGGTGTTGAAAAAAAAATGCGCTATCTTTTGGCATGTTTTCCGTTCGATTTTTCAAAATCCTGTGGCTTTTGCCCGTATTAGCCCTGCCATTTCTGGCCTGGCTGCTACCGCCGGCATCAGAAGCAACCCCGGGAGATCTATCGCCCGATAAAATCAACCTGGCCCTGCGCCGTACCGCCGACCAGCTGCTCCGCCAGTCGGGCGACAGCACGAGCCGCATCCCGGCAATTGAACAAACCGCTGCGGATATTTGGCAAGTACGACTCGAACGGCCGTTCCGGTACGAGCAACTTCCAGCCCTGCTCCAGGCTTCGCTCGACCTGTATGGCATCCGCCGTCCCTACGAGGTGGCGGTGCGCAGCTGTGCCGATGCCCTCATTGATCTGGGGTATCACCAGCAAGATGTATTACAAAACAAAGACGTGCCTTGCAGTGGGCGGGAGATGCCCGACGGCTGCCATTATATCGAGATCACGTTTTTGGAAAGTAGCGGAAAAAACCCGTTTTACCTGACTAAAAGCGGGCTTTTTCTGTTGCTGCTGGGCGGATTGGCGGGGTTCTGGTTGTCGCGCCGTCGGAAACCGGCGCCTGTATCCGCCGCAGAACCCGACTGGCTGGAATTCGGAAATTCGCGTCTCGACGCGGCCGGCCAGGTACTGATCTGTGCAGGTGTCCGGCAAACGCTGACCTTCCGGGAAACCAAATTGCTCCGGCTCTTCGCTGCCAGCCCCGACCGGCTGCTCGAACGGGATGTGATCCTGCAGCAGGTTTGGGCGGATGAAGGCGTGTTGGTTGGGCGCAGCGTGGACGTTTTTGTGTCGCGGTTGCGGAAGAAATTGTCGGCCGATCCGTCTGTCAGCATTGTGGCCGTGCATGGGGTGGGGTACCGGCTGGAAACGGGGAAAGCGGCATCTTAGCCTGAGAAATTTTCATGCCCACCCTAACACCTCCTCCGCGAATGAAATAAGCTGGTTGGAGACGCCGACGTAGTGCCTCAATCACGCGTTGAAGACCAATTTAGTATTTGAAACGAGTAGCAGCCGGTCCGTTGTTTGGCCTTTGGTTACAATGGACCATCCCCTTCGGTCGGGCATGCTCCGCAGACGGCAGAAGGCGCTCTGGTTCGGGAAGGTTACGCAATGGCAAATACTCCATCACTTGTGATGGAGGCACTCAGTATTAGACCATTTGAACGCCTCTTTTTGACTGATACTTCGTTGCTCCCCGGTCATAGAGCGCCCGCTACACGCTCCGGGACAAACGCATCAAAATGTTGAATTCAATTGAAAGACTTGTCGAATTCTATAGATTTAAGATTTACGATTACATGATTTAAGATTATTGATTGGCTTGGAGGATGGTCGAAATCCGATGTCACGTCGGACAACTTCTAAAATCTGAAATCATGTAATCTTAAATCTTAAATCGCTCTGATTTGCCGGCCTACCAGATGCTTTTTATTCCGCCGGAGCAAATTTCCAGTCAGCTGAAGGCCGCTAAACCTGTCAATGCGCCGCTTCCAACACCAAAACCCAGTCGTTCCCATCGCGCAGGTCCCCCGGGGGATCAAAGGTCCTGGCTCCGCTGTTCGCATATGTCCCAATGGATGTTGTTTTCCCGGTCCGTGGATTAAACCAGGATGCTTTGACCGCCGGGCCGCCGATTTTCCCCAACGCGGTTTGGATATCGCGGCCGTTGCAGGTGTAAATGAACGCATAGTTTTTTCCACGCGTCGCAACCTGATAGTCGTAGCGCTCACCCTGGCCTCCGGCGATCAGGGATTGGTCCGGAACCCGTTCAAAGTAGGGTTTTGACAGGATTAAATGTTTGAGGTATTTCATTTGCGCGGCGCCGGGCGCCTGAAGCGCGTCCGTCCAATACTCCCGCACGCCATACGCCGGAGCCCCGTCGCCGGGTTTGTGCATTTGCATCACCGCATTGTGCCCATAGGTGAAGCCGCAGGCTCCGGCGAACACCGACCAATAGGCATAGCGCCTTACATCGTTCTCATTCCAGTACGGTTGGGCAGGATCGTGCAAGCCCTGCGGGATGCTTTCGTACGAAGGTTCCCCGTCAAGAGTCGGCTTTACGGGGGTGCGCGCATAGTCGTCGCGCACATATTTCCAGTTATCCTGCCCGTAGGCCAAGCGGCTGTCGTCCTGGTCGTATCGCCGGTGACCGGACTGGAACATATTGAAATCGAGCCAGTCGGCTGCATGAAACCACATGGAGGATTGGGTGCGGCCAAAAGGATGGAAGGAGATTAATTGATGGGGCGCTTGCTCGCGGATCCGCCGGCCCATGATGTTCCAGATTTCCGTGCTGTCGCTGCCCCGGATGTCGCCGCCGAGCAGCCAGACCACATTCGACTGCTTACCATAACGCCGGGCCAGCCAGATCGCGTAGGCGTCCGCCTGCTCCCGGCTGACGTTGCCTTGTTTGACATTCGACCCCCAAACAGGCACCAAGGCCATATACATTCCCCGTTCTGCTGCCAGTTTCACGATATAATCCAGGTGATCCCAGTAATCGTAAGCGCCCGGCGTTTTGCGCGAATTTCCCGGGGTAACCCGGGGCAGGGCAATATTCCCGGCGGTCAACGCCGAATCGCCGTAAACGTCGGTCTGGCTCAGTTGGTGCAGCACCATGGCCTGGATCACATTGAACCCTTTGGCCGCGCGGTCGTCCAGGTATTTTTTGGCTTCCGCGCGATTCAGTTTGGCAAACAGCAGCCAGCCGGTGTCGCCCAGCCAGAAGAATGGATCGCCGCTTTCCTGCTGCAGGAAACGCTTGTTTTCCGAAACCGTCAGCCGCGGCAAGGGGCCTTTGTCCGTTGGAAGCCCGGAAGGGATAGAGAGCAATAAGCACAAGGATAAACTTAATGTCCGCATGAATTGCGCTTTTCCGGGGGTAACAAATATTGCTGCAAGAGGATATGAGCTAAAACAACGCATTTTTAACGATTATTCACTACAAAATTCAAACGTATGAAAACTGCATGCATTAGCTTGGTTTGTTTATTTCTTTCGGGAATGGCCCTTGGCCAGGTTGAAGAAAAGCCTTTGCCCATGCCCACCCAACTCGTCGAAACCGTCGGCAGAAATGAAGATTTTGTACAGGCCGTTGCAATGCTTCGGGAACTCGGCCTGAGCGTTGCCTCGAGCCAGGGAAGATTATACCGGAGCAGCGAAACCAGCTATGAGGTACAGTACGATATTGTCGACAAAGCAAACGTATTCGATTACAAGCATATGTATTTTGTGAACAACGACGGCATCTCGTTCGTCTATTTCGCAGATAAAAACCCCGCTTACAAGGAGGCCAGCGCTGCGCAACGGGCCATCGGATGTAACTGGACCAGCTGGCAAAATGCAGGATGGCCGTCTTTATGCAACTACAACTGGTGGTGCGGCAAAAAGAACGACCGGCAAGCGACCTATCATTATGAGGTGAAGAAGAAAATCTGTGCGGGCGGCGTCGTCAAGAAAATAGTTTACCGGCTGGTAAAAGACCACTGCGGTTGTTAACTACGCCCTAATTCCAGCCAATAGCGGAAGTTGAATGCACTGCCGATTGAAACCCATGCTGGTTTTGGCGGGTTCGAAGGCAGTAAAATGGACCGCGACATCGTGTTGCTCTGTGTGATCGGGGCAACACGATCCGTTTTTGTTGGAATAGGCGCCGTGAATTATCAAATCACCGCATCCATTTTTCGGAGTAAAAAAGCCCGCCAACCCCCAATTGACCGGCGCTGTTCACTGGCGGAACACGATTGGCCGCCGGATAGGTAAGCCGGACCGGGCGGACGCATTGCATGCCACTCCGCCCAATACGTTTTTCCTGCACAAATGTACCCGGCCAGTATCTATTCCGAATTGATCCTGTCCTTGCCAAGGCCCTGATTTCCCCGATCAAACATCGTCTTTACCCTGCCGCAGGAATATTCCTCGATTTTGGCGTATTGCACCATTGGGATGTCCTGAAGGCCCGCGCCGGCGCCCTTGGAAAAATTTTCGCAACCAACCCGTTTCTGAATATTGTGGAAGGAGTCGCGCCCAATAGCCTGCCTGTCGCTTTCTGGAAAAATGGACGGTATTGACAACAATTCAGGTCAGTGGTGCGCCTGATTAGAATCATAGATGTCATCGATGAGGCAATCAAATAATTCAATTATTTTTATTAGAAATCTGCCCGTACTTTGACACAAAAAAGCAACTCCATTATGGATAACGACAAAAATTTGAACACTTCTGCACACACCACAGGCGCCAACGGTGAAAGTAAATGCCCCTTTATGGGCGGCGTGCTGAGAACGACCGCCGGCGGTGGCACCTCAAACCGAGACTGGTGGCCCAACCAGTTGAAACTAAATATCCTGCGCCAGAATTCCAACCTGGTCAATCCGATGGACCCCGGTTTCAACTACGCCGAGGCGTTCAAGAGCCTCGACCTGGCGGCGGTAAAGCGGGATATTTTCGAATTAATGACCACTTCCCAGGACTGGTGGCCGGCTGACTACGGACACTACGGCCCATTCTTCATCCGGATGGCCTGGCACAGCGCAGGAACCTACCGCATCTCCGACGGCCGCGGCGGCGCCGGGTCGGGCACCCAGCGTTTTGCACCGCTCAACAGTTGGCCCGACAACGCAAACCTCGATAAAGCGCGCCTGCTGCTCTGGCCGGTCAAACAGAAATACGGCAATAAGATCTCCTGGGCCGACCTCATGATTCTGGCCGGCAACTGCGCCCTGGAGTCGATGGGCTTCAAGACCTTCGGCTTTGCCGGTGGCCGGGAAGACGTGTGGCAGCCGGAAGAAGACGTGTATTGGGGCTCCGAATCCCAGTGGCTTGGCGACAAACGCTACACCGGCGACCGCGAACTCGAAAACCCGCTCGCAGCCGTACAAATGGGCCTGATCTATGTAAACCCGGAGGGCCCTAACGGCAACCCCGATCCCATTGCCGCAGCCCACGACATCCGCGAAACCTTCGGCCGCATGGCCATGAACGATTACGAAACGGTCGCCCTGATTGCCGGCGGGCACACGTTCGGTAAAACCCACGGCGCCGCCGATCCAAGTAAATATGTCGGCCCCGAACCCGCCGCAGCCGGCATCGAAGAGCAAAGCCTGGGCTGGCGGAACACCTTCGGCAAAGGCAATGCGGAAGATACGATCACCAGCGGTCTCGAAGGCGCCTGGACGACCACACCGACCAGGTGGAGCAACAACTTCTTCGAGAACCTCTTCGGCTACGAATGGGAATTGACCAAAAGCCCGGCCGGCGCGCACCAATGGCGGCCTAAGAACGGCGCCGGCGCCGGCTTGGTACCCGATGCGCACGACCCCGCCAAGCGCCACGCGCCCTTCATGCTGACAACCGACCTCTCGCTGCGCTTCGACCCCATCTATGAACCCATTTCCCGCCATTTCTACGAAAATCCGGATGAGTTTGCCGACGCCTTCGCCCGCGCCTGGTTCAAACTGACACACCGCGATATGGGGCCCCGCGCCCGCTACCTCGGACGGGAAGTACCGGCGGAAGAACTGATCTGGCAAGACCCCATTCCGGCCGTTAACCATAAGCAGATCGATGCTCAGGACATCAGCGACCTGAAATCCAGGATACTCGCCTCCGGCCTGCCGATAGCCCAATTGGTATCCACTGCCTGGGCCTCGGCATCCACCTTCCGCGGCTCCGACAAACGCGGCGGCGCAAACGGCGCGCGCATCCGCCTCGCCCCGCAGCAGGATTGGACCGTCAACAATCCGGCCCAACTGAAAGCGGTGTTGCAGACGTTGGAAGGCATCCAATCGGCCTTCAACGGCGCGCAGAGCGGCGGCAAGCGGGTATCGCTGGCCGACCTGATCGTGCTGGGCGGTTGCGCCGCTATCGAACAGGCTGCCAAAAATGCCGGCCATAACGTGGCTGTGCCTTTTACCCCGGGTCGTACCGACGCCACGCAGGACCAAACCGACGTCGATTCCTTTGCCGTGCTCGAGCCGAAGGGCGACGGCTTCCGGAACTACAAGAAACCCGGATACGATATTTCCGCAGAGGAACTATTGATCGACAAGGCCCAATTGCTGACGTTGACCGCACCTGAAATGACCGTCCTCCTGGGTGGCATGCGCGTGCTCAACACGAATTACGACAGGTCCGGCCACGGCGTGTTCACCAAGCGCCCTGAAACGCTGAGCAACGATTTCTTCGTCAACCTGCTCGATTTGAACACGACCTGGAAGGCAAGCTCGGATGCGCAGGACCTGTTCGAGGGGCGCGACCGCAAAACCGGCGCCCTCAAATGGACCGGCACCCGGGTGGATCTTATTTTCGGCTCGAACTCGGAACTGCGCGCGCTCGCCGAAGTGTATGCGTGCGCGGACGGACAGGCGAAGTTCGTGCAGGA
Organism: Saprospiraceae bacterium; assembly: GCA_044230315.1. Taxonomy (GTDB): domain Bacteria; phylum Bacteroidota; class Bacteroidia; order Chitinophagales; family Saprospiraceae; genus M3007. The sequence continues at coordinate 27,736 of JBGARJ010000039.1, forward strand.
CTTTGTGGCTGCCTGGGCCAAAGTGATGGATTTGGACCGCTTTGATCTTGCCTGATTGAAAGAATAGGTTTTCGATCCTGTTATGGAGGCGGCCTCGGCAACGGGGCCGCCTTTTTGTTTTCTGCCCGGGAAAATTCAATTGTCTTGAAGCGACGTGGTCAACGGCCCGCTGGCCGCTTCCATAAATTGATGGTCCCAGGGCTCGCTGCCGTTGCGGATCTGTATCCTCCAAAACGGTGTATCGCGAAACAGTGATATCTGGCCGGATAGAAGCGGATGGTGCAATACCAGGAGAACCTCTGTCTGTTGACCTACCGGTAGAAGCGTTTCACGCCGGAGCACACGGTACTAAATAGTTCCACTACGCAATAAGCCGGATGCATTGTCAACGACCTGGAGGGAATTGCCGGAAAGATTCATCCGTGGTTTGGCCGGATAGGTGAAATATGAATGAAACGTCCGAGTTTTATCGCCAAAATAGATTGTTATGAAAAGATTCTTGCTGTTGCTTGGTCTCACGACCTGCACCATGATGCTGCCGGCACAAACAAAATCGGCTAAAAACTCCCCGCCGCTCACCGAGGCTACTCCCGAGACGCAAGGTTTTAGCCCCGAGCGGCTCAACCGGGTAGACGCCATGCTGCAGGCTGCGGTAGACGGCGGCGATATTCCCGGCGTCGTCATGCTCATTGCCCGCAACGGCAAAATCGTCTACTGGAAAGCCTTTGGCCTGGCGGACAACCAGACCCGGCGCCCGCTGAAACGGGACGATATCTTCCGCATCGCTTCGCAAACCAAGGCCATTACCGCTACTGCAGTGATGATGCTGTGGGAGCAGGGGAAGTTCCAGCTGGACGACCCGATTTCAAAATACATCCCAGAGTTCGCCAATCCGCAGGTGCTCAAAGATTTCCGGTACAGCGATACTACCTGGACCGCCGAGCCTGCCCGCTCCGAAATCACCATCCGCCAGTTGCTCACGCACACCAGCGGAATCGGCTATGGGGTCATCGACAGCGACGAGCGTTTCAAACTGATCTACCACAAAGCGGGCGTCACCGACCTGTTCACAACCGAGGACATTCCGATCGGCGAGAGTGTGAAAAAACTCGCGCAACTTCCCCTGCACCATCAGCCCGGCGAAAAATTCACCTATTCCGAGGGCCTCGACGTGCTGGGTTACTTGGTCGAACTGGTGTCGGGCGAACCGTTCGACGTTTTCCTTCAAAAGCACATTTTCGAGCCGCTCGGCATGACCGACACCTACTTTTATCTGCCTGCCGAAAAGGCCGGCCGCCTCGTCACCGTACAGCAGCCGGGTAACGGCGGGTGGACGCGTTTCCCGGTCACCTTTTACGATACCGACTATCCCGTCAAAGGAGCAAAACGTTTCTTCTCCGGCGGCGCCGGGCTCAGCAGCACCGCCCGGGACTACGCCAGCTTCCTGCAGATGTACCTCAACGGCGGCGAACTCAACGGCAAGCGGCTGCTCAGTCGCACCACAGTCGGGTTCATCTTGTCCAACCAGGTGGGCGATCTGTTCTCAGGCGATAATAGCCGGGGTTTTGGCCTTGCTTTCGACCGGATGAATGAAAAAGGCGCGGCCAAAGGCGGCAACGCAAGCGCCGGTGCGTTCGGCTGGGGCGGGTACTTCAATACCAGTTACTTTGCCGACCCCCAGGAGCATATCATCGGCGTGCTGATGAAACAGACACAGGGCACGGTGTCGGACAAAACGGGCAGTTATATGCGGCAGATGATCTACCAGGCGCTGGATGATTAACCGCAGGCGTGTGTCTTGTACGGTGTGGCGGCTTTTTTTGCGGAACCGGGTGCGTTTCCAGGGCTATTCCTTTGGGTTCTCAATGATGATCATTTCGCAAAGCGGCTCGACCAGTTTTTCGCTTTCGGCAAGGGCTTTTTACCAAAGGATGGGAGGGTGAAGGATAGGAGCAAGAATATTAGAGGGCCCTGTTCATAATAGCCTGGTGTTTTTGTGGATATAATACTTCAGGGTGTTGCTGTCGGCCAAAATAGGTTTGGGCTAGCGGCTCCATCGTTGAAATTATTGAACATTTGCCACCGGCGCACTGCCCTGCAATCCTGCGCTTTTGCAAAACAGTTGAAACCATGCGAACACGCCTCACGCTGTTGTTTTGTACCGTCTGTCTCCTCACCGCCTGGAGCCAGCCCTACCGGGACCCCGCCTTACCCGTCGAAACGCGCGTCCGCGACCTGCTCGCGCGCATGACGCCGGAAGAAAAATTTCGCCAACTATTCATGTTGCCCGGCGACTTGGGGACGGACAGCCTCCGGTACCGCGCCGGTTTGTTCGGGTTTCAGGTCAGTGCCGCGGCCCAGGAAGGGAATGCCGCGGTACAATTGCTCCGGTACGACCCGGGCGCGTCTGCCCGGGATGCAGCGAACAAGATCAATGCCTTGCAGCGGTTTTTTCGCGAACAGAGTCGCCTCGGCATCCCGATCATCCCCTTCGACGAGGCCCTGCACGGGCTGGTGCGTTCGGGTGCTACGGCATTTCCACAGGCCATCGGGCTGGCTGCCACCTGGGACGCCGACCTCGTGCACGAAGTAGCCGGCGCCATCGCTGCGGAATGCCACACCCGGGGCATCCGGCAGGTGTTGTCGCCGGTGGTCAATGTAGCCAGCGACGTGCGCTGGGGACGCACCGAGGAAACGTACGGCGAAGACCCCTTCCTGGTATCGGAAATGGGGGTGGCGTTCGTTTCGGCTTTTGAAAAACGGGGCATTATCGCCACGCCCAAACACTTTGTGGCCAACGTCGGCGACGGCGGGCGCGACAGTTACCCGGTCCAGCTGAACGAACGCGGCCTGCGCGAAACGCAGCTGCCGCCCTTCGAAGCCTGCATCCGGCGCGGCGGCGCCCGCTCGATCATGACCGCCTACAACTCCTACGACGGCCGGCCCTGCACCGCCAACGCGTGGCTGCTGCGCCGCCTGCTCAAAGAGGAATGGGGCTTCCGGGGCTTCGTTATTTCCGACGCGGGGGCTACGGGCGGCGCCAACGTCCTGCATTTCACCGCCCGCGACTACGCCGACGCCACCGCGCAATCCATCGCCGCCGGGCTGGACGTCATTTTTCAAACCGACTACGCCCACCACACGTTGTTCGAACCGCCGTTTTTCGATGGCAGCATACGCCAGCCGGACATCGACTCGGCCGTGGCGCGCGTGTTGCGCGTGAAACTCGGGCTCGGCTTGTTTGAAAACCCGTACGTGGACCCTGAACAGGCTGCGGTGTGGAACGGACATCCAGCACACCGTGCATTGGCCAAAAAGGCCGCGTTGGAATCCATCGTGCTGCTGCAAAATGACCGAAGCGTACTGCCCTTTTCCCCTTCGGTGCGCTCCATCGCGGTCATCGGCCCCGATGCCGCCGAAGCGCGCCTGGGTGGGTACAGCGGTCCCGGCAACGAACCGGTGAGCATCCTGCAGGGCATCCGGGAGCGGGCGGGTGAGCAGGTGCGGGTGCAGTACGCCGGTGGCTGCCCACGCCGCGAACAGCAGGTTGTTACGGTGCCGGAAAGCGCCCTGTCGTGTACGTTGGACGGGCGCGTACAGCCGGGCCTTCGGGGAGCGTATTTCGCCAACGTCGACTGGGCAGGCGAACCCGCGCTGGTGCGCCGCGACCCGCAGATCCAGTTCCAGTGGACCTTGTTTTCGCCCGATCCCGAACGCTTGTCCTACGATTTTTACTCGGTGCGCTGGACGGGCAGTATCACCGCCCCCGAAGCAGGTCTATTTCAAATCGGCATCGACGGCAACGACGGCTACCGCCTGTACCTCGACGGCCAGCTGCTGATCGACAACGCGGTAAAACGCACCCGGCAGACCAAACTCGCCGGCTTCCATTTCGAAAAAGGCCGGGCCTACGACCTGCGGATCGAATATTTCGAGCCTACCGGCAATGCCTGGTTCCGGCTGGTGTGGACGGTCGGCGTACCGGCGCCCGACGTACAAACCGAATCGATCCGGGCGGCCGCCAGCCTGGCCGCCGTGAGCGACGTAGCGGTGGTGGTGGCCGGTATCGAGGAGGGCGAGTTTATGGATCGCGCCGATTTGCGGCTGCCCGGGCGGCAAGAGGAACTCATCGAACAGGTGGCGGCCACGGGAAAGCCCGTGATAGTAGTGCTCGTGGGCGGCAGCGCCGTAACCATGCAGCGCTGGATCGGCCGGGTGCAGGGTATTCTGGCCGTTTGGTATCCGGGCGAAGCCGGCGGACAGGCCGTGGCGGAAGTGCTGTTCGGCGACTATAACCCTGCGGGGCGCCTGCCCGTTACCTTTCCGGTGTCGGAAGGCCAGCTGCCGTTGGTCTACATCCACAAACCTACCGGCCGGGGCGACGACTATATGGACCTCACGGGCAAGCCGCAGTTCCCGTTCGGGTTTGGGCTGAGCTACACTCGTTTCCGGTACGACGGCATTCGCTTCGACGCCGATACGATCTCCCGCGGCGATACCGCGTTCGCGTCCGTGCAGGTGACCAATACCGGCCAGGTGGCCGGCGACGAGGTGGCCCAGCTCTACCTGCACGACGAACTGGCCTCCGTTGTCCGGCCGGTTATGGAACTCAAAGGCTTTCAGCGTATTCACCTTCAGCCGGGGGAATCCCGCACGCTGCGCTTTGTCCTTACGCCCGAAATGCTCACCCTGCTTGACGCAGCGCTGCGCCCGGTGATCGAACCCGGCATTTTTCGGGTCATGATCGGCGCTTCGTCGGCCGACATCCGGCAGCGGGCGGTGCTGGTGGTGCGGGAGTGAAAGGCTGGTGCAAGCCTGTTGCGCTTTTGTGGCCCGAATTTTAGAGTTGCAGGGCAGGGGTTTCTATTGTACGATACTTACGACCGAAATCGCTGCTTAAGTTGTAACCTAGATTCAGATTTCTCTCCCGAAGTCTCAGTAAAAATCACCCCCATTTGAATTGTTATGTCGAGGCCGACAGGTCGCCTTTGGCAGCAGGTTGTACCCCGGCGCCTCCTGATGCCGGTAAGCGGCGAAGGCTCTGAATTGCCGGTGCGCAACCTGATCGTGGAATAACCCTGAAGGCAAATGTGCCGGGTCCCCGATAAAAATAGTCCGGTAGTTTTGCAAACTGTTGAAAATGAAGCCCGGAGCATGTTGTTGGCGAGGACGCCATCAACGGCGGTATGGCTTAATTTTCAACGAAATGCCGTTGATGGCGTCCTCGCCAACAGTAAAATGTACCGGTGCGACAAGGAAGTTCAAAATAAATCACGCCTAAACCTAATAAAAGTGGATCGGTATAAACGACCATGAGCACTCTTTGTTTTTGTCCGGTTTAAGTCTGGTAAAATATTGGCAAAATTTGATTTTTGTTTAACTATTTTAGGCTAATACGTAAACATTATTAAACAGAAATCATTTCAGGAGGTATTAATTCTTACTAACCAACCAACCTCCTTGTCATGAGATACTTGGATCAATTTTTACCTTCCTTTCTGATTTTACTATTTACGGGTTCCTTTTTATCAGCCCAACCTGCCAGAGTACAGATCATCCACAACGCACCCGACCCAGTAGTGGATATTTATGTGAATGGCAGCCTATTACTCAATGATTTTGCTTTCCGCACCGCCACGCCATTCATCGATGTACCGGCTGACGTAGCGCTCACTGTTTCAGTTGCACCTGCTACCTCCACCAGCGTGGCCGATGCGCTGGCAGATTTTCCGGTGACGTTTGAAAGCGGCAAAACCTATACCGTGATGGCAGCCGGCGTAGTGGGCAATACCGGCAACACCGCGTTTAGCCTCTTTGTCAACGACCAGGCGCGCGAGGCTGCCGCCAACAACGCGCTGGTCGACATCACTGCCTTCCACGGCTCGCCGGATGCGCCCGCGGTGGACGTGGATGCCACATTTGTTGCCAACAACGTGATTTCCAACCTTTCGTTTGGCGAGTTTACGCCTTACCTCGGCCTGCCGCCGGCCAAGTACGACCTGGCCGTCCGCCCGGCGGGCGTCAACTCCGTAGTGGCTTCTTTCCGGGCCGATCTTTCCGGTCTGGCCGGTGGCGCTGCCACGGTGTTTGCTTCGGGTTATCTGAGCAATTCGCCCTCGTTTGGCCTGTTTGCCGCCCTGCCCAACGGCACGGTGCTGGCCCTGCCGCTCACGCCCACCGCGCGGCTCCAGGTGATCCACAACTCGCCCGAACCGACGGTGGACGTGTATGCCGGCAACACCCGCCTGCTCAACGACTTTGCCTTCCGCACGGCAACGCCCTTCATCGACGTGCCGGCTGACCGCGAAATCAACATCGGCATAGCCACGGCCAGCAGCACTTCGGCAGCGGATGCGATTGCCAATTTCCCGGTGACGCTGGCTACCGGCGGCACATACGTCGTGATGGCCGCCGGCGTAGTGGGCAATACCGGCAACACCGCGCTTAGCCTCTTCGTCAACGACCAGGCGCGCGAAACATCCAATAGCCCGGCCAATGTAGCCCTGGCTTTGTTCCATGGCTCGCCGGATGCACCGGAAGTAGATGTACGCCTGCCAAACGGCCCTGTTTTGTTTGATAACATCGAATTCGGCGAGTTTTCGTCCTATCTAGACGTTCCTGCCAGCCCGTACACCATTTACGTGACGCCGTCTAACGACAACAATACCGTTGTAGCAGCATATCTGGCAGATGTTACCACTCTGGCCGGTCAGGCTATAACCGTGTTTGCCAGCGGTTATTTGAGCGGTCAAACGCCGGTCTTCGGCGTTTGGGTAGCGTTGCCTAATGGCACCACGTTCCCGCTTCAGACAACGGTGTCCACCCAGCAGATGACGAATACCTTGCGGGATCTGAGCATCGCACCGAATCCGGCTTCGGAAATGATTCGGGTACAGTTTGACCTGGACAAAAACACCTCGGTCCTTTACCGTGTAATGGATGCAACAGGACGCACGGCGCTCCAGGGCAACCTTGGCCAGCTGTCCTCTGGCGTACAGTCTGTGTCCATTCCGCTGGAACGCTTGACTTCCGGATCCTATTTTCTGCAGCTGACCACGCCGGATGGTTCCCGGACAGAAAAGATTGTTGTAAAAAAATAGGAAAATTTGATTGCTCCCATCTTCAGCTCATCGGCGCGTTGCCGGTGAGCTGTTTTTCTTTTAAAAAACAATTTAGCAGTTTCAACATGGCGCTTCCCTCCATCGCAATGGTATGGCTTAATCGGGATTTGCGGCTGCTGGATCACGAGCCGCTGGTGCGAGCCCAACAAACCGGCCTGCCGGTTTTACTCCTGTATTGTTTCGAGCCATCGGTTATGGGAAACCCTGACAGCGATGTCCGGCACTGGCGTTTTGTGCATGAATCTATTGAAGCCATGCAGCTGCGCCTGCGCGCGCACAACGCCCGGGTGTACATGTTTCAGGGGGAAATGGCGCCTGTGTTGGATTGCTTACGGGAAAAATACACCCCCAAATACGTTTTTTCCCATCAGGAAACCGGCAATAAAATCACGTTCGACCGCGACGTGGCGATGAAGGCCTGTTTTCAGCAAAACGGCATTGGATGGCTAGAATGTCGCACGAATGGAATCATCCGCAAACTCAAGTCGCGCGCCAACTGGGACCAACGCTGGGAAACCGCCATGACCCAGGCCTCCTTGCATCCAGACGACCTTGAGCGACACCTTGCGCGCGATATAACAAGCTCGTTTTGCCCCGTTGAAGCGTGATCCATGTGCGGTGTTTTGTGCAGCGCGTAGGTAGCGCTTTATTATTTCATCAAAACATTTACCTTGACTGGGGAACGGAACGCTGAAATAAAATACGATTGACAGGAGCAATAGTCCGGTACGTTTTGCTGCTGGCGTCCCCGCCGCCAACATGCGCCAGGCTTCATTTTCAACGGTTGGCAAAAACCTACGGGACTATTGTTACCTACAAGTGCTCGATTCTATTGTTTTGTGACCCTGCATGAATGTGTGTTCCTGCTTGGCGTTCATGGGCCTTTTGGGATGGTAAGTTGATCCAATTTCCCGGTTATCCGAAGGATATTGATTTTACCCGGGATGAATTCTGGTGGCAAGAGTCTACCGTTCGATTGCTTTGGTTGCATTCCTGGCCGGGAAGTTTCCGGAAATAACGCATGTAAAGCATGGGGCGTTGATACGCGCGACCGGTTTTTAGGGATCCGGGATTATTTGCTTCCGGCAGGTATCCCGCTATCTTTAACGGATGAAAAATATTCTTCTAATCGCGACTGTGTTCCTCTTTCGTCAAGCCGCTGCACAACAATCCTTCCCCTATCATCCCCTCGACCCGAGCGACCCGGTCCTGTTTACAGGCGACCGGATCATCTACCGGGGCGATACCATTGTCCTCAACCCGCGTGCATTCTTCATCGACGGGCAGCTGAGCGACGCAGCAATCGCCGGACATCCTTACGTGTTCAATTCGGTCCAAAGCGCGGTGAAACAACTGACGGACGGCACGGAAGCGCAACCCATGACCCTTTACCTCGCGCCCTGGGTGTACTGGATCGATAACCCCGATGACCCGGCCATCCGTTACCCGGAAGAAGGCGAACGCGCCCCGTACGGCATGACGATCCGCTGCGCCTGGCTGCGGTTTTACGGGTTGAACCAAAACCCGGAGAACATGGTGCTGGCCTGCAACCGCGGACAAACGCTCGGCGCGCAGGGCAATTTTACCATGTTCCGCTTTTTCGGCGACGGCACCTCCTCGGAAAATATCACGTTCGGCAATTACTGCAATATCGACCTGGGTTTCCCCTTGAAGCCTGCGCTTGGCCGCGCCAAACGCGCCCCGGCTATTGTGCAGGCTCAACTCATCCATTGCGACGGCGACAAGATCGTGGCGCGAAACACCCGTTTTGTCAGCCGCCTCAACCTCTGCCCCTTCGTAGGTGGAAAACGCGTGCTGTTCGACCGTTGCCATTTCGAATCCACCGACGATGCCCTCTGCAGCACCGGCGTGTACCTGAACAGCAGCTTCGATTTTTACAGCTCCAAACCCTTCTACATCACTCGCGGCACCGGCGCCGTGCTCCTGAATTGCGATATCCGGGCGTACACCCGCGGCGCACAGTATTTCGTAAAAGCCGGCGGTCAACTGGCGGTGGTCGACACCCGGTTCCGGGCCGACGACGACCGCTTGTACATCGGCTGGAAAGACCTGCCGCCGGCTGAAACCCGCAACTACCAGTTCGGCGCCACCCTGAACCGGCTGCCGCTGTTTATCGGCCGGAATGACTCCGCCTGCACGGTGGATATGACCGGCAAATCCATCCTCGATGCATACCGGATCGAGGCAGACGGCGCGGTACTGTACAACACCTACAACCTCCTCAAAGGCGAGGATGACTGGGACCCCATGCACATAAAAACACGCGTGCTGCGCGCCGAAAAAGAGCAACGCAAGCGCTTTACCGATCTGCCCACCCAATTGTTGCTCAGCACTACCCGCGACAGCCTCGAAACGGGCCGGGATACGGCCACGCTATCGGTAAAACTGCTGCGCTTCGGCAATGTGGAAGCCCGGCCCGATACCATCCGCTGGCAACTGGCGCTGGAATCCCGGCGCTTCGCCCGATTGAACATAGCAGCCGACGGCTTGCATTGCGGGGTCATTCCGGCCAATGACGGGCTGGAGTCGCAGCGGGTCATCGTCATCGCTTCCACACCCTCCGGGCTGGAGGCCGCCTGTGAGTTGAGCATAAGCCCCCGGATCCTGCCGGCGCCGGGGTTCAGCGTAGCGCCGCGCCTCACCCGCCCGTCCGAAGGCATGCTATCGCTGGAGTACCGGCTGGACGCGGAATTGGAAGACCGGTCTGACATCACCTGGTACCGCTGTTCCGACGCGGCAGGCCGCGATGCGATCCCGGTAGCGGTGTCCCGTCTGGGCAAGCCGCTGAAAACTTACCTGTTGAGCGCCGGCGACGCCGGTTATTACCTGAAGGCCACGATCGCGCCCAAACATGTCCGGAGCCTCGCGGGGCCTGCGGTAGAAGTCCTGCTGCCGGAGCCGGCCCGGGCCTTATGGGTTACGGGCGATAAGCATATGCTGCATCCCGATTTCTCAGTAATTTCCACGGCAAACCAACCCCGGGTCCTGCCCGGGTTCTGGACCTGGCGCCACATCGACACCGGGTACCCCGCCCCGGCGGGCGATGCCTGGTACTACGGGGAAGGCAGCGACGGTGCCCAGGGCATCAGCGGCCTGCTACAGGGGCGCAGTGGATTTATGAGTTACACACCGGTGGGGGATGCCTTTGGCGATATGGAAATGACCCTCCGGGTGGCGCCGTTCAAATCGGCCGGCCAAGGCTTTTCCGTGGCGCCGCTGTATATGGATGTGCTGATCAAATTCGACGCAACAACTCAAAGCGGTTACGGTTTGCGGATCGAGCGCACCACCAAATACGGCAATTCGGTCGATTTTGTCTTTGTCCGCTATCAAAACGGCGCAGCCAGCCGGATCGGCGAACCGGTTTCCACGTCCTGCTACCGGACCAACTGCACCCTTGTGCTCCGGGTGAAATCGGGCAAACTCAGCGCCCGCGCCTCCACCGATTCGAAATACGACGCATCGGCCTATCCGGCTGCGGTGTTGCCCGCTGTAGCTATGGAAGCAGCCATATCCGGCAACAGCTCAGGCGGTTTCGGTATCTTGTACAACGGCGGCGCGCCCGCCGTCATCCGGGACCTGGCGGTGGAATGGAAATAGGGTAGGCGAGGGGAACGATTGGCGGGCCGCCTCACTGGTGTTTCCCACGAAATTCCTGCCCCAGCCAGCCATAGCCGCTGTGGATGGGTAGGGAAATGATCACACTGTCGAAGTTTACAAAATAATGCAGGGAACTGTAGGTTCTGTTTGGCACCGACCAGCGCGAACAGGCATATAGTTTTCCTGCCTGGCATATGGAATCGAATTGAAAATCCCATGTTCCATAGAGGCAGAATCCGGCGTTTACGAGCCGGAGCGTATCGCCGTCCATATCCAATTCCAGACTTCCGGCATCATGGCTGACCGGATAACTGGTTCCATTGTAACTCGTGCAGATGTATTCGCCGGTGTAGACGCCGGCGACACTTTCCGGTTGGGGGGTGTCATCCTGATGGCATTGCCAGAAGAAGAAGGGCAGTGGTAGCAACAGGATGATTGTCGCCAGGCTGGATGCAAGATTTTTCATGGTCGATATTTCTCTCATGTTCAGGTACCAAAATTAGCGCATAAAGACCGATCAGTCAGGGGCGGCCGGCAACACGCGCATTTATAGGGCGTTCACTCCAGCGCAACTTTCCCAACGAACGACCGGCCATCCCGGCATTGGAAGCGCAACACGTACATTCCTTTGAGGTAGTTGCCCATATCCAGTACACGACTGAACTTTTGCTCAACAGGCTGGCTATGCAGCCGGCGCCTCAATGGCGTCCGGATTTCCAGTACGCCGCTTTGAGGCGTGTCGAAGCCCACCAGCACGCGACCGCGTGCTGGGTTGGGTCAAATCTGAAGCGTTTGGACGGGCCACGTCTCCCGAATGCCCCTCACGGCGCCCGCTACGTCTTCGATCGGAACATCCAGGTCAACGCGATGCTGATAAAACAGGTCAATCGCATCCACCTTCAAACGCCGGAGCGAGGCGTCGGCAACGGCTTTGATGTGTTCCGGGCGGCTGTCCAGTTCCGACCATCTGCCTGCTTCATTTGGCTTCCATCCGAACTTGGTTGCGATCACAACCTGTCCTTTGAAGGGCGCCAGGGCTTCGCCCACGAGTTCTTCGTTTACAAAGGGCCCTTACACTTCGGCCGTATCAAAAAAGGTAATGCCTTTTTCAACGGCTGCGCGGATCAGGGCAATCATATCCTGTTTGTTGGGTGGGGTACCATAACCGAAACTCATTCCCATACAGCCAAGCCCGAGCGCCGAAACCTCCAGGCCGCTTTTGCCAAGTTTTCTTTTTTGCATGTGCTAAATTGTTAAATGGTCGGGGCAAGGGTTGATGCGAGCAGTACAAGGCCATCGAGGCTTGGGGACCAAAAGTACTTCGGTTTCAGCACATGTTTGGGCCCGGCGATGAAATTCCAAACATGTACTAAACCCCGCTTTAGTCAGACCCGCAGCGCGCCGCGGAATCCCCGGGCGGCATAGTACGATTCGGCGCCGTTGTGGTATACGAAAACCGTGTCGAAACGGCGATCACAAAAAAGGGCGCCGCCGAGTGCTCGAATCGCATCGGGCGTTTTTACCCAGCTGGAGGTTTTCAAATCGAATGCGCCGAGTTGCTGCAGCGCCCGGTATTCCGCTTCGGTCAGCAGCTCGACGCCCATAGAGGCAGCCATTTCCACGGCGCTATCGCCGGGTTTGTGTTCTTTCCTGGCGTCCAGGGCTTCGCGGTCGTAACAAACGCTCCTGCGGCCTTTAGGGCTCTCCGCCGCGCAATCATAAAACAGGTATTCGCCCGTCTTTTTGTCCTGTCCAACCACGTCCGGTTCGCCGCCGGTTTCTTCCATTACCTGGAGCGACCACAACTTTTCCGGCTTGGCCTCCAGCCTGGCCAGAACATTCGCCCATACGAGCCCCTTATGGCGTTGCATGTTTTGCTCGAAACGGGCTTTTAATACGTGAAGCAGCGCAGCCCGCTGCTCTGGCGACAACGCCGTTTGATTTCCCTTTGTCATAATGTGTTTTTTGATGTACGCATGAAGTCCGGCAATTTATCGGGTCACATCGGGGTTGAGTGCTTGTTCAGGCAGCGCCAAAACGGCATTTTACCGCCCAATACGCCCGTGGCAGCAAGCCTGTTACCATTTGGGGCTGATAAAATAGAGTGCGGTTCCATCGGGGTCATTAAAATGAAGAAAGTCTCCGCCTGCTTCTGTTCTTTCGATTGCGGCTATACCCAATTGATTTAACTCGGTTTTAGCCGCTTCGAAATCCGATGTTGTAAAACCAATGGAAAGGCTTCCGGAATGCCGTTGGGTGTCGGGTTCAGTTGTTGGGTGCAACCCAATTACGATGCCGGGTGCAGTCAACTGGGCATAATGATCGTTCCAGCGCTGTTTTAACGTAAACCCAATGGATTGGTAAAAAGAAATGGACGTATCCAGGTCTCCGACATTGATGGTAATATTTGAATTCTTGATGTCCATTTTTCATTTATTTTGTTTGCCATAAGGGGCGCACATGCACGGCGCCTGAACGCATGATGCGCATAACCGTTGCAGGCGTCGTTCTGTACAGGTGCGGATTAGGTGGGGTGTTTATACCTGGAGGAAAGTAGTTTGCGAAAAGGGCCTTTCCGTGCGTATCATCCACGTGACTCGCAGTCTGATGTCGTCAACTTAAAGTTAGCTGTCCGTTCTTAGCGTCGGCGTGACTCAAAAGGTCACGCCGACGCTACACGCTTCATACCTGTTGACAACATCATACTCGCAGTCAGGCACCGATAATGGACCTGCCGGCACGCAGATTTTCGCAATCCGCATACACGGATCGTTTTCCGACGCCCGGCGATGAATTCCGAACATGTTTTAACGGCTGGAAATTCCACCCTCCGCGGTCAAACGGGCTGCGCTCAATTATACAATTTGTTGTATTAATCCGCCCTTTTCCACCGATTATTTTTGAGTCGCCGGAACGGGTGGAAAGCGGCCGGGCCCCGCTTGGCTCTGCACGGCGCCGGTATGCGCGACGGGTAAATCGCAGGCAGGCCTGAAACACGGTGGGGCATGATCGTCGCGCCGCGCTGCCGAACCCGGTGCGTCCGGTTGCATCCAGGCAGGGGCACAAGGCTCGGCCATGCGGCGGGCGGATCTCACGTCGTCCGCGTTTTCCCGTTGCAATCATTATCCAGCCCGTCGCACTGTTCCACAGCGCCAGGATGCACGGCCGCGTTGTTGTCGTCGCAGTCTTCAAAGCTGAGAAATCCGTCGTGGTCGCGGTCCTGGTAAAAATAGGTTTTCGCCAACTGGAAAGCGGCGGTACCGGCCTCGACGCCAATCAGCCGCCCCGGTATATCGTCGAAGGGGGTATTGGCGCCGCTCCACACGCGCGACAGGCTCGCCTGGTCGGCGGCGTCGCGGTAAGTGGCCCATTGCAGGGGAACATCCACGCTGGGGCCTTGCTCGACGCGTAGAAAATGGTTGTTGGCATAAACGGTGTACTCGCCCAGGCCGCCGGGGAAATAGGCATCGCCCGTCAGCCATGCGAGCGCCTCGGCAGCCGAATGGGAAATAGCGGCATGTCCGGACACAAAACCGGCAGACGGCGGGCTAATAAAGGTTTTGGGTTGATAGGGATACCAGTTTTCGGCCAGAATCCAGCCCACCCCGGCCGCCATGGTATCCGGGTTGCGCACGGCAAAAGGGCCTTTCCAGGCGTAAAACTTGATTTTCCCGGCGTTGACGTTCCGGGGGCCTGCGAGGGGATCGCCCCGTTTCACCAGTTCGATCCGCCCCGGCAGGAGCGGAATGCCTGCCGGATGATAGGAAGGCCCTTTGGGGTTGCTGCTCTGACCGTGGGCGGCCATATACCGCAGCGCCGTAATGGGCCGCGCCCCGTCATAATAGCCTTTGAGACCCCAGGCCGCGATGGCCGCATCGTGCAGGGCGCCGCCGAGCACGAAGTACGCCTTGACATCCCACTCCAGATCGCTCATGGGGCGGCCTTTGCCGTTGAATTTTTTCACCAGGCCGGGTTGGTCGCTAACGTAGTTCAACAACGCCAGCCAGTGCCCGGGCGGGGTTTCGGCGTCGGGACCTTCGGCCCAATACTGCACGGCCGCGCGGATATAATCGGCGCGCGGCACCACCCGCGGGGCGTATGGCTGGCCGGTACGGGGATTGACCGCATGGCCGGCGCCCGGGTCGCGACCGGTTTTGAGATCGTAAAAAGCGGGCAGTTCCGCGAGGTTTCGGGGGTAATGCTCCACATTGCCCATGCTCCGGGGGGATATATCCCAACGGGTGGTGTCGTCGGGGTTCAACAGGGCCGACCAGGCGGCCACCAGGGCATAATTCCACCGGTATTCCTTCGAGGTGCCGCCGCCGTGAAGGGTGTCGAGGCGCGGGAAAAAATCGGCGCCGGGGTCGGCGTACAGCCGGTATTCGTGCCCGTCGCGGCGGTAGGTCTTCTGGTTCTCCTTGTTCAGGGCAAAGGGCTTTACCTGCCCCCAGGCGGAGCCCTGAAAATTCTGCGTGCCTGTGAACCGGCGGCCGCTTTGGTCGACGGAGTCGACGAGGGAAGCGAACGGCCGGCCGAGGCACCGGCATTCCAGCATCGGGTAGCCGTCCTGATCGATGGGGCGGTCCAGTTTAAGGGGTTGCCAGTGATTGGGGTCAATCACCTTTCCCGGGCCGGGCGCGATCACTTCCAGGGGCGGGTTCACCGCTTGGTAGTCGTGATCGAGGTAGTTGTTTGCCTCGGCGGCGCCATCCAGCGCGCCCATTTGCAGGATGCATTGGGCGAGGTAGTTGCCGAGGGCCGCCGGCGAACCGGAGCGGTAGTCGATGGAGTAGTTGGTGAAATCGTACCCGTGCGTTTTCATCAATTCCCGGAAACGGTACACCGCGCCCGGGGTTCGCGGGGAATGCGTAAAACGGGCCGACAATAAGCGGTAGGCGGCAAAACTCATGGCTTCCTGGCGCGCCGCGTCCACATCTGCGGGCTTGGGCACCCCACTGCAGGGGCACGTGTAGCCATCCACGGTTTTACCGAGCAGGTAAGGGGTGGCTTCGCCGTCGTAGGCTGCCCAGGTATCGTACAGGGCCACCGAGAAATGAAAGATGTTGCGCGCCTGCACATGTGGGCGGGCAAGGTCCTCTTGCATGGTTTGCAGCAGCGCTTCGCTCCATTCGCGCGCAATGGTGTGCTGAGCGGCAAGCGGTTGGCTGAAAAGCGCGACTAAAACAAGCGCGGCGAATCGGTGTGGCGACAGGTGGTACATAAGCGCGGCGGTCCCGGTGTTGGTTGGTGCTGGATGCGGTGCGGGGGCCGGGCAAAGGTACGGGAGCGGTGGGTAATCTTGGGGAGTGCGTGCGGTTAAAGCGGGTTAGACCGGCCCGGTTAAGCAAAATTTGGGCGTGCGATAAATGTCAACTGGCAGATCAAACCTTGCCTAGTACTCCGCACGGCTCTTTTCACGTGAATTTGATGGTGGGCTGTTTGCTACGAACCTTGCACCGCTTCGAATGGATTCAGGAAGAACGAATGATTGATTTTCAATTGCCTGCGACTAAAGTCGATCCCCAATTCACGTGCCTTCCTAAATTTTGTTACCCCGCCGTATTTTATCTATTCGCCCGAAAAGCAAGGCAACACATCTTCTTTAAAATAAGGTTCCTGGTTTGCCCAAAACATATAATTGACCCGCAAAAAATCTTTTGCGAAAGCATGCAGTAATGGAACAATGTTTTTCCGGTTATTTTTCTCCTGCTCATCGCCGTCATTGCCCGTCTTGCCGATGTAATTACCATCCTGTATGGCAATCCCGACCGGGACAGTGTAATGCCCTTCGTGTAATAACGTGATGATATGATTGAGTTGTCCTTTCCTGGTTACCATTAGATCCGGCCCTCCAAGCCCCACGCCGATTTCTTCCGCGTATTGGTATATGCTCCGGAGATACCCTTTGTCATTCCGGGGCAGCCATTCCCCGGGCATAAAATTGGCATAGATCATCGTAGCGGAGGTGTGAAACGATGCTTTCAACGCCAGCATATTCTCCTTTAGCCCATTTACATAATCCTGTTCGGAAAAACTGGAATCCCTTACCATGATGGATGTTTCCTGGAGGTTGATGCCTTCTATTTCCCCATCAAATTCGTTGCCGATTGCTTGCAGCAGTAAGGCAAATCGTGCTCTGACCTTTTTATTCCACCGTTTTGCAACCCAACCTTCAGGTTTCCCTGCATCATTGTATTGTAATACTGCGCCGCCGTCGTATTCAGCCGTACATAAATAGTCGGGTATTGCTTTATAGGCAGGGTTGAATGTGACATCTTGTAACTGAACAAATAATTTTTTGTTATATTTTTTCAGATACGCATAATCCTGTCTTAAAACAGAAAAATCATAGTGCCCTTCAGCCGGCTCGAGCGTTTTCCAGGAATACATGATTTGAGCGCCTTTGAACATCGGATGGGTAAGCAGGGGGTGGTCGATCAGCGATGCTCTGTCCCGCGCAAAATAGACGAAATGCTGAATACTGTCCGTTTCAATTGGGCAGGCGGCATCTAAATATTGCTGGTAAGCGTCAGCGTATTTTTCGCTTCGTTTTTGCCTTTCCTGTGCATTAACGGACGCCCATAAGGCGAGCAGCAAACAGAGCAAAACACTTCTTTGGGTGGATCTAATTTTCCCGGACCTTAAACTCATTTTCAATTTCTGTTTTACAATAGTCCGGTACATTTTGCTGTTGGCGAGGACGCCAACAGCGGCATTTCGTTGAAAATCAAGCCATAACGCCGTTGTTGGCGTCCTCGCCAACAACATGCTCCAGGCTTCATGTTCAAAGGTTTGCAAAAACCTACCGGACTATTCGTTTTAGGAACGATAAAATAATAAAGTCACGATTTGTAAAGTCCAGATTCCTCGTTTCACTCGGAATGACAGGGCGTTGAGCAAGAACTTGGGGGCGTTAGATTCGGGCAAAGGCTGCATAGTGGGGCCCCCCTACTTAACCCTTGGGTTTTGCTCGATCAGTTTGGCTTCAATGGGAGGGGCTACGACATGTTTCGTCTCCTTCATCTATCGCCCCTCCCTTTGTTGTTTGTGACCCTTGTCATTCCGAGCGGAGCGAGGAATCTAAATTCGTTCCAATCGGCAAATTATTTTTTTAGCGTTACTTAGTACAGCATACAACGCTCCTTTCGTCCGCCCCGGTACCCCGGCCGGCGCAACGTCTTCGCAAACCTGCTCAGGTTGTGCTCGCCGGCATCTTTGATGCGGTGCGCTACCGGCGCAGGTGGCTGCCTTGTCTTGCTTTGGTGTGATGTTAGCCGCCGGTCAGACGCATCCTAAGCGTATCTGTATTTCGCCAAGGTCTTTGGCCCCCATAAGTATACCACTACTGCGACATAGGCGATAGCCAGTACAGCGCAGATGCGCGGGTCGTAGAAGGAGACCGCCTTCTGCAAATTTTCTTGCGGCCACAAACTCCAGAAAAAGCCATAGGTCCAATGGAACAAAGCCATCGAGAACAAACTCTTCCCTGAATTATTATAGACCCAAACGAACAAAACACGGGTCGCAATAATGTACAAGGAGTGCCAGAAAATCCACTCGAATGAATAATATTGGCTTATGATGAAACCCGGAATATGATAGCCTGCCCACACCAGCCCAAGAAGCAGGCCCGACTTCAGCGCGCTAAAACGCTGTTGCATCGGGTCAGTGGCATACCCTGTCAGGCCGAGTTCTTCCCCATAGGTCATAAAGAAAACCGTGGTGTAACCGAGCATTACAGGAAGCGAGAAATGCGGAGGCGGGATAGCGGTACCGGACCAACGGAGGATACAATAATCGAGAAAACTAATGCTGGGATATATGAACAGTATCGGGAGCAGCCAAATGATTGGTTTAAAAAGGCGAAAATCGTAGGTCCTTTTCAGCAGGGCGATTACGCCAGATGTCCCATTTTCCCGGTAAATGAGTATCAGCGCTGCAAACATCGGCATGGCGAGCGGCAGCTGAAACAATTTCAATCCGGGGAAGATTTGCACGTCATACATTGCGCCAAACACCCAGCACGGGATGGACAGGCACAAAAGCAGCAGCAAGAAATTGGGTAAAGATCTTTTGCCCAGGATGTTCGTGTTGTTATTGTTTTCTTCTGCCATGATGCTAAATTATTTCAGTATAAAACAATGTGATGTGTTGATTTTGCCCGGTCGCCGGGAATGACGCCCAAGGCGTTAACCGCAAGCATTCTTCACATACACCCGATTTATTGCTTCAACTCATACGCTTCAATCACGCCGCTGTCAAATATGGTAGCGGTATTTTCTTCTTTAGCGTCCAGTATGGCGGAACCACACATTTGTCGCTCCTTGAAGTTCAACGTAAGGGTAACATACGTGCCGGATGGCTTATCGTACCAATTTACGACATAGAGCTGCTCCCCAATTTTTTGGGAGCGGTAAGCGATTCCGCCGCTCTTCTCCTGATCCGTCAGCTTCGCGTCCCGGGCAGCTTCCTGCGGATTGGAATTGTCCAGCCATTTCCACATCACTTTGCCATCAAAGAATTCCAGGTGAACTTCTCCTGACCGTTCATATTTATAGGTCACCCAGCTGCCGTCCAGCAGGTGTTTGTCTATGATTTGCCCGTCGATGTCTTTCCATCCCTCGATGGTGATGGAATCTACCTGAAGTCCGCCGCGATAGTCAATACTGCGGTTGGGGAGGTCGCTTTTATCGGCTTTGATTTCGACCGTTTCCCACCCTCCGCGGGTAAATTTGAACTGCACCATTCCCGGCTGGATGGGAAGCGCTATGAAATAGTTGTTTTGTCCGTCTTGCTGGAGGCGGTACTGGGCCAGTCCGGGTTGCCAATCATTCAGGGTGCCGGCCACGTATAGCTCGGCGCCGGCAGGCGTGCTACCGGGAAGGCCTGTCACCCGGAGGATCAGCTGTGCTGCCAGCCCAACAGGCAAAAGGCCGAGGTGCAGGAGGAGGAATAAACAGTGCATGTTGTTCGCATTTTTCATATCGGCTCTTTTATTCGATTTTGTTGCCAGCAGCAGTGCAAACGCAATAGCCCCATGGCGGGGCGATTGCCTTATTTACCTGGCTGGAGACGGCCCACTAGTTCAAAAACACCTGCCGGACAATGGACGGGATACCTGCTCTAACCGGAAAGCCAAACAACGGACCAGCAGCGCATTTCAAATACGAATTGGTTCTCAATTAGTTGCCGTTGTTTCTTTCGATAAAATTCACAACAGTGCTGTTGAACAAATCAGCCTCGTCAAGATGCAGCCAGTGTGTGGATGCATTCAAGGTTTTTAATTCTGAATTCGGCAATACCCGATTCAATTGTGCACAAATATAGCCAAACCACCTCGGCGATTTATCACTTTTCAGGAGCAGGGTTTTTACCTGCATGCCTTTTATTTGCCCGATGGTCAGCGGATACCCGAATGTTTCGCTTTCAATGGCGAAAGTAGCAATGTTGTCATCGAGACCCTGGCGCATTATTGGATGGAGTTCGTGGAGTTTCAAGGGGCGTCCGACAGCGCCGTTTACAAAGGATAATTTGGCTTTTTCGTACGCATGGTTTGCCAGGTGCCTTTTTGCGGGCTTAATGCCTTTCAGCCCGGACCGCATAAAGGAGCGGGCCGCCTTGAAGTCTTTAAGAACATGTTTGGATTTTCATGCTGAGGCGAAAATGGAAAAATTTAATTTCAGACAAGGCAAATTTTGCAGGCGTATGCGGGCAATCCGCCGAAAAATTTAACGCAGTATGAAATTAAATTTTCTATTTGCAGCCTTTAACGCAGTATGAAATTAAATTTTCTATTTGCAGCCCAGCGATGAAATTCCAAACATGTTCTAAAGCCTTCCGTGAACAGCATATAGAAGACCAGAAGATCTTCACTTTTGTCGCGCATGGAAAAGATCTGCCCAGGAAATGTAAAGGCGATACACCCCGGGGTGAAATGAAATTGCTCTAAACCGCAATGGATATCCACACTTCCCGCTATGCCAAAACCGATCCGGTAGAACTCTGATTTGATCGGTCCGATTTTTTGCCGCAGCGCCGCCGAAGAATACAGGCCGAACCCATTGCAGATGAGCGATTCCGTGTCATCTAACCCGAAGTTGCTACCGGCATGGAAGTCCTTATGCACCGTGTAAAAGGATCGGTCCAGCTGGTATTCCGGGATTTCTTTTGGTTTGTTTTTCGTGCCGGACATATACCTGGATGGTTTGGCTTGCTTATATAAGTTGACGACGGCCTCTATGCTGTCTTTACGGTTGCCTTTGGGTTTGCGGGTTGATCTAGCCGCAAACAGGCGCAGGGGCGATTTGAGCGGCTGCTCTTCAGTTTTTCTGCCCGACGGCCATTTTATAGGCCAATGCAGCCGCTGGCAGCGGTGTTAAAGCATCGAATAACGTATTGTAGGTCCCTTTTTCAGACAGTTCGTCAGCCACTTTTTTAATCAGCGACAAGGTCGCTTTCATCAAACTGGAGCCCAGGCTTAAGCGGGCGACACCCAGCTCCTGCAATTCACGCACGGATGGCGGTAATCCGGCTGCAATCCCGGGGTTTGAAAGGATATTAATGGGGGCATTAATTTCCTTAACCAACGTTGAAATCGTTTCTCTTTCCCATACCGGTTGTACAAATATGCAGTCGGCGCCGGCTTCCCGGTATTTATTGCCACGCCGGATGGATTCCGCTAATTTTTCCCGTGGCGAACCGGATGAAACATAAAATGAATCCGTCCTGGCATTAATGACTAAATGGAAGCCCAGCGAATCGGATAAGGCGCGAATGGCCGATATTCTTTCACAAAATTCCGTCTCGTCCATTAAAACCGGACTTAAATCGATGCTGTCTTCAATGTTTATTCCGACAATCCCGGTTGCAATTATCTTTTTGACCGATTCAATTATTTCAGTTAAATTTTTCCCATACCCGGCTTCTATATCCACGGTTACCGGGACCTGTACTCCATTTACGATCCCCGTTATGGCTTGGATCATTTCGGCCAATTGTATTACCTGGCAGTCCGGATACCCTAAAGAGGCCGCTATTCCCATGCTGGTTGTGGCGATCGCTTTATAACCACATGCTTCTATTAGTTTGGAACTTCCGATGTCCCACGAGTTTAACAGAACCAGAATTTCTTTGTCTTCATGGTATTTCAGGAACAGATCGGCTTTTTCTTTTTGGATGCTCGAAACCATGATATGGTCTTTTTACATGCTTAAAATAAATAGATCGGCGTGCTTATTAAATATCTAGTAGCGTCTGCAGTAACCCAAGGAGCCGCTTCCTCCTGCAACAAACATTGATGCGACCTCTTCAGGTAGTTAATACGACCTGCTGTTTTCTTTGCCTTTAGAACATGTTTGGATTTTCATGCTGAGGCGAAAATGGAAAAATTTAATTTCAGACAAGGCAAATTTTGCAGGCGTATGCGGGCAATCCGCCGAAAAATTTAACGCCGTATGAAATGAAATTTTCCGTTTGGAGCCCAGCAATGAAATTCCAAACATGTTCTTAACGTCAAGGTCCATTCTTTTTATTGTTGCTCGCCCCGCCAGCTGTAAATAATTCGCCGTTTGATCCTGTCCTTGCTTATGAAACCTTTCTGCACACTATTATTCGCCTGATCATACTAAAATTTCTGCTCTAAGACAGGATCTCCCGCAACATTATTCTCCATAGCCTTCGGAGCGACAAAAACCAATATAGTGGATAAAAGTAAAATGACCCGTTGGGCGACAACGATTATATTGATCAAATCAGGTTTTTGAAGGGTGTATTCAAACCTTGAATACATATTGATCAAACCAAAAACGGTCAAAATCAATAATATATACTTAATCCATTTGAAATCTTTGCCAACAAGTAAGCCAAGCCCTACAAAAAACAAAAAATTAAAAACAACGGTTAATACTTCACTCGCCGATATAAGATAAGCAGGAAAATAAAAGTATTTGATCAGCCCAAGCCCATACATAAAAAAGATTAAGCAGGAGGCTATGGTGAAATAGGGTTGTCTTGTTTTACCTGGTGACATAAGATCAAATAAAAATTGACTTATTGGTTAAGGTTTTTCAAAAAATGGAACTTAACGTTTTAAGGCTTTGCGTTCGGGTGGGATTCGAAGCACAAAACTGTCAATAAGCACTGAACTTGAATATGAGCACTCAGCTTAATGTTTCCACGTCATCCCGCCTGACGCAAAAACCATGTTAGCGGTATGTGCTTTTATTTTCATAAGCGCCTTGTTGAATTTAGTTCTGCGATTTGAGTTTTTTATTATTGTCTGTTCAAGTTCCTTTTTCGCTTAATTGCAAAGCGAATTTGGATTAATGCTCCTATTAATGCTCCAATAGTAAGAAATGGAGTTGCGTGAATAATACCTTCTGGTAAAAAAGGCATGTATTCCTTTAAAAAGGTTCTTGAGTATGAAGCAGTCGGGTCGGCTTGAAGTCTAATCTTTCTTTCCCAATCTGTAAAAATGCAACCTCCGGTCAGGACAAGTGAAAAAATCTGTCCAAATGCACAAATAATGAATGCCCAGGCAAAAAAGTCTTTTGTGTGAAATTTGGCAAACCTGCCTGTAAACAAAGCGATAGCCCCTGCTACTGTAATTCCAACCACAATGGAATGAAAAATTAAAAGTCCGTTTGCCAACCAAATTTCCTGTTTCATTTCCATTATTATCTTATGTCGTTTTTTTGCATTACCGCTAACGTTACACGTTACAAATTTTCAACATTTAGGAGCAATTTTCGGAAAATGAATTGTTACGCGGTCGTTTTTCTTTCCTTTGCCTTCCCATAGAAGTATGATATTTTCCTTTCCGTGTCATCGTATGTTACCACATGTTTGTCTTTGTTGAATTCAAAGTAGCTTAAAAGTCCAAAGTCGCCTGAACACATAGCCGTATGCGTAAATAAAATACCAACAATTGTCAATTGCCAATTTGGGTTTACTATGTATAACATTATTACTAATACAGTATTTATAATTATAAATGGGGAAAGTGCAACAATTTCAAACTCTCTTTTATTAATAACAAATCTGTCGGCAAGTGCCATAAAATAAAACTTTTTAAGATTTGCGTCGTATGAAGTGTTTATTGCGCCCTGTGATTTATATGCCAAAACATGTATGTATTCGTGAATTGGTAGTAAAGTGAATGCAATCGCAAGACCGTATGCAAAGTGCGTGAAACGATCGCCAATACTGTAATCCGGTTCGTTAAGGCCTACAATAAAATAGAACCCGGTTAATCCAATAATTATTAAGTTGCTTAGATAATATACAATGGAATATATTGTCAATTTCTTGATGT